>JBKCGB010000170.1:0-57866 GCA_046303375.1 Roseiflexaceae bacterium
CACATGCCTGTCTGACTGTCTGCGCTATGCGTGCAGCGGTGGAGTTTGGTAGATGAGCGTATTGCGTACCCGAATTTCACATGGAACCACGTATGGTGCGATGCCAGCGAGATTCGGTGTAATGCCAAGCCCTGGTGCCGCCGGGATGTGGATCATACCCGACTGATCAGGAACGATGTGCTCTACTGTCATGTCGTATGCCAGCTGTTTTAACTCGACCGGGTATTCACAAATGACATCTGAAGCGATGCCTGCATATGGTTGCAACGATGCACTTAATGCGAGATTCGACGTAAATGTATGGTTGACATACGTCACTGCATGTTTTTGTGCGTACTGTGCCACCTGATGTGCCGTTGAAATACCACCGATCCGTCCAGTGTCGATTTGGATGTAGCCGATTTGCGCATAATCAATCATGTGTTGTGCCATGTGATAGGTGTGGCACCCCTCACCACCAGCAAGCTTGAGCGGGGCGCCGAGGCGCGCCAACGTGGCATATGATTTGAGTGCGCCAGAGACAAACGGTTCTTCGAGCCACGTGACGCGACATTCGTTGAGTGCGGCGAGGCGAGTACTGGCTACGTCAACATCATCGAGCCACACGGTACCAGCATCGATGAGCAGCACGCCGTCAGCACCTAATCCTTCACGCGCCGCATACACATGTGCAGCATCTGCTGCGACACTACCTAATCCATATGGTCCCCAGCCAAATTTGGCTGCCCGAAAGCCACCACCACGGACGCGCAACGCTTTTTCATACGTCGCCTCTGGGGTGTCTCCAAAGAGCTGTGATGCATACGGCATTTTGGCATATGCTTGGTCGTAACCAAGCAGCTCATATACTGGGGTGTCGCACATTTTGCCATAAATATCCCACAAGGCAATATCGATACCTGAGAGCGTATGTGGTGCTTGGAGCAGATCGAGGCTGTTGGCATGCACAAGCGCATTAATGCGGTAAATGTCGCGTTTGTCATTGAATGGTTGCCCAAGAACTGAATCGCGTACTGGTTTGCACGCACTATGGGACATCGGGCATACCAGGCTCGCGATCGAAACCAGTGGCGAAGCTTCACATTCACCCCAACCCACGTATGGACCTACTTGGATGCGTACCAAGAGTGCATCTTGGCTGCCATCTCCAATGTCAAGGACTTCTGGCATCGATAAATAGTAGAAATCAACAGCATCAATGTGCATGGTATCCCTCGTCATGAGAAAAGGAGCTATGCGCCTATCATACACGAACATGTATCATGGAACACATCCTCCACGTGCACTGGACTTTACATGTGCGCCCATGATTTGCAATACATGTACATTGACAAAAAAACGACTCACTCGTAGGATATGCACACTACCCGATTGCCCAAAGAGGTCTGTCATGACGATTATTGCTGTCGATCTCGAAGCGTTGCATGTGTCATTTGACACACATTCCCGCCGTGTTATCTGGCGTGTCAACGACATTCTGTGGGCGATGCCTGCATCTCCGTTGTGGTCGATTGCTTGTGCTGGTGACGTGCTCACCGCCCAATCTGCAGGTGTGCAGTTCCAAGATGTGGAATACCAGCGTGATGTATCTGGCATGGTTACTGCAGTGCTGACGTTTGTGGCACCACAACATCAGCTACGAATTGACTGGCATGTGCGCTGTTATGATGGCACAACACTCGCTGAGGCGTGGCTGGTAGTTACTAATCAAGGTGCTGCTGTATGCACGGTCACCGATATCGCCTCTGTCGTCCTCGATTTCCCCGCTGCATCATACAAAATGTTGTCATATAGCGGGGGGTGGGGGAGTGAATTTGAGCCACATGAACAGTGGTTGACAGGCACGGTGCGCCTCGAGACACGGGCTGGTCGCTCGTCACAAGGCATGCATCCGTGGTGTGCGCTGTGGCGCGATAACCGCGCGCTTATAGCAGTAGCAGTGGCATGGTCGGGCAACTGGCTTATTACTATTGCGGAGCAACCAGATGGTGCATATCGTATGCGTGCAGGGCTCAATGATTGGGCCTTTCATGTGGAATGTGCTCCTGGCGCATCCGTTGAGTCGGCTAAAGTGGTGCTGGTGGCACAGGATCATGCTGATTTGAATAGTGCGTCGGCCACATATGCACAGGTGGGACGTGCTTTTTGGTACCCGCGTTCTCCTTTATCTGATGCACTTCCTGTCGAGTGGAATCATTGGTGGACGTACGAGGATCGCTCCCTCAACGAAGCGCGCTTTCGTGCCAATGTCGATGCTGCACAGTCACTCGGTATCGAAGTCTGTACACTCGATGCAGGATGGTTTGGCCCATCTGATCCACACACCCACTGGTACGACTACCGAGGTGATTGGCATCTGGTTAATACCCGGCGTTTTCCGTCGGGGATTCGTGCATTGTCTGACTACGTGCATCGCGCTGGGATGGCGTTTGGCATTTGGTGTGAAATCGAAGCCATTGGCCGTAGTGCCTCGATCAATCAATCGCATCCAGAGATTGTGGCACGTCGTTTCGATGCATCACTCGGCTATGTTTGTTTGGGGAGTACGGCGGGATGGGAGTGGGCGTTTGCTACCCTTGATCGCATTATCAGCGAATATCATGCCGATTGGATAAAACTCGATTTTAACCTGGACCCTGGTGCTGGATGCAATCGCACTGATCATGGACATGGTGCTGGTGATGGGTTGCTCTGTCATTACCAGGGCTACTACCGTCTGCTTGCTGCAATTCGCCACAAATACCCGCATGTGGTGCTCGAAAACTGTTCATCGGGTGGGTTGCGGATTGACTTGGGGATTGCACGTGAGACGCATATGGCATTTCTCAGTGACCCGGATTGGCCAGAGCATAGTTTGCAGTTGTTTTGGGGTGCAAGCACCATGCTGGCTGCGGATGCGTTGTTGCACTGGGGGTTTTGTGAGTGGGGCTTCGCAGATCATCCGCAACAGACGTTTGATCCGCGTGCGCAATCGTTGAATTGTGCACAACTTGACTATTACACGCATATCAGCATGTTGCATCGTTTTGGCTTTTCACAGGGGCTCCCTGATTTACCAAACTGGGTACGCCATCGCTATGCTAAGCATATTCACGATTATAAGCACGTCGTGCGGCGTTTCGTACAACAGGGCACGTTGGTGCGCCTCACCAATCAACCCAGACGCGACGGGACACTCGATCGTTTTGCGGGATTCCAGTATGTGATGCCTGGTGCTCGTGAAATGCTGGTTGCACTGTTTCGCCTGCCAGGTGCCAAAGCACAGCGTCGCTTTTACCTCGATGCGATTAACCCCGATGCGACATACGAAGTGACATGGCTTGACACTGCACAAACAACACGTATTGATGGTGCCACGTTGCGTGATGGGTGGCTTTATGCTGGTGCACCAGAACCTGGTTCGTCGTTGTTTGTACTCACCCAAGTGTCATAAGCGCTCTGGTGTTGCTCGTTCGTTGTTGTTTTTTGACAGAACATCATTGTACTGCTATACTCGGGGCATCATTCGATTGATGAAACATATTCACATATGTGAAATTCGAGTGTGTCCAGGTAACAGCGAGGTTATCGAATGGCATCTTTACGAGTTGCATCAGCATCAGCCAAGCGTAATTGGCGACAACGCAGAGAAACAATCGATGCGTATGTATTCATGTCGCCAGTAATTATTGGATTACTTGTGTTTACCATTGGTCCGATTATAGTCTCGTTATTTCTGAGTTTCACCAAATACAATCTATTGAGCGATCCTAAATGGGTTGGCATCGATAACTACACCAAAATGTACGGAGAGGATTTGTTCTGGAAGTCACTTTCCGTCAGCGCCATTTATTCCGTGGTGAGTGTACCGGTTGGGCTGGTGGTTGCGTTATTTTTGGCCATGCTCCTCAATCGCAAAATGCGTGGTGTCTATTTCTTTCGTTCAATCTACTATTTACCGACCGTCATCTCTGGTGTGGGTGTGGCGATGTTGTGGCGTTGGATATTTAACGGGCAATACGGTGTGCTCAACACGCTGTTGCGCACGGTTGGTATCAAGGGGCCGAACTGGTTGCTCGATGAAAACTATGCACTTGCAGCACTGATTATTACCAGCATCTGGGGTGTGGGCGGCACCATGCTGATTTTTCTGGCAGGGTTGCAAGGAATTCCCAGTGAGCTGTTGGAAGCTGCAGAAATCGATGGTGCAGGGCGCTGGGCGCAATTCCGCTATATCACATTGCCGATGATTTCACACGTCACGTTTTTTAATTTGGTCCTCGGGATAATTGGCGCGTTGCAAGTCTTTACCGATGCATTCGTGATAACAAATGGTGGCCCCAACAACGCGACGCTCTTTATTGCAGTCTATCTCTATCGACATGCCTTTATGTATCTCAATTTTGGTTATGCGGCTGCGTTGGCGTGGGTGTTGTTTTTGATTGTAATGATGCTAACGCTGATGGTATTTCGTTCTTCACCACTTTGGGTATTCTACGAACGTGATCGGCAGGGGCGGCCATGACGCTATTACGACGACGGATGTCATCTCGGTCACGTAATGACCTGATTGCATCAATATTGACTGTAATCGTACTCACGATGGGTGCCATTGTGATTATGATTCCGTTTTTTTGGATGATTACCACATCGCTCAAGCGTGCGGGGGATGTCTACATCAGCCCGCCGCAGTGGATTCCTGCGGAGCCCCAATTTGTCAATTATATGACTGCAATCACGCGTTTGAATTTTGGTGTACACGCCAGCAACACGTTTATGATTGTGGTACTTGTCATGATTGGCACGTTGTTTTCGGCGTCATTTGCTGCATACGGGTTTGCACGGCTCAATGCACCCGGACGTGATTTTATTTTCATGATTCTGCTCGGGACGCTGATGTTGCCATGGGCAGTTACCATGGTGCCCACCTATCTGATGTTTAATGCAATGGGCTGGGTCAACACGTTTCTGCCGTTAATTGTGCCCGCCTTCTTTGGCAATGCGTTCTATGTCTTTCTGATGCGTCAATTTTACATAACTATTCCCCGTGAACTCGAAGAGTCTGCCATGATTGATGGCGCCACAATCTATCAGATTTGGTGGTACATCATGCTTCCTTTGAGTGGGCCCGTGTTGGCAACGATTGCCGTATTCACATTTGTGGCAACCTATAACGACTTTTTTACGCCATTGATTTATCTCAATGACGAGAGCAAACGTACGATTGCGGTGGCGTTGACCTACTTCCAAGGGTCACCGCGTATTGGTCCACAGATGCATCTGCTCATGGCAGCTGTCTCGATGTCGATTGTGCCGCCGATTATTTTGTTTATTCTGGCACAACGGTATTTCGTGCGGGGGATCGCAATGACGGGTATCAAGGGGTAACACCCTGGTACATAGATTGTCTACACATGACAAAGGAGTGTGTACAATGGCTACTAATGAGAAGGGTGGGCAACTGTCACGCCGCCGCTTTTTGCGGACGATGGCCTTTGGGTCATTGGTGATGGCATCAGGTGTGATTGCCGCGTGCGGTGGTGCTGCACCTGCAGCAGATGCACCAGCAGATGCACCAGCCACAGGCGAAGTTGCCAAGTTCAAGGCCATGTATTGGAGTAATTCGCCGGTCCTCGACGAGAACTTCAAGAAGCGTGCCGACCTGTTTAATGCAAAGTATGCAGGGAAGTACGAAGTCACCATCGAGCTGTTACCCTGGGATCAGTATTGGCCCAAGGTCGATCTGGCCTATGCGTCCAAGGAACCGATCGATGCCTACTTCTGGGACGTGCAAGCATACGGGCACTACAAACAGGGGTTGCTCAAGAATGTCCAAGCAGACCTGGATGCAGTTGCTGATTTTGCAAATCCCGACCTGTACCCCCAAGATCAGATGGCGGTTTGGAAGTTTGATGGCGCCAACATGTACGCCATTCCAGAAAACATCCAGAGCATGGCGCTCTTCTACAACAAAGACATCTTTGATGCAGCAGGTGTGCCATACCCGGATGAAAACACTACCTGGGATGATATCAAAGTCATTGCAGCCAAACTCAAAAAGGAAGAAGGCGATACGGTCACGCAATGGGGCTTTGATGTCGGCGATTTGGCCGTGTGGTGGGGCTCGATTTCATTGGCATGGGCACAAGGTGGTGGTTACTTCGATAAAGTCGTCGAACCGACCAAGTTCACCATGAGCTCGCCTGAGGCGGTGAGTGCCTTGAAGTGGATTCAAGACATGATGTACGTCGAGAAGTTGGCTCCTGATGCGGAAACACGCTCGGTGGTTGGTCAAGAAGTTGGTATCTTTGGTTCAAACAAAGTTGCCATGTACCCCGGTGGGACGTGGATGATTTCGAGCAACCAGCAGTTGCCGTTCAAATGGGACATGGCACCGATGCCCAAGTGGGGCGAGAACCGCGCCATGCCCTATTGGTTCGGTGGCTGGGTCATCCCCAAGGACGGCAAGCAGACTGCAGCCGCCACCGCCTGGGCCATCTGGTGTGCTACTGAATACCAGCAGACCATGGCTGAAACCCGTGACTGGATTCCGGTGCGTGCAGATGCGCGTAATTCAGCAGCGTTCCTGGACGGAATGCCCTCAGGCTTCCGCCAGATTTCAGACTCAATCGGCAGTGCGCGTATCGGCGATGTCTATAGCGCCAAAGTGCAGCAAATCTTGGGTGAAGTCATTTCACCCACACTCGATCAGGTGTGGAACAACAAGATTTCTGCGGAAGAAGCCGGCAAGCAGATTGACGAAAAAGCGAACGCCATGTTGGCAGAAGGCTAGGTGATGTCAGCAAACCCACGGGTAGTCGTATTGACTGCCCGTGGGTTTTTGTAGCCGCAGGAGCACAAATTATGCAGATCAAGAGCGAGCGCGCAAACCAATTACGCCTGAATAACGACATCATGCATATGCACGTTGAATTGCAAAACGGTGTTGTCTACTACGACTTGCAAAGTGTTACTCCCGGACTCGACATCCGGGCTGGCGTGATTGGCGATATGACCTGTGATGACCAACGTGTGGTATGGCAATCGCTGCACCATCATTCTCCACAGCAGCGCGACGATGGCTCCACGTACATCGAACTCACCTTGCGGTCGCAGACGTTGTTGCTTACGCACACTATTCAGTTGTATTCGAATCGACCGTTTGTACGCATGTTTGGCCAAGCGCAAAACATCAGTACACAGAATGTGACAGTCACCAATTGTGCCATTTTGCACCTTGGAATCGCACAGGCTCCTCTCTATCTCTTTCATGTGGATCAGTTTAGTTGGGCCTATCGGCGCGATTTCTTTACCCAACACCAATCACAGATTTGGCCAGGTCGTATCCCCATCGAGATTCGCATGGGCTCGTATCCATCACACTATGATGGCGCAACGAGTTGTGCGTGGTTTGCGCTCCGACCGCCCCCACATGATCGAGATCCCGAACAACCGCACCAAGGTGATGGCCTGGTGGCAGGTATCGAATTTGACGGCAAAAGCCGGATTTTGGCATCAGCCACCGCGACCCAGACGAGTGTGATAAGTCATATTGATGCGCTCAATCATCGTCTTGCACCACAGCAATTGTTTGAAGTTCCGGGGCATTTTGTGGGACGTTACCACGGTGACTGGGATGAGGCCGGTTTTGTGACACAACGTTTTGCAGAGCAATACATCCATCCCCCACGCCCCGATGATCGCTATCCGTGGGTGCAGTACAATTCGTGGAAGTATGGGCAAGAAATCAATGAAGCGCAACAACTCCAAGTCATCGATGCATGCCACGACCTCGGCATAGAAGTTTTTGTCATTGATCTTGGTTGGGCGCGCTGTATCGGCGACTGGCGCCCTGACCCAGTCAAGTTTCCACGGGGGCTCGCGCCACTTGCAGCTCGTGCCAAGCAATATGGGATGCGCTTTGGCGTGCACGTGGCACTGGCACAATGTGCCCCGCAGGCACCAATCGCCACTGAGCATCCAGAATGGCTCATCCATAGCTATGATGACTACTTTGGCGCGGGAATACTCTGTTTTGGTAACGATCCATGTCGTGCATGGATTATCGCACAACTGTCTCGTCTCATCGAAGAAGAAAAAATTGATTATATCATCCAAGATGGCGAAGACATGGTCAAATACTGCCCACGCCATGACCACACGCATGCGCCAAACGATAGTAATTATGCGAATTCACAACTCGGTATTGACAAAGTGATTTCCCATATTCGTACGCACTATCCACACGTGGTCATCGAAAACTGTGAAGATGGCGGCATGATGATGACGTACAAAATGGCGCAGATGTACCATACGAGTATCACTGTGGACAACATTGCCACGTATGCCACCCGCCAAGGTGTGTATGGTGCCTCATATCCGTTCTCGCCACGCTACAGCGTACGTTATATGGAAGATCAACTGAATCCGTATACGTTGCGTAGCTCCATTTTTGGCGGTCCATTGATTTTTATGCAACGTGTGACTGATTGGAATGCCCAAGAAAAGGCTGATGCCCGAGCTGCTATTCTCGAATACAAACGCTTTCGTACCCTGATTCGTGATGCCAAGGTAGTGCATCTGTTGCCGCCACGAGCAAATGTCGATAATGTGGGGGTGGGTTGGGATGCCATTCAGGCTGTCTCGCTCGACCAACATGAGAGCGTCATCATGGTCTATCGTGCCAAAGGTGATGCTGATGAACGGTGTATCCGGCCACGTGCACTTGCACCGGATGTGCTGTATCATGTCTCGTTACAGGATCACGCCTCGACACTGCAACTGCGTGGTGCACAACTGATGGAGCAGGGTGTCACGCTTACACTTGCTGAGTTTTCATCCGAAATCATCGTCGTCACACGTGTCCAAGGAGCATAGTATGCGAGACATGGTGCGCATTGATGCAGAATACACATGGCGAGGTTTCCGCGCTGTGGTGATGGAAAATCGCCATCTACGAGCACTGTTTTTACCCGAACTTGGTGGTAAGTTGTGGTCACTTATCGATAAGCGCCACGACCGTGAAGTCCTATGGCACAATCCGCGCATGCAGCCACGTAGCGCACCGTATGGTGCCACCTATGACGACTGGTTCAGCGGTGGTTGGGATGAGCTTTTTCCCAATGATGCACCGACTTCATATAGCGGTGAATCCTACCCAGACCATGGTGAATGGTGGTCGATGCCCTTTGAATGGCATGTATCACGTGATGCTACGTCGTGTAGTCTGCATCTACAACGGAACGGTGTCGTCACCAATACCAGTGTCATGCGTACGATTACGCTTGACGCTGATTCTTGTGTGCTTCAGATTGCATATACGCTTACTAATCATAGCTATAAACCACTCGATTACTTGTGGAAACTGCACCCAGCCATGCAGATTAGTGCGTCATCACGCATTGATATGCCGGCCACGCAGGTGTTACTCGATGCGGGATTTCGCGAACGATTTGGTGCTGATGTGGCAACTGCACAATGGCCGTTTGCACATACTCCCGATGGTATTGTTGACATGCGTTTGGTGCCGGATGCGTCTGTGCGGAGCTGCGATTTTTATTACGGAATTGATCTGAGTGCCGGTTGGTGTGCGCTGACTGATACACAACATCGCTATGGCGCTGGACTGGTCTTTGACCCGCACATCTTCCGATCGGTGTGGGTGTTTGGTGCGTATGGGGGCTGGCGTGACTTGTATGTGGCGATTCTCGAACCGTGTACCGGGTATCCGTACCGTCTCGAAGAGGCGGTACATGCTGGTACTGCGAGTCGGATAGCAGCCGGTGACACGTTGCAGACAGCGGTGCATCTGGTACTCTACGACGATGTGTCTGGAATTGCGCACATCGGTTGGGATGGCCAGGTTACACCAGCGTAGAAAGCGATTACCCATGAAACATCCTCAACGAGCCATTGTGACTGGAGCCGGCAGTGGTATTGGTCGTGCCACCGCACAGCTCCTCGCACAGCGTGGACACTACGTGCTCGTCACAGACATCAACAATCAGGCTGCACAGCATGTCTGTGCCGAAATCAACAGCAATGGTGGGCATGCATATGCGTTACACGTCGATGTGCGCACCGATGCAACACACATGGTGGAGGTTGCAGTTGCTACCATGGGAGGGGTCGACATTCTCATCAATAATGCAGGTGTGTTTTACCCGGCTGATTTTCTCACGACGCCATTTGCAGAGTGGTACCGTGCTGTAGAAGTCATGTACCATGGTGCTTTTCACTGTAGTCAGGCTGTTGCCAAGCACATGGTTGCACAAGCAAGTGGTGGTCAAATCGTAAATGTTTCATCGGTGAATGCATTTCTTGGGGCGCCTGCATCATCACACTACAATACCGCCAAAGGTGCTATCGATCAGCTTACGCGCTGTTTGGCAGTCGAATTGGCACCTTATGGCATTTTGGTCAATGGCGTTGCGCCTGGTTTTGTAGAGACGCCCATGGCAGTGGTGAATGGAGTGAACGAACATAGTACAAGCGATTTTCACGAATTCTATGTGAAACGCCGCCGTATACCGTTGGCACGCCCTGCTGAACCGACAGAAATTGCCCATGTGATTGCATTTTTGGCTGATGGTGCTGCAACATATCTCACTGGTCATACCATCGTCGTTGATGGTGGACTTTCGGTGACATTCTAGAAACTTGGACGCGCAGTGTAGCCGAGAATCACTGAAAGTGCGTGACTTTGTGCGGTTACTAGTGTGATGAGTTCGGTGCGGCGAATATCTGTGAAGCGCATACTGGGCACCGAAATACTAAGACCTGCACATATCTGACCATGTGCATCATACACGGGTGCTGCCACGCAGCACAGGCCTGGAGTCGATTCTTGGATGTCGATCGCATATCCGTCGTGGCGTGCCTGTGCGATAACCTGACGCATCGTTACTGGCTGAGTAATCGTGTTTGCAGTAATTTGTGTGAGTGGTACGCTATCGGGAAAGTAGTGGAGTAATTCGTGATCAGTCAAGTTGGCCAACAACATCTTGCCCACACCGGTTGCATACGCTGGGAAGCGCTTGCCCACTGCAGACACCATACGGATCGTGTTGGTTCCTTCCTCTTTGGCGACGTACAAGACCTCACGTCCATCCAGCACGGCCAAGTGTACCGTTTCGTCGCACAACCGGGCAGTGGTGCGTACTATCTCCCATCCGTCACTCACCAAACTTGTGTTCGCAATGTACGCACTCCCCAGCTCAAACAGCGCTGGGCCGAGTCGATACGTCCTTTCACGGCGACCGCTGCGCAAATAACCGCGCTGCAACATCGTATTCAGCAAGCCGTGTGTGCTGCTTTTGGGATAACTGAGAATCTCACACAGCTCACTCAACGACAATCCATCTGGGTGCTTGACGAGCACACTAAAAATGTCGAGTACGCGGGCCGCTGATTTGACTTCGTGATTGGTCATGATTCGCATTCTTGAACGGTATTCGCAAATGTGAATTTAACACAAAAAAAGGGAAGAGTCAAACAGCGAGCAGTACGTTGTTGTACTGCTCGCTGTGGCATGTGCTGTGTCAATTACGCCACCAGGTATAAAAGAGTGCGAACCCGACTAACATTGCTGGAATCAAACAACAGAACAGATAGTAGTCATGAATCTCGGCGAACATGGTCTCCCCTATTGAGATGGTTGTTCAGCTAGTATAGCATGTACATCCGAGTCATTTTGGTGAGGCGTGGTAAATGCGTTTTCGGGTGTGATGATGATTACAAGATAGAGTAGATGAACTGCTGGGAATCCATAGGAAAAGACGCCTTCGATGGCATTTTTACCACTCATCAACGCAAGTAAATCGGGATTCAACGAAAAGCCAGCCCACATAACCAGTGTGATTGTCAAGAGTGTGTATCCCAGATATCCAAACAGGCGTGCATGTCGCGGAAAGCCAGGTGAAGCGTTGTTGACCCAGCCAGCTCCTACCAGTGTGTCCCACATAAATCCAAATCCCACAAAGAAGATGCCTGCATACGAAAAAAACGGGCTGAGTGGATTGTTAAGAAAGTCGAGCTGTTGCATAAAAAAACTAATCACGATGATGCTCAAAAGTTGGCGTAGACGTATTACCCGTGTCTCTGCATCGCGCAGTTTCCACATCAGAAATAACACACATACCAGAAACAACAGTGTATCAGCGACATTTAAGCGGAGCGGCTGTTGAATATATTGATCGACAATCAACAATAAGGTGCGCATCAAAGCAATGACTGCAAAATAAAGCGCAATAATCAACTGTTGTCGCTGCCACATCCGCATGGCGACAGCAGCAATACCAATCGTGATGAGCATGTCGATGCCATAAGTGACAAAGAATGATTGATCGCTTAGTAAGTTCCACCAGCTGATGATGGTTGCATTGGTCGCACCTGTCAACATATTTGCGCCGCCAATGGTGAAGTTGAGCATGGTGAATGCCAGTATTGGCACGATACTCAGCAGTGCGAGCCACGGTGCATAGCGCATCAATGTTTCATCCACACTCACGTACGTTGGTATGTGGCGCATGCGATACAGTACCACTGCGCCAACACCCAATATGGCCAAATAGAGCAGCGCCACGAGTATTTCGCCGCTCGATGGCGGCCGAATGTTGGGAATCTGGAAGATGCGTAGCAAAAAGATAAACACCACGCTCAGTCCGATTTGCACGAGTGTTGCGTCGGTGGTTGCAAGACGCCCCCATTGCCCAAAGTTGATGGCAGCGCGTGTCATGTTGATGCCAACATATAGCATCATGGGGATTACCAGAAAATTATGCGCTTGCATCATCAATGCAATACCAGCAAGGAGCATATTGATGCCACTCTGATTGAGTAATGTGACATATTCGCCATGTGACACAATCAACATGCATGCTTCTGCCCCAAAAATAATCATCCATCGCCATGGACTTTCATTGCTTTTTCTGCGTAATGTTGCCACACATACGACCATCAATGCGAGCATGCATATGATTGTACTCGTGGTGTTTACACCGTTGAGCGGTATGAGCCAAATAAACATCAATGATCCATGGATAATCGTGAGCGTGACACGAATCCACCATGCCATGGCAGTGCTTGCATATAAGATGAGAGTCCAAGCAAGACAGATTGTCATACCAATAAGCGCGATACTCGGCAGCGGAATTAATACTCCATTGACATAATCATCAGTGGCGTGGGTATACAGCGCAAACCACTGCCGAATGAACGGACTCAAAAACATCAACAAGATGCCAGTAACCACAAACAGCACACTGCCGATTGCAAGGATTTGTGTTTCCCCACGTAGTCCGGTCAGGCGCATGCGATTGGCACGAATATCGCTCAAGATGGTGTCGTCTACAGCCTGATAGGCAGCGTGTAATCCATGGCGAAGTGCCTGCACAAATGATGATGTTGTCATGGTGTGTCTCCTGATACTGACCTGTCAAAAGCCAGGATGTGCGTATTACTTACCAGAAACAACATGTGTTTGTGTGCAAGCAAGGGGAGCAGTGTGCCATAACGACTGTTGAATCGATAGTCAAACGGTGCATCGTGCAGTATTGCGAGGGTACGTCCACTTATTGCATCGTGAATGCTTAACCGCCCATCGACATACACGAGCGCTACTGTATTGTTGGCAGTGACGATAGCTGCTTGTAGTGGGCTGCTAGTCGCCTGTTCCCAGCGTAATTCACCACGTTGCGCGTCTTTCACCCATACATGGGTGGGTGTGGAAATAATGATTGTATCGTGTTGTGGATGGGTGCTGAGTTGTGCCCCAATAGGCAATGCGTGAATCGAGCTGTCGATTGTCTTCCCCGTATTTCGATCGACACATCCATATGCGTCGGGTTGAATCGTGATGATGCCACACCACGCACTGTTTGTGGCTACGTGTTGCACGAGTGGAATCTCACTAAACCAACGAAATGTTCCGTCTGTAATTGCCAAACTAAATATGCCGTTGAGATAGACAGCATCACTATCTGCATGAACTGTGGTTTGTGTCGGTGTAGAAAAATACGGGAATGCCCACCGTATTTCTCCGTTCTTTTGGTTGTGTACACGTACCATTGCCTGTGTCGCATTGAGTTGGTAGACATGCACAAGCGAATCGCCGGCAACAATTAGATGCTGTTGATCGAGTGCAGCGAGCGGTTGCGACCAATGGACACTGCCGTCAGTGCGGGCGTATGCGGTGAGTTGTGATTTTTCAGCGATATAGATGTGTTCTGTAGAAGTCGCAATGGCATATGGTGGCGCACTTGATGCTGCAAGGAATTGTTTGAGTATGGTGCCGTTTTGTGCGTCAATCACCGTGATTTGTTGCGTACTCGATGCCACCACCAGGTTGCCTGCATCATCAACTGTGCGTTGCACTACTGTGCCGCTATTCATGGGCTCACTAATCGTATTGTGATACCAGTGCGGGGTAAGCGGTGTTGCACTTGACTGCGCCGATAGTGCAAAGATCCGGCCATTCATGTCTGCAAAGTAAAGGGATTGAGTATCGAATTGAGGTGCAGTGGCCACAGTCAGACTGTGGAGTAGTGAATCGTGTGCTGCTTTCATCGGTGCTACTGCCCAGGAGTGCTGTACTATCCCGTCCAGATTGGCAGTCATAATCTGCGTTTCACTGACAAGCACCACCCCATCCGCGATAAATTGTGGTGGTGCAGTGACCTGCTCGTTGATGATGGCACGCGGTGTCCCGTCATGATTAAGCAGATGCACGTTTTTTGTGGTCGCCACCGCTAGACCGTGCTGAGATACAGCGATTGGCCATTGAGTGCGTGCATCAATCGCATTCACCCACATACTTTCACCATTTGCTACGTTATATGCGCTCACGCTACCTTCGTTGCCTACAACGTAGAGCGCATCTGCGTGGTGTCTAAGGTCGGCCAGCACCGCCTCTTCATTTTCGCTTTGCCAGATGACGGTGCCCTCGAGCGAAAGTGCGGTGAGGCTGCCACTTTGACTCGCAACCACGATTGCATGCTGCGTTGGCACGAACACGGGAGTTGCCACCACATTTGCGCCAACGTAAAAACTCCACTGCGGTTGCCCATCCTGATCCGCCAGCAGCGACACATTCCCCGCTGTATCTGCCACCACGACACCTAGTGGAGTGGCACACGGGTCTGCCACAATCGGGTCAGTTAGAGTGGTCGACCAACGCCGTATTCCGTCTACCGTGATGCGGTGTACTTCTTTGTGGGTCGTGGCCAAAATGACATCACCACTATAGGGGTCTATACTTGGGGAGCCATAAATATCGCCTGATACATGATATTCCCACGCATACGAACCATCTGAAATGCGCGTTGCTGCCAAAAATCCGCTAGTAACTGTGCCAAGGAGCAAATTTTGTGGTTGTAACACGACCAGTGGTGCTATCACCTTTTCGTTGTTATCGTGAATTTGCATATTGCCAATTCGGATCAACGATGCTTCGTCGAGTTGTGCAAGTGCCGGGGGTTGCAGTGCCGCAACAGCGTTTTTTCCTAGTATGGTTGATGTTTGCTTGCGGAGTGCAGTTTGTGCGTCAAGTGCATCGTGGTTTTGTGCGCGTACCGAGTCGTTACACAGTGTTTCGTGCCATGTGGTGATGTCGCGCCCACGAATACTAATCTGACGACATCCTTCGCTATCTATGGTTTGTGAGGCAGTAATACCACCTGCACCATCAGTAAAAAACTGATTCCACGCGTGATTTATGGCCTGTTGTGGCCGTACTAGAATGCGCGGTGCGTAGGCAATAACACGTCCATTTCGCACTTGCCCAAGCAGAAAATCACCTGTATCACTGCGTGCGTAGAATTCGCGTACATCGGACAGTGATGTGGATTCTTTGATGCGCCGAGTTACCATAAAGAGTCGCTGATTGGGGAGTGCTGGCGTGGCCACATTGATGTCGTTGGGGATAAACAGAACCGATGCCATGGATGATAGAGGGGCAATTTGCCATTGTTCCACAATACCATCCGCAGTAAAGGTGAGGGTGTGTGGCTTGTCAATCGGCAGGATGCGATCGAGTTCTGTCTGCCACGAAGGAGTGCGATATGGTATTAGAAAGGCGACGAGAGTACCTGCAAGGAGCACGATCGTCGCAAGTGAAATGATGCGTGTTCTTACATAACGCATACGTCCTCACTGATGTCATAATAGTATTCTTTATAATATTATACTTGTAAGATGTAAGATAAATACAATAATCACTATTGCCACATCTGCGCTCACAGATGGGGCAATAGTCATCAATGAGCCGAGTTACGGTATAAACATTGCAAGTACACTGACTGCGATGTTTATGATGAGACTAACCACGATTGGGGATAAATCAATACCACTAAGGGTAGTGTTTGGTCGTATGGGCTGCAACAATGGTTCTGTCATCGGCTTCAGGGCTGCGTTGATCTGATTGGTACCATCTTTGTCAATCCACTGCATGATAAAGCGGATAAACAGTACAAATGAGTAAATCTGGGCGACGAGTGCAAGAATGAACATGGGACCTCCTATGTGATACGCACTGCTGCGGTGGTATCAATTACTTCCATGAGTTCGACCAATAGCTGATTCACAGGGACAGGAACACCCAATTGCTCAGCGTGCCGTACCACTGCGCCATTAATTGTGGCGATTTCGCTCGGGCTCCCGCGAATGACATCTTGCAGCGTTGATGAGCGGTTTGCGCCGGTAGCATGTGCCACTGCAAGTGCGTGAGCGATTGCATCGTCATACGGAAGGCGAATCGCCAATGCCTCGGCGACTTGGACTGCTTCCGCTACGGCTGCACGCGCAATTGCTGTTGCTCCTGGGTGTGATGCTATTATACCATTATGCACACGTAGTATTCCCGTTAATGCATTAATCGCTACATTCACAACGAGTTTACCCCACACCAGTGCGTCTAAATCGGACGACATATGTGCTGGTAGACTACTTTCTACAAAGGCTTCTTGGAGTTTGACAACAATATGTGGAGCCACTGTATCTGCAAAAACAGTATCACCCATTCCCGCATGTCGTACCATGCCAGCTCCCAGTAGTGTCGCACCCAGTGATGTAACACCCCGTGTGACACGATGTGTACCGAGCTCTTGTGCAAGTACATCGGCACCACCGATGCCGTTTTGGAGCGTGACACAAATGCCATCTTTACTCAACACTTGGCTTGCTTGCTGTGCTGCCCAACCTGTTTGGTGATATTTCACCAGTACTAGGGCCACATCTGCATCGACTACATCGGAAGCATGTGTGGTGGCTTGTGGGTGAGTATGTGTATGAATGCCATCACGCTCACACGTTAATCCGTGATTGTTAATGGTATCAACTTGCACTTGCCAGCTATCAATGAGCCATACTTGATGTTTGGCACTCAAATATGATGCTAACAAGCATCCCATGGCGCCGGCACCGATTATAGCGATTTTCACGCCTGCTCCTTGAGCCGCCGCATTAGCGCTTCGTCGATAGGGAAGCTGTTGTCTGCACCTGGGAATTGACCGCCGAGTACATCACTGTTGTACTGCTTCATCCCTGCGAGAATCAGATTCCCTGCTTCAGCATAGCGCTTGCCAAACGGTAATCCGAATCCAGGAAACATGCCAAACATTTCGTGGCTGACGAGCACTTGCCCGTCGCAACCAATACCTGCTCCAATTCCGATAGTGGGGACATGCAACTGCGAAGTGATATACGCTGCCAGGTCGGCAGGTACTGCTTCCATTAGCACACACCAGCATCCTGCATCTTGCATGGCGAGTGCATCATTGAGGATTCGTTTGGCAGTGTCGTAATTTTGTCCACCGATGACGTTGATCCCGCCGAGGCTGGCCGCAGTCTGTGGTGTCAAACCAATATGCCCAATAACTGCGATGCCTGCGTCAACGATGGCTCGTGCGGTGGGCGCCTGTTTGCTCGTGCCCTCGAGTTTGACACAATCCATGCCGGCTTCTTTGATGAGTCGACCTGCGTTGTGGACGGCTTCTATGGGGTCTGCCTGATACGACATGAATGGCATATCACCAACTAGCAGACACCGTTTGGCAGTGCGACCAACGGCTTTGGCATGATGTACCATTTCATCCATGGTGACTGGTGATGTACCGTTATACCCTAGCATTACCATGCCAAGGGAATCGCCGACGAGAATCATCTCCACCCCGGATTCATCTACGAGCCGTGCAAATGGTGCATCATACGCAGTTAACATGGCAAATTTCCGTTGCCCTTTGAGTGATTGAATAAAGGGAATGGTAACCTTGTTCATGGATCTGTTCTCCTGTTGTGAATCGAATACATCATACTATGACTGCGCACGGTGATCTAAAAAATGTAAGGCTGCATGCACGTAGACCTCTGCTGCGCGCACCACTTCATCCACTATCACAAACTCGTCTGGTTGATGCGGGATGCGTTTGTGACCTGGACCATATACGACTACGGGCACACCGGCATCACGTGTAATGATGGTGCCGTCGGTTGATCCAGGTACTCCGCCAAAGGGTGCTTTTTGCTGGTAGACGATGTTATGCCCATGTTGGATGGCATGTACGAGTGGGTGGTCGGCGGGTATTTCAGTCGAAGGACGATCATCTACCACACTTACTGCAAAGCGGAATTCTCGGTGTTGATTGCATATGTCGGTCATCATTGTTTCGATGCGTGTGATGATGGCTGCATGCGATACGCCAGGTATTGTGCGGATATCGAGGTATGCGTCACAACTGTCGGGGAGCACGTTTATCTGACTCGCATCACCACTGATTGGTGCACGTGCGACGGTTGGGCTGAGGTAGATTTTACCGAGTAACGGGTGCTCTCCATGGGCCTTTCGTAGCTCGTTTTGTATGCCGAGCACTTGATTGAGCAGGAGAATCATGCCGGTGAGTGCATTCACTCCTTCTTCGGGCATGGCGCCATGTGCGACACGCCCATACGAAAAAAGCTTCAGGCGCAAAGCTCCTTTTTGTGCAATGCAGACCTCGTGTTCTTCGGGTTCACAAATAATTGCTCCTGCTGCGCCACTGGCATAGCCGCGTGCAACAATGTCTTTTATCCCAATCATGAGTCCCTCTTCGTCTACCGGAATTAGGAGTCTGATGGTTCCTTTAAATGGTGCTCCGGCCAGTTGGATTGCACGGATGGCATAGAGCATGGCTGCTACTCCACCCTTCATGTCAGCAGTGCCACGACCGTACATTTTGCCGTCCACAATGGTGGCACCAAACGGGTGTTGTGTCCAAGCAGTGGCATCCCCTGGGGTGACCACATCGGTGTGCCCTTCGAACAGGAGCAATGCCCCATCGCCCAAATTACCCCTGAGTTCAGCCACAATATTGGGGCGACCTGGTTGAACTTCCCATGTAATAGGCTGCAGACCCCATTCGGTGAGTAGATCAACGATGAGCTGCGCAACCGCGCGTTCATTGGCATCAGCCACATTGGGTAGGTAGACGCTCGGTGTTTGCACGAGTTCACGCAAAAAATCTATCATGCTCTGCCGATCGAGATGGGCGATACATTCAGTACTTGAGTTGCACATAGTTATATCCCCATGATGCGACCAATAGCTGCACCACTTGCAGCCAAGAGAGTAACGATGAGTAGTGCGACCATATCGCGTCTGTGTGTGTGCATGGTGCGACGTTTTGTGCGCCCTTCACCACCTCGATAACAGCGTGCATTCATGGCAACAATTAATACTTCGGCACGTCCAAGCGCATTTACAAAGAGTGGGATGAGTACAGGCACGAGTTTTCGTGCACGTGCTAACGCACCACCTTGATCGAATCGAACTCCACGCGCAACTTGGGCACGAATCAACCGCTCTAATTCGGTGATAAGTAATGGCACAAATTTAAGCGCAATGGTCATTGTCATCACGATTTCATTGATTGGAAATTTCAGCCGCTTTAATGGATCAAGCATGATTTCTGCGCCATCGGATAAATCCATCATCGTAGTGGTAAACATCAGCATGTTTATTGCATGAAACAACGTGATTACTCGGCATAATATAAAGAGAGAGTTGAGAATGCCTTCGTAACTCACAGAAAGCACCCACCATTGCCAGTATATGTGTGGTTCGACACCGGCTGCAGCGCGGTAAAATAATATCTGGAATGGAATAAAGAAGAGCATGGTGCGGAATAGTAAACGATAGCCACGTAACGTGAATCCTACCGGGATATGAGTCGTGAACTGTATCAGTAGTGCAAGTACGATGAGTGGCGCAATACTGACAAATCCGCGTGTCATAAAGGTGCAGATCATCATCACACCTACGCACAACATCTTTATGCGTGGATCAAGTGTGTGCACCACCGATTTGACATCGATGTATTGACCAAATGTGACATTGCGCGAGAATTCAAACGACATGATGCCCTCCCGTCGTCGTGCCGAATCGTCTAATGAGTGCATCGACTAGTTCATCCATGTGGAGCAAATTTGTCGGCATATCAGGGATTACATGTCGTATGACGCGGGCAATCTCAGCTGATTCGCTCAGTTCTAAACCAAGCTGATGAAGTTCATCCGCATTCTGAAGTAATTCGCGCAGTGTACCACTGCGGACAATTTTGCCTGCATGCATTACCAGCGCCCGATCGGCTAGTTCTGCTAATTCGTCAATCGTATTGCCTACCAAAATGACAGTCATGTTGCGTTCACGTGTCAGGGTAGCTATCAGATGCGCAAGTTCACTGCGACCGCGTGGGTCTAGCCCTGCTACTGGTTCATCGAGGATGAGTACTTCTGGTTGCATGGCAAGCACACCCGCAATCGCTACGCGTCGTTTTTGACCACCGCTTAATGCATAGACATAACGTAAACGAAATGTCTGGTAATCGAGACCTACCGCAGTGAGACACTCTTCAACTAATGCGCGTGACTGTTCCGCTGGGAGATTGCGCCGTCTGGGTGAAAACGATACATCTTTGCCGACAGTTTCTTCAAAGAGCTGTGTTTCTGGCTGTTGAAAGACGATTCCGATACGTTCTCTGAGTGCCCCAATATCGTATTCTTTGGCAAAAATATCTTTGCCTGCATACAAAATTGTACCGATGTGTGGTTTCCGTAGTCCATTGATGCACTCAATGAGCGTACTTTTTCCTGCTTGTGTACCACCGAGTAATGCCACGATTTCACCCTGTGCAATCACACCACTCGCGCCATCGAGCCCCACAGTCTGGAGTGGGGTATCTTTCATATACATAAAGTGGAGGTTATCCAACTCGATGAAAGGTGGTTTCACATTTGGCGACGTTTGCACAGATTCACTCGATTGGAGTGGTTTTGTGATAGTTGCATCTAGTCGTGGAAGCGCAGCGAGTACATGGCTTAGCTGTGCTGGTGACAAGATTGGTTGTGGAATATCAAGCCCCAAATGATGGAGACGAGAACCGAGACGTGTCACAAGTGGTACATCAAGTCCCGCGTTGCGTAATTCATCGGCATGACGGAATATCTCAGACGGACTTCCATCCATCAACACTTTCCCTGCATCCATGACGATGATGCGATCGAAATCAACAACTTCATGCATAAAATGGGTGATATGTATGATGCTAACACCATGTGTATTGCGGAGTTGATGCGCCAGCTGCAATAAATTACGTGCTAAGGGCGGTGCAATCATGGTGGTTGGTTCGTCTAAAATGAGGCAGCTTGGTTGCATCGCAAGTACACCAGCAATTGCGACACGTTGGCGCTCACCTCCTGACAAACTGCTTATTTGCGCATAGGCGAGGTCTTGTATGCCAAGTGAGCTGAGTGCAGATTGGACGCGTGTTTCTATTTCGTCACGTGGAATTCCTAGGTTTTCTGGACCAAATGCGACATCATCAATGACACGATTGGCAATTAACTGATCATCCGGACGTTGAAACACCAATCCGACTTGTCGACGGATTTCGTATGCGGTGGCATCACTGAGTACTGTATTGTGCACAGTGACGGTACCTTGTGTTGGCATGTGGACTGCTGCAATGATTTTGGCAAGTGTGCTCTTCCCACTCCCGTTGTGACCTAAGAGAGCGACCAGCTCACCGTTGCCTATCTCTAAATCGACGCCGCGAAGCGCATGTATAGCATCCTCGCGGTCTGCATTGTATGCAAAAGAAACGTTGTTAATTGCTATCATAAGAAACCTTCACGCCGGCAAGACACGCGCTGTCTTGCCGGCGCTAATTAGATACGCTCTAGTAGTTACCGTCTTTGGTATCAGCTGCGGACGTGCGGCCTGAGCGAACAAGATTGACGCCTTGTGCAACCAAAACGGTGATAACAGCTGCCAGAACTACTTCAACAATGGCTTGTGGCACGATTGTAGGTACCACTTCCATGGGAATCAATCCAAATGCAACTAGTGCACCTACAACGAGGATCGTATTTGTCAACGTTCCCACGATACCGGCTACGGCTGCTGCCACATTCGAATTCCCATTTGCTAATGCCTTGTACGTGTACCATGATGTGATACCAATGAGTATGCGTGGAACCACCGATACCAACGGATTGGTAAACAACCCAGAAGTATCAGAGACCATGCTGTAGATACCAAAGATTAACCCAATCAATGCGCCCACGATAGGTCCCTCGAGAATTGCGCCGATGATGACCGGGATGTGCATGATGGTTGCACTTCCACTCAGGTTGGGTACCGGAATGAAGCCGAGCTGTGTCACCCCCAACACGATTGCGATTGCGCTGAGAACCCCAGCCGTGACAATCTGCCGAACGTTGATCTGCATTGACTCTTCCTTTCAGCTGCAAAAAGAACCACAATATGGCGTCGAGTTGTAACTCGTTACACCCTAGGACGCGTGGGCCGCCGGAATACCTGCAATACTAGTTGCCCGCATCACACTCCGCTCTACCGCAGCCGATACTACATCAGCTGCTACACTGCCCAGTTGCACAATGTTACCGGCTGGCTTGGTGTTGGTGGAGGCTGCAAAAATCACATCACCGTCGTATGGTGTGTGAATTGGCTTGATGGTGCGTGCTAACCCGTCTTGTGCCATCTGTGCCACTTTGCGACATTCGCTTTTACTGAGTAGGGCGTCAGTCGCAACCACCACGAGTGTGGTGTTGCTGGGATTGAAAATAGGCATCGAGATGCCACCACGTAACTGTGCTGCAATATTAAAAAATGATCCATCAGGGAGCTTAGCACCGGCAATTTGTTCACCTGTCTGCTCACGATAGATATCGCCGAAGGCGTTGTTGACTACCAATGCAGCTACAGTGACACCATCAGGTAAGGTGATTGCATAGCTGCCGATGCCGCTTTTCATAGCAGTGAGCCCCGGTATTTTGCCAACAGTTGCACCCATACCCGCACCCACACAACCTTCTGCAACTGCATCAGTGGTGGCATTGGTGCAAGCTTGATATCCCATGTCACTGGTTGCGTATGCGAGATGATCGCCGCATCCAAGATCAAAGATAACAGCTGCCGGAACAATAGGCACTTTGGTGATGCCAACATCATATCCGACATTCTGTTCACGTAGCCAGGTCATCACACCGTTGGCGGCGGCCAGCCCAAAGGCACTCCCACCACACAAGGCGATTGCATTGATGTGTTGCACCGTGCATTCAGGTGCAAGGAGATCTGTTTCACGTGTGCCAGGCGCACCACCGCGTACATCAACGCTAGCTGTAGTGTTATCGGGGAAAATCACCACCGTGCAACCGGTGAGCCGCTCACGGTCATGAGCGTGCCCTACACGAATCCCTGTGATACGCGTTAACATGCGTTGCCTCCATTGGCATACAGCACAACCCTGTGGTGTACCGCACTATGTGTATTGTTTGGTGTGCCTAGAATGTAGCACGCGATGCAAATAATGTCAACTTTTGCTCAATAAACGCTTCCTGAATAGCGAAAATGACAGTGTTATCATGTGATTATGCTATGATACGCACATTCAGTTGACTGTGAGGTAGCGATGATAACGCCTGGAATGCTTAAGCAAACCCTACAATCACGCCCATGTTACAACGCATTTGTGACACTACAAGACCCCCAGGTTATTCCTCTGATGGCCAATGCAGGCTTTGATTTCCTCTTGATTGATCATGAGCACATCACGATGAATCCTGCGCTAATCGCACAAATGGTGATGGCGGCGCACGCTTTTGGTATCGCCACTATCATCCGTGTTCGTGATTTGTCGCGTGGCGCAATTCAACATGCGCTCGAAACCGGTGCCGATGGTGTCATGATTCCCATGGTTGAGAGTGCCTCACAGGCGCGCCTGGCGGTGGAGTGGAGCATGTATCCACCACACGGTACGCGTGGTCTACAC
The DNA here is from genome assembly GCA_046303375.1 of Roseiflexaceae bacterium. Classification (GTDB taxonomy): domain Bacteria; phylum Chloroflexota; class Chloroflexia; order Chloroflexales; family Roseiflexaceae; genus UBA965. The sequence continues at coordinate 24,300 of JBKCGB010000170.1, forward strand.
ACATTGACGCAGTCGTTTCTGTTGAGCCAAGCAGACGCATATGGGTACCCGCCCCCACCAGATGCTGCCCGTGACTACCCGGCGCGGAGTAATCAACGTACAGTGGTGGTGATTCAAATCGAGACGGCCCGGGGCCTTGCTGCCCGCGAAGAAATCTGCGCAGTGCCTGGCACGGATGTGATTTTCATTGGCACATCTGATTTGAGTCAATCGCTTGGCGTGGATATGGCTGGCCCTGAGCTCAAAAATGCAGTCGACCAGATTGTGATTAGTGCGCAGCAAGCCCAAAAAGTCGTCGGCGTCATCGGGCCATCACGCCAGGCATTACAGCCGTTCGCCGACAATGGAGTCAACTTTTTGACGGTCGGGGCTGATGGTGCAATATTGATGTATGGTGCTCGACAACTGCTTGCACCACCACAGTAGCATACATGCGCACGTTCCTTACGTCGGCCTTGGTCGCAGATTGCAAAAGATGTAACTCATGACCAACAGCGATGTTTGACAAGTTCGGTGTTGGCCACGTGTTGCCATCAAGCGACGATGATAACCAGGCTTCGTCTACCAACACCGCATATCATTTGTTGGCATTTGCAGGTGGGTTGATCATCAGGGTGTGGGCATTAGCATCCTCGATACATGCTGTTCCATCTTCGAGTGGTGGATAGTGGTGTGGTATAATTTAGGCATCATATTGGCCGAAATAGAACTCTAGGAAATACTATGGAATTCACACTTCTGAGCGCACAAATGGCATCACCACAGGCGATAAAAGTGTTTTGGGATACGCTTGATGACGACATCCGCAAACACATGCTCCGGCAACTGTATCAAAGCCGTGAGCTCATCGATAAACGCTCGAAATTACATGCATACGATGAATTACTCGTACAACGCTTGCGTTTCCGTGCGCGTACCATTACCGAAAAACCGCTTGACTGGCGTATCGAACGCATTCTTTTGCAGTGTGATGCACAGCATCGCATCATCCATGATATCTGTCGGCGCTATCTTACAACTATTCATGCCGAACGCTTCCGGCATATCCAACACATGGCAAATGGCGCAGAACCAGAACCTGCAAATGGCAAATACCCCACAGAGTGGTATTTGCGGATTGTGGATTATTTGCGTAGCGAGGTGCCACCGCCTATTCCCTGCATGCTGATTTTTTCGATGTTTGCTGAATGTGAGGGGCGCACTGAAGCCCTCAACGATGAGCGCTATCAACAACTGTGGATCGACCATTGTGAGTGGTCGGCTGCCCGCACCACTCTAGCGTCACCACCCATTCCGGATAGTCTCATGGTGGCTATACCAGAGGTCGCCAACCCACGCAAACCGGCACCAGTGCGCCAGGCAGTGCTTAAACCGGCACCAGTGGCTAACGTTGCCAAACCAGTTGTACGTACTGTGGTGCTGGCACCACCGCCAACACTCCCCGAAGTGCCTACAAGTTTCACCGCCTTGCAGTACCTCATCAATCGGGCTGTGGAGGATAGCTGCGCCCACATCAAGGGTGCGTTGTCGCACGAGCAAATGCGTGAAGCATTGGCTGAGGTGTTGCGCCTCAACAGTGATACCGTACAGTACTACTATCATTTTGGCTACTTTTTGGGATTGTCTGAATCCAAATTCGGCACTGAAAAACAACAGTCACAAGTGGCACAAGCATGGTCGTTTCTCGGTTTCATAATCGGGAGTTATCGGGCAATCGGTACCGGTGTGGCCGAACTCGTGATCCGCAACGATACGTTGTGGCATCTAGTGCTCACGCAGCTCAATACCAGCGATTTACTCGTCGTCTATCGGCTCATTCCCGCATTAATCGCACACAAAGGGTATGATGAAATTGCTGATATCATGACGCATATTCCACTCCCCGATATTCGCTATGCCGAACATCCCGATAGTGTGACCATGCAACTCTTTAACGTGGCGGCAGACCTCGTGCGTAGTGGTACCCACCTGCCACAGGCTGATCGCATTCTGCAGATTCTTCATTGCACAGCTCAACACGGTAGGGTTGTGTGGGAATTTATATGGTCGCTGTTTGCGCAAGCGTGGGCAATTCTTTCGTCGTAAACGACAGTTTAATCAAGCGGGTGAGCTCTTTCGAGCGGCTATTTCAGTGCCCGATTTTAGTGAGATTGCACAAACGCATGCAGATATCGGCATGTCTATGGCAGGGTACGCCGGCCTCGATGCCATGCTTCCATCCGATGCCAATGATTTTCGCATCGTGACACAGGCACTCAAACAACACAAGCAACACTTTGATGATGCAGTCGCATGTGATGGCGGTGACGATACCAATGCGCAATTTGCCTTGGGGCTACTCGATTTTGGCAATGGTGAATATCGCGCTGCCCTCGAACATTTTCGTTTGGCGCAAATTGGTATGGAACGTCAAATCGCTGCATATCGGGTGCGTGACTTGTATGATTGGCTACTCTTCCTCAAAATTCGTACATGGTCGCAACAACTCGAATTGAGCGAAATTCCTGTATTTCGTGATGAGCTCTCACTTGTGTTTATTGCACAAACATTTTTTCCACTCAAACACTGGCTCCAGATTTTCCATGAAGTCAACAAAGTCGATGCAGAAACTGGACGTAGTGTGATGCTGCATTTGTTTGCCTATCGTGATGTAGATATCTACGATTTGTGTAGCATCGAAGAAGTCTTCCGCCATACTGCTGAAATATGGCGCCGGTACTTTTTTGGTTCGGCCAAATATAATGCACTGAGTCGGGCCGAAAAGTTTACGCACTTGACGCAGGCGTGGCATATCGTGTTGCTGTCGCAGAATGCCGATGCCGCTGATTTTGTACTCGAACTGCTGGAACTCTTTGGTGGGAACTATAACGAATATGCGGTGCATGTCCACAAACTGCTACTCGAACATCTGGAAGAAATTCTACGGATGTGGGATGAGACCGATGTCTTGCATTTGCGTGTGCAACTATTGTTTATGATGGGTCAAAGTGACGAAGCCATATCACTCTTGGTGCAGCTATGTAACATCTATCTCGGTCGGCAAGAAGTCGCGCAGGCTCGTTCAATTTATGCCTGGTTGGCACAGTTGCACTATGCGGACATCGAGCAATATACGCAAATTCTCCGAGGAAACAAACCCAGCAATACGGCTTTGGCGCGCTGTCGGGTGCTGTACATTGGTGGCAACGAAACGCAACAGTCGTTCAAAGATGATATCGATGCAAAACTCGCTAAAGCGCATCCCCACATAAACGTCGAATGGGAACTTATCGGTTGGAGCTCAAACTGGGGTGATGAAGCTGGCCGTATTGAACGCCGCATACCAGATTTTGATTTAGTCATCCTTAGTCCCTACGTCCGTACCCTCTTTGGTCGCCAAATTCGAAAGGCGGCGAACAACTGGCGGGCGTCAACGGGGAAAGGGCAAGGCAAAATATACGCCGATATTGTGGCAGCTGTGGACTCATTCCAGACACAATGATAATGCTGGCGTACTTTGCTACAATAGGCATTGGATGCATAGATGAAAGAAGGGACACCGATGTCGAATCGTGTATCAACGCTGTTGCAGGCCTTACATCTCAACGAACGGAATCTTGGCACGTGTACTGGCCCTGAATGGATTCAAACCACTGGTGCATGGATTCCAAGTTATGATCCTGCTACAGGCGACGTGATTGCGTACGTGCAAGAAGCCGATGATGCCGCCTATGAAAAAACAGTCCATGCGGCGCAACAGGCTTTTGCCACGTGGCGCATGGTTCCCGCTCCCAAACGTGGCGACATGATTCGTGACCTTGGCAATTTGTTGCGCGAATACAAAGAACCGCTCGGCGAGCTCGTCTCGCTTGAAATGGGCAAAATTCGTGCCGAAGGTCTCGGCGAAGTGCAGGAAATGATTGATATCTGTGATTTTGCGGTGGGGCTCAGCCGTCAGCTCTACGGACTCACCATGCATAGCGAGCGCCCACAGCACCGCATGTACGAGCAGTGGCACCCGCTCGGGCCAGTCGGTATTATTACCGCGTTTAATTTTCCGGTGGCAGTCTGGAGCTGGAATGCAGCGATTGCTGCAGTCTGTGGAGATACCAACATCTGGAAGCCTTCAGAACTGGTGCCACTGACTGCGATTGCCGTGCAGCATCTCGCCAATCGTGTCATGCAGAAACATGGAATTACAGGTGTCTTTACCCTGGCGGTCGGGAGTGGTGCAGTGGTTGGCCAAAAAATGTCCGAAGACCACCGCATCCCACTCGTGTCGTTTACTGGTAGCACGCGTACTGGTCGCAAGGTGGCGCAGACGGTGGCTGGTCGGTTTGGTAAATCCATTCTCGAACTCGGTGGCAACAATGCCATTATCGTCACTGCCAATGCTGACCTCGACATGACTGTACGTGCTGTCTTGTTTGGTGCAGTTGGCACTGCCGGACAGCGCTGTACGACCACACGCCGTTTGATTGTGCATGAGAGTATCGTGGATGCGCTGTGTCAACGTTTGACCAAAGCATATGCAAGTGTGCCAATCGGTAATCCACTCGATGCAGGAACATTGGTTGGACCACTTGTCAACGAAAAGGCCGTACAAAGCATGCTTGAAGCCATTGCACGTGCGACTACTGGTGGTGGTCGTGTACTAGTAGGCGGCAAAGCTCGCCCCGATATTGGTAAAAATTACGTTGAGCCGACGATCATTCGTATGCCACAGCAGTTGGACGTGGTCTGCGAAGAAACTTTTGCACCCATTCTCTATATCATGAGCTACACACACATCGATGAGGCAATTGCCATGCACAACGATGTTGCTCAAGGACTGAGCAGTGCTATTTTTACCGATAGCATGCGCGAGGCTGAGCAGTTCTTGTCTCATGCGGGGAGTGACTGCGGAATCGCCAATGTTAATATTGGTACGAGTGGCGCAGAAATAGGTGGCGCATTTGGTGGCGAAAAAGAAACCGGCGGTGGCCGCGAAAGCGGTAGCGATGCATGGAAAGCGTATATGCGTCGCCAGACAAATACGATTAACTGGGGCAAAAGTTTGCCACTTGCGCAGGGTATTCAATTCGGCGACTAATTGATTGATGGGTGTGCACCGGTGACGTGAAAATCACGTCACCGGTGTGGTGTTTTATGCACCGAGTGTGATTTGTGCGAGCCAAACCAACACTGGACCGCAAATCAGCGCTGGCAGCAGTGCGGCTATCCGTATTTTGGTGACTTCCAACAGATTCAATCCGAGCCCCACCAAAATGATGCCGCCACTGCACGTGGCAATCAATACGATTGGGTTTGTGCTTGGGTCGGGGATTATTTGCGCAACACCTGCGGCAGCCAGTGATATGCCCCCTTGAAAGAAAAATAACGGTACTGCTGATACCAAAATACCTACACCATAGCTACTTGCTAAGGCGGCAGCAGTGATAGTATCTAGCACAGTTTTGATAATCAATAGTTGATTATCACCATTCAGACCGTTGTTGATACTGCCTAAGATGGTGACTGGCCCCACACAAAAAATAAGAAAAGCAGTCAAGAGACCTTCGCTGAAGCGATGATCACCGTGTTGTCCGAGTCGTTGCTGAATCGAATCGCTGATGCGCGTCAAGCGTGCATCCAGCTCGAGGGCTTCGCCGATACCGCCACCAATGGTGATGGCAACGAGCGCAACAACGATGCCTGCAACGCCACCTACTTCGATGTCACTCAGTCCCCATGCAATCCGTATCCCCAAAAATATCGTGACTAATCCGATTGCTGATTGAATGGTTTGTGTTACGCGAATAGGTAATGCGTGGCGAAACATAATGCCAATGAATGCACCGATAATCACTCCAACCGCGTTGTAGATGGTGCCATTGAGTTGTGTCCACAAATTCATGCTACATCTCCATTTCATTTGAACATGCATATCATACGCATAATTTCTCATATCCTCAAACGGCAATCGGCAGTGTATGACACGCCAGCATGTATGCTACACTGCTTATGTCTTTGAAAGTAGGGATGTCTCGGATTTCTGCTTGTATGCATACGTAGTGTTGTGTGTTTTGCTCGCCACTCATACAACATTAGTGTAGGTGCGAGGTAGTTGTGTCATCTAAGTCGATGCCCAAACCGAATCAAAAACAAACCCTTGTTGAGCAAACTGTTGACCGGGTACATGCGTTGATTCTCAATCAGCAGCTCCAGCCAGGTGATTCGCTCCCTTCAGAAATGCGCCTTGCTGAGACACTAGGCGTGAGTCGCCCCGTGGTGCGCGAAGCACTGCGCATTTTGGCAGGGCGTGGCATGATAATAATTGCAAATGGGCGTAATCCGATTATCAATCCCGTAAATGCAACAGCATTGGTGCAGTTTTTTGAGCGTGCGACACAACTCAATGCGGTGACTGTCATTGAACTCCTCGAAGTCCGTCGTGGCATCGAAGTGCAGTGTATTGCACTGGCTGCAGAGCGCCGTACTCATGCACATATTCAACTCCTGCATAATCAGATCCGCAAGCTCGAGGACGCACGCTATGATCTGGCACTCTACAGCGAACTCGATGCCCAACTCCATCGTATTTTTGCACAGGCAAGTCAGAACCAGATGCTTGCCTATCTCGTAGAATCGCTCGGTGATGCATTACGCCAAACTAGCTTGACGGGCTTGCTCCGCCGGCGAAATCGACGCGAACTCGATGAAGTGCATCGCAGCCATCATGCGCTGATTGATGCCGTCATTGCACAAGATGTCGCTGTGGCTACGCGCATGATGGCCGAGCATGTTGATGGTGCTATTACAGCAATCCGTCGATCGTCGCTTGATGATGACGCATTGGAACAATTGCAGTAATTGTAGCGTCTGGTATGATATTACGTTGTTTCGTAATAGTGATGGATTGACAGTGTAGCATATTTCAATTACTATACTGCTAATTGACAGTTTAACTGTAAGGGAAAACCATGATGCGTGAAGGAATAACCATCAACGAACTTTCAAAGATGGCGAATGTGACAGTACGGACTATCAGGTTTTATACCGATGAGGGGGTACTTGATGAGCCTGCAGGTCGTGATCGCTATGCACGATATACACGTCGACACTTCTTGCAACTCAATGTGGCTCGTGCACTCAAAGAGCGCTTCTATCCGCTACGTGTGATTCGCGACCGGATGGCGTCGATGACGGAAAGTGAGCTTGAGCAACTCGGTGGACCGATTCCTGCACACATTGAAGCACGTTTTGCCGAAGCAGAAGACGCTGTTATGCCGATGAAAGTGGCAGATACGTATCAGCCGTTGAAGTTGAATTCGAATCTCGTCTTCTCGACTCGTAACATGTATGCAGCTGAAGCGCCCGATGATCGCGTCATTGCAGATATGGCACTCCACGAAACAGTGTTATCCCCCCCCGATGTTTCAGCTATCACTGACGCTGTACCCCAATCATATGCTGGTCCTTCAGCAATTCGTGCATCAGCCGCAGTCGGCGATATATGGCATCGTGTTGCAGTTGCTCCCGGCATCGAGCTACACATCCGTGAGGATGCGATGCAAGAATCAGCTGGTGAAATCAGACGTATCATTGCATCCTTACGTAAACGCTAACAAAACACGCACCTATTACCACACCACCACTGTATTGCACAGTGGTGGTGTGGTGTTTGCCCTTGAGGCATTCTTTATCAAATCTTGACGAAACTCTGCGAACAATCGTTATTTCGATACAGTCTGGTATGTGGAATCACCAATCTGTAAAGGAATGACAATGAAACTGTTTCACTGGGTTGTGCTGTTAGTGGTGTTGTGTGTAGTCGTGATTGCAAGCCAAGTGTCAACTGCCGCAGCATTGCCGTTTATGCGCCGGCCACTGCCTACACCGGCAGTCACGGGTGGTCGTCCGCCACAGCCGACGGCTAGCGTGCAGACCACGCAGATTCCATCAACTGCAAGTAATCGCAACTTCAAAGTGCGCTGTGGCACGGGGCAGGTCAACAACGTTGATCCTATCGTGATGCCAGGCATGCCAGCGATGAGTCACTATCATCAATTTTTTGGTAATCGTTCGACCGACGAAAACTCCACGTTTGAGTCGCTCCGTGCGAATCGGGCTACGTCTTGTAATCCGCGCTCAGATGCATCCGCCTACTGGGTGCCAGAGTTGTGGTTAAACGGTGTGGCCATTGCCCCCAAACAGGTGACACTGGTCTACAGTAAAAGTGTTTCAAATCGCTTGGTGCCACATCCTGCTGGTCTCAAACTCATAGCAGGTAGTAGTAAGGCGAGTACTGCCCAGGACATCAACATCGTGCACTGGGCGTGTAGTAATGCCATGAACAAGGTGGCGAGCACACCCCCAGTGTGTGGGCGTGGTGCCGATCTCGTTGGTGTGATTCGTTTCCCCGAATGCTGGAATGGTGTAGATTTGGACTCCGAAGACCACAAGAGTCATGTCATGTATGCCAGCAACGGAGCTTGTCCTGCAGGAACTGTTGCGGTACCACGAATCGAGATGCAGGTGCGCTTCCCGGGGCAACGTGATGTCGCTAACTTGGCCCTTGCTTCTGGGTCAATCTATTCGTGGCATGCCGACTTCTTTAATGCGTGGAATGAACGTGAATTTGGTCGCCTAGTTGCCCGGATTCGTTAATCTTTTGAGCCATGATGCAGCACCGCACGTGCTGCATCATGGCTCAAGGTTGTGTTCTATCATGACCGATTTGCGCCATGCGATTTCGCTGGCAGCAGCCTGCATGACACTGCTGCGCCAAGCCACATCTGCTTTGAGTGTGGCAATCTCTTGCAATGATTGTCGTGTGCGGTAACGCATCGCCTCATGTACATGCGATGGAAGCATTGCATCTTGTGTCATCAATGTATCGCGCACGCTATCGAGTACTGCATGAGCGTCATGTGTTTCAATGGTGGTGAGACATTGAGTATAGCATGCGATCACCCCAGTGATATCTGCAGCAACGTGCGCGAGCATTTGGTCATCGAATGTGTGATGACGTTCGTTTTTAGACAAAAAGTTGTCGAGTTGTTGAGCGAGTGCACTTGTAGGCGCAGGTAGCGTCATGTCGAGTAATGTGCACACTGGTGCGAGCGCACCCCGCCAATCTGCGATGAGTTGGTCATAATGCACCACCACACGTGGGATATTGCGTGTATGTTGCTCGGCAGCGAGCATGTAGCGTAGCCAGAGTTGTAGACCGATGTGTTGTGGCATCCCATCACGTGCAGTTAGCGACGCTGCAACTTCAAGCGGGTTGCGGACCATGATGATGGCGCACGTGGTAATGCGTGCTTCGGAAAGCGCTTCTAGCCAGAGCGGTAACGTGTGGCAGATGCGTGGGTCTTTGATTGCTGCCATGCCAGGCACGGGTACTTCTGCGCCAATAAACGCTGCGATGTCACGTTGGGCGGCGGTGGCAGCTTGGCTGTTGCGGGTGCAGATATCGAACGGCAGAAATGGATCGTCCCACGTATAGTCGTTTGCCGCAAAGAGCGTATCGTGGATGCGAACTGCGTCAAGTGCTTCCCAATGCCCAGATGCATTGTGCTGCGTGTTGAGCATTAACTCACCTGGGAGTGTGACCCCCATCAGATTGAGTGCACGTGTCACCGCCGATGTGCCACTTCGATGCATTCCAAGTACTGCCGCAAAACGTGTCACACTCACCATCTACTCCTATGCCTGCAAATATCCGTGCGTGCGCAACCAGTCGACAATCATCAAAGCACTAGATTCTGGGGTGTGTTCGATCGTGTGAATGTGGATGTCGGCAGCACTTGGAGCTTCGTACGGTGCATCGATTCCCGTCATGCCACGAATTTCACCAGCACGTGCACGCTTGTACAACCCTTTCGGGTCGCGTCGTTCACATTCTTCGAGTGGTGTATCAACGAATATCTCTATGAATTCGCCAGCCATTAGTGTGCGTCGCGCCCGATCTCGTTCACTCTGGAATGGCGATATCAGCGATACGATTACGATGATGCCCGCATCGGTCAGAAGCCGGGAGACTTCACTGACACGCCGGATGTTTTCGATGCGATCAGCGGCGGCAAAGCCCAAATCACTGCTCAATCCGTGCCTGATGTTGTCACCATCGAGAATGTAGGTGTGTTTGCCATCGGCGGTCAATGCTCGTTCAACCAAATTTGCGATGGTCGATTTGCCTGCGCCCGAAAGCCCGGTCAACCAGAGTACACACGGTTTTTGATTTTTGAGCTGTGCACGTGTGCTTTTGTCGACATCGAGTTGTTGCCACGTAATATTGCGGGCACTCGATACGTCCTTGCGTATCATCCCAGCTGCCACCGTATCATTGCTGATGCGATCAATCAAAATAAAGCCACCCATGTGTCGATTCTGTGTGTATAAATCATGGGGAATGGGATACTCGAACTGCAACACACATGTGCCGATTTCATTGAGTTCGAGCTGATCAGCGGTGTGGGTGTCGAGCGTGTTGACATCGATTTTGTGCGCAATTTTGGTAATGACTGCTGGAACGATACTCGTACCGAGCTTGCACAAGTATTGCCGCCCTGGTTGCACGGGTTGTTCGTGTAACCAAATGATGTGCGCTTCGATTCCGCTAGCGTGCGATGGGAGCACTGATGGGCTACACAGTACATTGCCCCTACTGACGTCAACTTCACGGTCCAGTACAATCGTCACGGCTTCGCCGTGGCTGGCATGCGCTTTATCGCCCGCCATCTGCACAATGCGAGTGACCACCGCAGATGTACCAGTGGGTTGAATTGAGACGGTGTCTCCGACGTTGATTGCCCCACCGACAATTGTGCCACTAAAACCGCGAAAATCTTGATGTGGCCGATTCACCCACTGTACAGGCATGCGGAACGGCTCATCACCACGGTCTGCATTCACATCTACATGTTCAAGGAATGTCATGAACGTGCTACCTTGGTACCATGGCATGTTATTGCTGTGCCTGAATACATTGTCACCGTTGAGTGCGGATACTGGGATTGCGGTAATGCTCGTGAAGTTCAGTTTTTTGGCGAACTCGCGATAGTGACGCTCAATGGTGCGAAACGTGTCTTCTTTGAATTCGACAAGGTCCATTTTGTTGACAGCTAACACCACATGTCGAATCCCAAGCAATGACACAATACAACTATGGCGAAACGTTTGTATCAACAGCCCTTTACGTGCATCAACAAGCAAGACGGCCAAGTCAGCATTTGATGCTCCTGTGGCCATGTTGCGCGTGTATTGCTCGTGCCCAGGGGTATCGGCTACGATGAATCGGCGCATGGCTGTTGAAAAGAAGCGATATGCTACATCGATGGTGATGCCCTGCTCGCGTTCTGCTTGGAGTCCGTCAACCAGGAGCGACAAATCGAGTGCACTCGCATCGCCGAGTTTATGCTGGCTTTCTTTGCTCAACCCTAAAAGCTGATCCTCGTAGATGAGCTGTGCATCGTAGAGCAAGCGACCTATCAATGTCGATTTGCCATCATCGACACTCCCACACGTGAGGAAGCGCAGCAAACTGCGCTCACTATCGAGGGTAACTTGACTCATTAGAAATATCCTTCTATTTTCTTTTGTTCCATGGAGCCCGGTTTGTCGTAGTCAATGACACGTCCAGCACGCTCTGATGTACGGGCACTCAATGTTTCCTGTACGACGGCTTCGATGGTCGTCGCTGATGATTCAACTGCAGCAGAGAGTGGGTAACACCCCAGAGTGCGAAACCGTACCATGCGTTGTTGCGGTGATTCGCCTGACTGCAATGGGAAGCGGTCATCATCAATCATAAAGAGTTGTCCGTCACGTGCTACGGTTGGGCGCATCTTGGCAAAATAGAGCGGAACAACAGGGATTTGTTCACGTTTGATGTACTGCCAAATATCAAGCTCAGTCCAGTTACTAATTGGAAATGCACGGACACTTTCACCAGGCATGATGCGTGTATTGAACAGTTGCCAAAACTCTGGTCGCTGCCGTTTTGGATCCCAGCGATGATGTTGATTCCGAAACGACATCATGCGTTCTTTGGCTCTCGAGCGTTCTTCGTCTCGACGTGCGCCGCCAATGGCACAATCAAATTTGTGTTGCGTCAGTGCTTGACGTAATGCAACAGTTTTTAATTCGTCAGTATGCACACTCGACCCATGGGTAAACAGATTGACACCACGGGCCAATGCGTCTTCGTTGCGATGGACGATGAGCTTCATGCCGACTTCGTTGATGCGACGATCACGAAACTCGATCATCTCACGAAACTTCCAACTGGTGTCGATGTGCAATACTGGGAATGGAGGCAACGATGGATAAAAAGCCTTGAGTGCGAGATGGAGCAAAACCGAAGAATCTTTGCCGATTGAATACATCAGTACGGGGCGTTCAAATGATGCAGCCACTTCCCGCATTATAAAGATACTCTCTGCTTCGAGATTAGATAAATGGTCCATGTCGCACTCCTTGATATGTCTCTGGTAGTATATCATAGGGGTGTAATGCGCCACGTGAAAAATGCCTCACAAGGAGCTATCATGACACTACAACGCTATTTACAGACACAATCGACCCTGATTGTCGATGGCGCTCTGGCAACTGAAATGGAAACCCGTGGTGCAGATTTACACGATACACTCTGGTCGGCCAAATATCTGTTTCACCAACCAGAATTAATCGCCGCCGTGCATCGCGATTACCTCGACGCTGGTGCAGATATCATCATCAGTGCAAGTTATCAAGCCACTATCCCTGGGTTTATGGCACGCGGTTGGGATTATGCACAAGCGCAGTCATTGATTGTCCAGGCTGCAGAAATTGCGATTGCGACCAGAGATGCATGGTGGCAGCACCAGCCTGGATCTACGTCACGGTTGCGTCCACTTGTGGCTGGTTCGGTGGGACCGTATGGTGCATTCACCGCTGACGGTGGAGAATACCGCGGTAAGTATGGATTGACTCGTGAGCAATTGATGGACTTTCATCGTGAGCGGATTGCGTTGTTGGTTGCCGCAGGTGTTGATTTGCTGGCATGTGAGACCATTCCCGACCTCGATGAAGCATGTGCAATCCGCGATATCCTTGCCGAGTTCCCCACAATATCAGCGTGGATTTCGTTTAGCTGTCGTGGCGGTGCAACATGTGCAGGGCAACCGATGCATCACGTGGTTCGTGAACTCCGGGATTCACCACAAATTGTGGCGCTTGGTATCAACTGCACCTCCCCGCATGACATTCTCAATCTCGTTGAGTCAGTACGTGCCAATACAACAATACCGATCGTCGTCTATCCCAATTCTGGTGAAACATACGATGCCAGTGACAATACATGGCACGGTGATGCTGAATGTGATGCGTTCGTGAATTTGGCACAGCGTTGGCAACATGCCGGCGCATCTCTGATTGGGGGCTGTTGTCGGACCACGCCTGCAATTATTCGTGCATTGCGTCATAGCTTGGTGACATGCTAAACACGCCACGAGCGGTGTTACACTCGTGGCGTGACTGGTCTCTGCGCCTAGCGAAACGGTGGAGATGCGAGTACGCCACCACCACCTAGATTCCATGCCTTGTTTGGTCCACGATCGATGTTGAACCGTGTCTCTGGACCAAGGTTGTCGTTGTAGATGTCGGCATAGTTGCCAACCTGTGCAATAATCTGATAGCCGAAGTCAGGTGCTAGCCCGAATTGTGTGCCGATTTTGCCCTCGACTCCCAGCAATCGCCGTGCCCGTGGGTCGGTACTCGTGCTGAGAAATTCATCAACATTTTTGCGGTCAATCCGCAACTCTTCTGCATACATCGTCGCATATACCGACCAACTCACGATATCGAACCATTGATCATCACCCTCGGCTACCACGGGGCCGAGTGGCTCGCGTGAAATGCGGTCACCAAGCACCGTATGTTCGTCGGGATTCACAAAGTTGACGCGCTGCACTGACAACTGACTACTGTCGCTGGTGACTGCATCGCACTCACCGTTAAGATATGCTTTGTAGAGTTTTTCTTCACCCTCGACTTCTACCGCTTGAAACGTAATGCCACGCGCGGCGAAGTCATCCTTGAGGTTGAGTAAGCTGGTTGTTCCCGCGCTGGCACAGATCCGCTTGTCGCGCAAATCATCGATGACCGTAATATTGCTCTTTTTGCGTACTAAAAACGTCTGACCGTCGTGAAAGGTGGTCGGGCCAAACATTAAGCCGGCGCCGTCACGCGATGCTGTCCATGTGGTATTACGAATCAAGACATCGACGAGTTTGGTGCGCACTGCATTAAAACGCTCATTGGGTCCATCAGCAGTGGTGACTGGGATATATTCAACTTTGCTGGCATCGCCTAGCACCGCTGCGGCGATAACTTTGCAAAAATCGACATCAAAACCACTCCACTGCTTGCGAACCGCATCGTAGAGGCCAAAACCAGGCAAATCGGCATTGACACCACAGCGCAACACGCCACGTGACTGCACGGTCACTAACGTGCTCTCGCCAATATTTGTTGATGCAGTAGATTCAGTCACCGGTATCGCAGTCACAGCGAGTGCTTCTGCGGTTGCGGTCTCGGCAGCAGTGAGATCAACGGTGGGTTCGATGATTTCCTCGAACTCATCCTCAGCTGGAGTCGCAGTCACCACCACCACCTGAGGCGCAGAATCGTTCACGAGGCTGTTGAGTGAGCCACACGCAATCGTAAAGATACTCACAGCTATGACTATCCAAGGGACTAATTTGCGCATTGGGTTGCTCCTTTACTCACGTACAAGCGCATAAAGTGCGCCAGTCGGTACAAGCTCGATGGTGTAATTCGCTGGCAGCGACTGCTTCGTTAGTACCGTTGCCAGTTGTGGCGCCATATCTGCACTGGTTACAATTAAATCGTAGGGGGCATCCATGGCCTGTACAAGTGATTGTAGTGTGTCGTGCAACGAAAACAGTGCTACATTGCTGTCTGACGATGTTGCAGTCGAAACTGTTTCACACTGCCACGAGTTTATGGTTGGTGCAGTGCTACATTGCCAGTCCGACATCGTATCGCTTAGCATGGTAGCTGGATCGGTGATATCAGCAGCTGGTTGTGCTGGAGGGAGTGCAAACGGTTGTATCAGTTTGGCCATTTCTTTGGGTAACCCTGGAATGTATGTCACAGTGATTTGCTGATTATTGACTGTCTTGATGTCTACAATATATTGGCACTGTATCACTTCTGCTGGTTGACTATCACACCCTGCGAACCAGCGCACATAATCATTTGGGCGTACAGGGCTGTTGCTTTTTTTCCAGCGCAACACATCGGGAATCGTCATTGTGCGTTGCCATGATTCGAGTAATGCGCTTGCTGGGCGGCGTTGCACCCCCGTAGCAACATCGTACCAGACAGGTGCGCTGCTCACGGTGATGGGAGTGAAATCATTGTCACGAGGCACGATGAATTGATGCTGGACGATTGGTGCCTGATAGCGCACAAACCGCTCATACGTTGATGCTGTTGCATCCATGATGTGCACGGTATACTGCAACTGACTCCCTGGTCGGCTAAAAAACCGTGCTAATGCGGGTTTCCCTGCCTTAGCGTTGTCTTTGCTTGGCGTATTTTCACCAATCACCATCACACTGTATTCACGGTAAAACGGTTGGTTGTTGGGGCAGGTCGCATCAGTGCACATCAGCCCACTCCCCATGTTTGGGGCATCGATTGCGTAGCGTTCTACCTGCCCAGATTCACAGGCTGGAGCTTGTGAACGCGTGAAATCGGTTTGTTGCAGTACCGTAGTGGTTGGTAAGTCAGCTACAGTAAGCGCTTCACCGAAATAATCATTCATGGTTTGTGGCCAGCCATTGAGCAGCATCTCTGGGTACACGGTACCGTATGCTCCAGGCCAAATCGTCGTAAGCAGTGCGTTTGCATCACACGCAGGTAATGCGATACTCGGCGCCGCGGCAGAGGTCGTTGGTACAGCGACAGTCGTGAGCGTGGGCTGCAGTGTCGCTGCAGGTGGCTCTGGCATTTGGGTTGCTATTGGTGCGCGTGTTGCTGTGTCACTGATGACGGTGCTCTCAGTGGACGTGCGCGAATTCCAGTTGGCCGCGAGGAAAAATATGCTTACCAGAATGACACCAATAGCCGCCAGTGCCATGCGGTTTTGTGGCAGGAAGCGCCGCCATTGTGGCAATTGTGGTAGTGAAATGCCTGTTGGCGTCGTAGGTGGCGTTACCGTTGGTGGGATGCGAAACGGTTGGGCGCGCGGCGCAGGCGGTGGTGACGGTGCCGGTGGCACAGGTAGTGGTGTTGTGGGTGTACGCGCGGGTAAGGGTACTTGCATCTGAGTGGTCTGTTTCGCACTCGTACGCTTGCGCCGCCCCGTGTTGTAGTCAACTTCGCAAATGACACAGGCCCCATCAGCAGGGTACAAATGCTCTGCATCATTGTTGCATTGAATCAAGCGCTGTTCGACCATTTCGAGCGCATCTGCCCACTCTTGTGCACTTGGGCGTTTGCGCTCGGTCAAGGCACGTTGCATGAGTGTGCGTATTACCCCTGGGAGTGCGGTAATGGGTGGTGCTGCTTTGGGTGGCTCAAAGTATGGATTTTGTTCGTATGGAAAGATGGTATGTTTGATGCAATAGACATGTACCTGCTCCACATCGGGGGCTCCAGGGAGTGGCCGACCAGCAAATGGGTGGAATCCTTGCATCAACATCTGAAATATCAACACGGCCAAGCCAAAGGTATCCGAGTCCGTTGTGCGATTGACTTTGCTAAAATCAGCACCTTGTAATTCAGGTGCCGTGTATTCTGGTAATCCTACCAAACAGCGATGCACGGTGCCGTTTGCTTCAGTGACTTGCATCGAATCGCAATCAACAATAGTAATGAGTGCGGTATCTGAAAACAACGCGTTTTTGAAATTAACATCGCCGATGACGTAATTTTTGCGGTGGATAGCAGCCATGGCGAGTGCAAAGTTGCGTGCGATGCGGTAAATGGTGCGATGATTGGCATGAGGATGTTGTTTCGCACGCTGTTGCGGTTGGAGCAAATCGTATAAATCATCTGCTCTGGGGATTTTTGGCATGACATAACCAACGAACTTCCCACCACTAAACAACACCTGTTCTGGCCATGCAATCGAAACATGCCTGAGTTTGGGATCATTGCGTGTATCATCTTGAGGCGGATTAGCAACCATCGCCTGTACTTTGTGGGCAAGTGCCTGATTGAGTCGTTGCGCGTGGTATATTTTTGCAACAGAATGTGGTTGTCCAACCACCGTATACACTGTACCCTCGCCACCTGCGCCAAGCTTTTTGTCTGTGGAAATGCTTGCACCTGTAGCGGTCGTATATCGTGTCATAACTACGTATACCCGTTTACAACGACTTCAAGTTTGCCTGTGTCGGGATGGATGATGAGCCCGTGTACTGGCACATCTTTGGGGAGGAGTGGATGATTGCGAATGGTTTGTACGGTGGTGCGTACACTCTCCTCCACATTATCAAACCCTTTGAGCCATGCTTCTAGATTGATGCCAGCATAGCGCAACGTACTGATTGTATCTTGTGAAATACCCCGTTCTCGTGCCATGCTGAGGATGTGTTGAGGATCAATGCTCCCCATGCCGCAGTCGTGATGTGCCACGACGACGATTTCTTCGGCGCGGAGATTGTACACAGCGACTAGTAAACTGCGCATCACAGAGCCCCAAGCACTGGTAACTAGTGCTCCCGCATTTTTGATGATTTTTGCGTCACCATTGCGCACACCCATTGCCTTTGGTAAGAGCTCGACGAGTCGTGCGTCCATGCATGCGAGAATGGCTAATCCTTTGTCAGGGAAGCGATCCGTCTTCAATGACTCATATGCACGAGCATCGACAAACTCGCGGTTGTGTGCTAGCAGTGTATCGAGTGCATTCACGCGTGATGTCCTTTTGTTAAGTTGATATGCTTTCCGTAGTATACCAACTCTCGCTACGCACGTATGGCCAAAACGAGTGTCATATCATCATCACTCTTTTGGCGGAATTGCGCTGAATCCAACATGGTTTCCAAGATTTCGTCGGCATGCGTCAAATCTTCTAGCCCGGCAAGCCATTGTACCAATGGTGCAAAAAATCCAGGGTATGCGGCTCCAGTTTTGTAGTTGATGCACATGGGCTGGACGCCATCGCTCACCACTGCGATGCCATACAATGTCTCATTGCCCGTGGCAAAGCGCATATGGCTGGTATAGTCTGTGCTTGTAAGCGGATATGTCGAATTAATGAATTCGCCATTGTCAGGCGTACTCAGTGTGCGCACACTGGTATCAGGTGCAATGCCGACGACGGCGCCGTCACCGATGTGCTGAATTGCCCACGCTGTCGGTGTCAGAATCACCAGCAGTAACGTGCATGCATAGTCACGGATTTCTCTGTTGTCTAATTGTGCACGAGTCACAAGTTGTGCGCGAGCAGACTCAAACGCTGCATTGCAGATTTGTGCGTAATCAGGGTTCTGGGATGCTTCAATTGCTTTGACAACCAACGATACGGCAGTTTTGCTCGCAAGTTCTGAACCGATTTCAGAGTGTGCTGCAGATCCGAGCCCGTCAGACACAGCCACGATCAACGTATCACCACAGGTCAACACATAAAAGCCATCTTGACACGGGGTGCCAATCCGTTGATGACTTGTCCCTATCACCTTTGCGTTGGCGATACGCCACATAAAAGCTCCTAACCCGGACTGCGTATCAACGCAGTCCGGGGACAATACAAACTACACGGTAGACCAACCGGTTGGCGGTGCAAGCGGAACTTGTTGATCGGGTTGTGACTGTGAGACCTTGCTCAGACTTGCAGACAACCACACAAACATCTCACGGAACGAGTACCCTTTGAGCGGCAGTGGCTCACGTGCCGAAAGCTGTTTGAGTACTTCCATATCGGCACCTTCGACTCCCACTGAAAAGAACGCTACTCCTTTGCGTGACTCTTCGTCTTTGATACGTGTGGCGGCAGTCTGCCACGCATCGTTATCAGTGGGTGCCCCATCTGTTATCAGAAATATCCATGGACGATAGTAGGGGGTGCCATTATCTTTGTAGAGCTTTTTGCGCATGGCAATGATATCTAATGCTTGTTGTAGTGCGGCGCCAAGTGGTGTATCGCCACTGGCACTCAGCGTCGGTGGAGCAAACGACCCAGCTGGTGTGAAATCGAGCGTCAGTTGTGCCGGGCCAAACGTCACAATTGCAATTTCCACACGTGACTGTGCCACACTGTCACCTTGCAGTGCCGTAGCAAATTCGCTTAAACCTTGGTTGAGTTGGGCGATTTTTTCGCCGTGCATCGAGCCCGAGGTATCGAGTACGAGTACACATGCACAGCGCGGATCGGGATTTGTGGGGTCAAACGACACATTTGGAACATCGGTCATGGAAAACTCCTTTCAAGAATACGGTATACAGACGCTCGAATTACCGGGGTTTGTTGCATCAGGAGCGATTTTGGTCCATCACGTCTGCCAGTGTTGTGTGGTCGAGGATGTCACTTATCGCATTGCGTACTTCACCCATCACACGCCGGAGCTTACAACTCGCTTCTTCTGGGCAGTTACATGGCTCGTATGCCATCTGTGAAACACATCCAATCGGAGCTAACGGTCCGTCAAGGACGCGTACGATGCGACCAAGCGTTATTTCTGTAGCTGGTTTTGCCAAATAATAGCCACCACCGATGCCCTTTTTGCTGTGAAGCAATCCCGCATTTTTGAGCGCAAGCATAATCTGCTCGAGGAATTTAACGGGAATATGCTCGATGGCTGCAATCTGCTTGATCTGCATCATCGAGTCTGCGCCAGGCGCGTTAGCTAACTGGATCATTGCACGTAAGCCGTATTCACCTCGTTTGGATAAACGCATGCACGTGTCCTATGCCGTTACTACTCCCATCTCTATTGTAACGTACTCTCACACAAAAATACACCTCCCTTAGCACGGCTAAGAGAGGTGCGGAGCAACGTGCTATACGAGTGAGACTGCTTTGCCGGTTTCAGCACTTCGATAAATCGCATCAACGATGTCGGTGACTTGCAATGCCTGTTCTGCAGTCACATTCGGTTGCCCACCGTTTTTGATGGCATTCACGAAATCGGCAGCCTGACCAATACCAGGTTCTTCGTTTTCTTTTTCCATCCAGTCTGGTACCCAATGCGTCAACATGCCGTACTGCGCCTTGTTGACTTTGAGTGGAAAGACGTCGAGGCCGGCTTCGGTGCCCGACAATGATATTGTTTCTTTGGTCTCGGGTACATTGAGCGCCCAAGAACACTCAAGCAACATGGTAGCACCATTTTCGAAGCGCACAAAGGCGGCAACTTGATCTTCTACGGTGAATTCTTTGTAGTTCCACTGCCCCCACGGATTTACATTTGGGCGTGTGCCGAGGTGTTGTGACAGCGTAGCAGTGACTTCGACTGGCTTGGGGTTGCCCAGCAGGTATAGCGCCGAATCGAGCGTGTGCACGCCGAAGTCAATCATGGCACCGCCACCTTGGATGTGCTTGTGTACGAACGACCCCCATGAAGGAATGCCGCGCCGGCGGAGTGCGTTGACACGCACCATGTAGATGTGACCAAGTTCACCGCTGTCGATAATCTGCTTGGCTGCTTTGACTGGAGTGCGGTGTCGATAGTGGAACCCGATGGTCAAAATTTTGTTGGCCGCTTTAGCGGCTGCAATCATTGCACGCCCTTCTGCAGGATCGAGTGCCATCGGCTTCTCACAGAGTACGTGAATGCCATGATTGAGCGCACTGATTGTTGCTGGTGCGTGAAACTTGTTGGGCGTGCAAATCACCACTCCATCAAGAGCCGCCTTGGCAAACATTTCTTCGTAGTCGGCATAGAGCTGGGGAATCGCAAACTTTTCACCAACTTCTTGCAACGACGTACTCACCGGGTCTGATGCGGCCACGAGCTCAACATCGGCATTCGCCTTGAAACATGGAATGTGCCGATTACGGGCAATACCACCGGTGCCGACAATCCCAATACGTACCTTGCTCATACTTGTTGTCCTTTTTTGCTGACGAAGACGTACAAATAATAGTGTGAAATACCTGCTCCGTCAATGTGGCGCAGTAACCGCTAAACGGTGCAAAATCAACAACATTACACACAAAGCAATACAATAATATGCAGCATGTGATGACTTATTGCTGTATTTCGTCAAAAAATGCACACCAACAGCAGGCGCAAAAAGTACGATTCCATAGATTGCGTGTAACAGTACTGCTGTTGGGCGACTGAGTGCCAGCCACAACCCAATTATACAGTTGCTGGCGAGCAGCAATAGGCTGATGCGCATGAGCACATGTTGCACCATGCCAATTGGCTGTGTGCGCCACCATGCAAATGCAAACGCCAGCAATGATATTCCTATCATGACACTGCTCGTCACCCACAAGCGCTGATGGAGTGATATGAGCCGTTCAACGTCACCCATGAGATCCTCTGATAGATGTACTCGGACAGGCATCGTGTAGCGGACAGCGACCACACTCAGGTCGCTGTGCATGGCAGATTTCACGTCCGAGTCGTATGAATTGCACATGAAACGCAAATTTTTCAGGGTCGGATACTCGGCGCTCTAGTTCTGCTTGAATATGGACCGCAGTATGCTGTGCGGTGAATTGAAGTCGTTGGCAGACGCGTGCGATGTGTGTGTCTACTGGTGTAACTGGCATGCCATACGCAAACAACAAGACGCACGCAGCAGTTTTGGGACCGATCCCAGGGATTTGTGTCAGCCATTTGATGGCATCCTGCGCGTGCATCGATGCAAGAAAATCAATGTTGTATGGGGGATCGAGTTGAGCAACTACATCGAGTGCAGTTAGTATGTATTGTGCTTTTTTGTGCGCCAAACCAGCCACGCGAATGGCCGATGAAATTTCTTGTGTTGATAACGCATGAATGGCTGCCCAATCTGGCATGGCATGCACGAGTGTGTCAAACGCATGACCGCTGTTTCGGTCTGTTGTTTGGTGTGAAAGGATTGTCAGTATCAGCTCTGACATGCCATCACGGTGTGGTTGCCAGTGCACCATACCGAAATGTGTTTCGAGCCGACAGAGTGCTGTATGTATTTCCATGGTACCATTGTATCGTACATGTACATCTATCCATCACATATCATTATGAGGCAATTGTGACAGAACGCGACAAGCGTATTTTGTTCGATTTTGTTGATGCATGTGCATCACCAGAGTGTCCAATTTGTCAACTCGTGCAGCGTGCTGAGCGGCGTACTGTGGCGGTCTATTGTATCGAAGGGTCCGCTGATCAGCAGCGCCGTGCACAGGTGCGTGCAGCACGTGGGCTTTGTGCACACCATGGCGAACTGCTGCGCGACGCCAAAGATGCCATGGCAGCCGCGGTAACTGCGCTCGATGTAATGACCAATTTGTTGCGTGATATGCCAGCACTTGCGCTGCCACCAACGCTTATACGGCGCCACCATCGGCCACGCCCATGCCCAGTCTGTGCCGAGATGCGCCAATATGATCATGCAGTATGTGCGGGAGTAGTTGCTTGGCACGATGACCCCGATTTGCTTGCGGCGCTGGCTCAATCACAAGGCATCTGTGCGCCACATCTCCGTTATATGGCTGCCCATTGGCGCATGACGATGCCATGGTGGGATGCGCAACGGACTGCGTGGATGCGCATCCATACCGAATTAGAAGAATTCGTGCGTAAACGTGATGACCGCTTTCGCCATGAGCCCCATACTTCAGATGCAGATGCGTGGAAGCGCGCATGGATGCAGATATCAGGTACTGCCGACTAATTGAACGAACTAGAAAGGGTTGCTATGGCACAATCATTCCGCATCCCCACCCGGCGTGAAAGTTGGTTGTATGCAATTGCAAATCTCGGTGGTTCTATCCCCTATCAGGCATTTGGCGCCGCCGTATTGTTTTTTTATACGGACGTCAAAAAACTCGCCCCTGCAACTGCTGCCATCATCATGACCATCTATGCCATCTGGAATGCCGCCAACAATCCAATTCTCGGGCACTTGTCAGACCGCACCAAGTCACGCTGGGGGCGGCGCATTCCGTTTATCCGCTATGGCATGGTTCCATATGCATTGTCGTTTATTGCGATTTGGTGTGCGCCGTTTGATGGTGCCACACAACCAACAGAGCTTGCTATCTGGTTTTTGGTCACCATTGTGCTCTTCGAGGGGTTTGGCACGGCAGTGTCAACTGCCGGGTATCTCGCCTTACTCGCAGAGATGTTTCCCACGTATCAGTCGCGGCTCGATGTGGCCGTGCGGATGAATTGGCTGCAGACAGCTGGTTTGTTTATTGGTGCCGCGTTGCCCCCTGTGCTCGCTCAAATGCTCGGTTACCCCGTCATGGGTGCCATTTTTGGTACGATTGCCTGTCTGGCATATGCCATCGGTTTGCGTGGAATGTACGAACAACCACTGTATCAACCCACCGAAGTGCCGTTTGGTGAAGCGTTGCGCCGTACACTCGTGAATCGCAGTTTTGTGACTGTCATGTTGGCACAGATGATGCGCTTTGTGTCAACAGGTGCGCTGACATCTGGCATGTTTTTCTACGTCAAGTACTGTTTAAACGCAAACCCTGCACAAACATCAGTGATTCTCGCAGTGGCTTTTGTGGCGGCAGGACTCTTTCTGCCGATTTGGAAGCAATATATTGCCAAACGCTATAGCGCACGTACAACGCTCATGGTAGCCTATGCTTGTATTGGGATTACACCGCTAACACTCTTTTTTGTGAATGATATACAAATTGCGCTGGCGTGTGCCGTGCTGCTCGGCTTCCCCGTGGCAGGACTTATCATGATGGGTGATGTGGTGATGGCCGATGTTATCGACGAAGACGAAATGCGTACGGGTTCGCGCCGCGAAGGTATGTTCTACGCCGTCAATGGTGCCGCTATCGCGTTGAGTAGCACAATTACGGCGGCATTCTTTGGGTATATCACTACTCAATACGGCTATGATCCGCTGCTCGATGTACAACCAGCAACTGTCGATCTCGGGTTTCGTATTTATATGACGTCGTTGCCATTGCTCGGTGCACTACTCGCCTTGATTGCTGTCTACTTCTATCCATTGCACGGCGCATATCTGCAAAAAATCCGCACCACACTCGCCAAAGAAGCGTAGTACGCACCGTGTCTGTTGCGCAACCAATGCGCCATCACGGGTTCATCCTCGTGATGGCGCTGTCATTGTAGGCGTGGCAGTATGAATTATTCGCCCCACGTTTTGAGTAGGACGCGCATCCAGTTTTCATAACAGATTTTGGTGAGTTCGCTCTCGCCATAGCCACGTTTGCGCAATGCATCAACGAGTACGGGCAGTCCACCGGCATCTTTTATGGCACTAGGAATAGTTGCACCATCAAAGTCTGAACCCAAGCCCACGCGGTCGATGCCAATCCGATTTACCAGGTATTCGATGTGGTCAACCATTGTTTCGACGGGAGTATCAGCATTTGATGCACCATCTTCACGCAAAAAGACCACTGCAAAGTTTAGCCCGACCATGCCATCTGAGTCGCGAATGGCATCGAGCTGTTTGTCCGTCAAGTTGCGTGTGGTTTGACTCAAATTCCACACATTTGAATGAGTGGCAACGAGTGGGGCAGTGCTGATTTTGGCCACATCCCAGAAGCCTTTTTCGTTCATGTGTGACAGGTCAATCATGATTTTGCGTGCGTTGCAGAGTTTGATCAATTCTTTGCCTAGTGCAGTCAAGCCAGGCCCTGTATCTGGCAAATGGTGATGTCGGAACGGTACACCTTCGGCAAATATGGTGGGTCGACTCCACACTGGTCCAATCGAGCGCAGACCTGCCTGATAGAACACTTCAAGCGCATAAAAATGCTCATCAATTGCTTCGGCACCTTCGAAGTGCAAAATGCCGCTCATCGCACCTGCGGCTTTTGCAGCCCGAATATCTGCGACGCTACGCGCAATACGAAAATCACCGTGCGATTCACGCTCAATCTCAAAGAGCTTGGCCGTCATCTTGAAAGCAAGTTGCTGCGAATACTCAAGTGGCAGCGCTGGTGGCAAGCTATCACGGTCTGTGACAGTGGCTTGGTTGGGTTGAGATGGGATGTAGACAGCAAAGAACCCCCCTTGAAGCCCACCACGGCGTGCACGACTCATATCAATGTGACCATGTGGACTTTCGAAAAAGTTGTCCCCTTCATGGGCATCAGCGGTCAAGCGCAACAAGGTATCGTTGTGTCCATCAAATACAGGCACAGGTGTTTGCATATCATTACTCCTTTGTGTGTCATGAATATGCTACGTGTCTGTCAGAAAACTGTCAAATGATGATATGGTAGAATAATGCCTTAGTACGCCCTTCTATTGGAGTCACGCACGCTATGATTTCAGAAGCACTTTTTCCGTTGCTTCGCTGTCCCAGTTGTTATTCACAACAACTCGATAATCAGTCAGCTGCACTTGTTTGTCGGGTTTGTCATGTGTCATACCCCAAACACCCTGGTTACATTGATTTGATGCCACGCGGTGTCAACTTTAGCTATGTCTCCAAATACGTCAGCGAAGAAGACCAACTTTCCGAAGAGCTTGATTACCGTGATCTAGCGCCGCCCGTGTTGGCGGCCGGTGTGCGCAATCGTACCACGGTGCGCCTGTTGGCACTCAATCGCAATGATGTCTGTCTCGATAATGGCTGTGGCAATGGTCGTTTTGCGGTTTGGAATGCAAAACTCGTCAAAACTATGGTTGGTAATGATCCTGCTACGATGTTTGCAGATGCAGCTATCAGCGACATTGAGCTCACACAAGCAGATTCCCGTGTTTTGCCGTTTGCTGATAATGTGTTTGATAAGGCTTTTTCACTCGATGTCCTCGAGCACTTCCCCATCGAAGTCATTGATGCCTACCTGCTGGAACAGGCTCGGGTCCTCAAGCCAGGTGGGCGCTTTTTGGCGATGTCCAACACCAAAGAAAAATCATCGCTACAGCCACTCGTTGATGTCAGTCGCTGGATCGGGCGTCAGTTTGTCAAAGCAGGTGTGTATGATTTTGAACGCGAAAAACTGCGTAAGTCTGATCATATCAAGGCATTAGCGACGTGGGACGATGTGCTCAACGCCTTTGCACGCGCAGGCTTAAAACCAGTCAAGGTGGTTTTTTGGAATAGTGTGTTCACCAGTTTTGTGGAGCATGTGCTGATGAAACTCGGCGAAGCCTGGGCCGGGCGTGCCAAAGCAGGTGATTTGACCAACAAAAGTGCTGCTATCAGCGATGGCACCGACCGTGAGATTCGTGCACGACGGCGATTGCGCACACAACTCAAGCCTACAAGTCCCATCTACTGGGTGATTCAGTTTGTGACCTGGATGATGGAGCTCGATTTGTGGTTGTTTGGTTCGTTACATTCTGGCAGCTATTTCATCGTGGTAGAAAAGCCACGCACATGACGATTCGTCCATTGTATGTATCACCAATTGGGCGTGGTGGCGTCGATATCGGTATCCAAAACATCCTGCGTGCCGTCCAACGTGCTGGCCTTAGTGATGCAGCGCTCTTGCGCATGCCAGAGCGCTATAATTTCGTGCCGATGCTCTTGCAAGCGTCCATGCCACACCAGTGGTGGCATGGACGTTCTATCATTCAAGCACGTTCACGGGTTGCGTTTGCACTCAAGCGTCCCGGGATACCACTAGTGACCACGGTACACCACCTGACCACTGATCCCCGCTTGCAACCAGTGAGTAGTCGCGCACAGCGGTTATTTTATCGCCTCGTTGAATCACGCTACGACGGGTGGTCAGTTGCGCAAGCTGATGCAGTTGTCTGTGTATCACGCTACACCCAACAGATGACCGAAGCCACATATGGCAGACGTGACACGCATCTCATCTATGATGGCATCGATACTGACGTCTTTACCCCGGCGCCACATGCACAACGGCTTAATGCGCTCCCTGCATCTGATGCGCGTATACGCCTGTTATTTGTGGGCAACCGCACGCGCCGCAAAGGCTTTGACTTACTTGCAAAAATCATGGATTTGCTGCCGTCAGACTACGTGCTTTACTACACGGCTAGTTTCCAGGCTGGTGTGGACGTGAATCCTCATCCGCGCATGATTCCCATTGGAACCCCTGACCGTGATGGATTGGTGGCCGCCTATCGCTCTGCAGACATTATGCTCTTTCCTTCTCGGCTTGAGGGGTTTGGCATCGCACCTGCTGAAGCATTGGCGTGCGGCGTGCCGGTGGTTACAACCAATGCTTCGGCACTCCCAGAAGTTGTTGATGATGGGCAAAGTGGATTTCTCGTGACGCCAGATGATGTTCATGGCTATGCGGAAAAAGTGCGTGTCCTCGGTGAAGACGCTGCGTTGCGCCGCCGATTTGGTGATTTTGGTCGGGAAAAAGTGGTACGTGCGTTTGGGTATGCGATGCTGGGTACGTCGTTTCGTGCACTCTACGAGCGACTGCTGAATACACACCCCCCCGTCTGATAGAAGTGTCAGACAGGGGGGTGTGTGATGTGCGCTACTTACTGATTGAGCAAATTGCCGATGATGTTACCACCAGATGTGGTATTGGTTGATGCCTGCGGCATGTAGTGTGCAATTGATCCAGCCAGCACCGACATGGGCATGGTCTGCAACCACACGCGTCCTGGACCACGGAGTGTGGTCAAGAACAACCCTTCGCCACCAAACAGGATGTTCTTGAAGCCTCTCACCATTTCGATATCCATGCTCACCGTGGATTCCATCATGGCCACATACCCCGTGTCAACTTTGAGTATTTGATTCGCTTCGAGGGTGTATTCCACGATTTCGCCATCAAATGCCACAAACGCAACCCCTGGTCCAGTCAACTTTTCCATGATGAATCCTTCACCACCAAAGAAGCCAGCACCGAGTTTGCGTTGGAAGAAAATATCAAACGTGACACTCTTTTCTGCACACAAAAAGGCTTGTTTCTGCGTAACAATGTCTTGACCAGGACTCAACGTAATGGGGACAATTTTGCCAGGAAAATCTGACGCAAATGCGACGATGCCGCGCCCACCAGTGGCACTGTATTCTGCTACAAAGAGTGATTCACCGGTAATCATGCGCTTAAAGACCCCGCCGAGTCCACCGTTCATGTTGGTGTTCATTGTGATATTGCCACTCATCCATGCCAGCCCGCCACTTTGGCTGACGATGCTTTCACCGGGATCGAGTTCACAGATAAGCGCTTGCATGGTCGTGCCAATAATGGAATACTCCATGCCATTGGCGCCTTTGCCCCGAACGGATACGGTTGGATCTGGCAGGTCGATGCGTTGTGGATTTGTCATTGTTTTGCTCCTTTCAGCAAATCGTACACTCTGTAGACGTATAGTAAATTCGATTAGTTGCATCAATCGATCATGTGAATGGTACGGGTGTGAGCCACATCACGTTGGATTTGTGCAACCAGCTCTTGAATCCCTGCAAACCGCTGCTCTGCGCGAATGAATTCGTGGACATACAATGTCACCTGCTGCCCATAAATATCGCGGTTGAAATCGAGTATGTGTGCTTCAATGCGCGGTGTGCTCCCGTGGAAGGTCGGCCGTTGTCCAATGTTTGTTACGGCATTGTATCGCTTACCGGCGACTTCGATTCGACATGCGTAGACGCCAAATTTGGGCAGCATGATACGTTCATCGATACTCATATTCGCCGTGGGGAAGCCAATGGTGCGGCCACGCTGGTCTCCTACCGTGACCACGCCATGGTAGTAATGGATGTGACCAAGTAATGCGCGTACGCGGTCCATGTCGCCGTCGTGAAGTGCTGCCCGCACCGCACTCGAACTGGGTTCACCCTGTGTATCGGTCAGGCGTGGCACCACCTGCGTCACAAAGCCGAGTGTTGTTCCGATATCTTGTAATCGACTTGTTGTGCCTTCGCGGTTACGACCGAGTGCGAAATCCCAACCCACCCACAAGGTGCGCACGTTGGTGGCATGTACTACGTGTTGCATGAAATCAGCTGCGCTCATCGCCTGGATGTGATGATCAAACGCCACACTGATAACGTGATCAATACCACATGACTCGATATGATTCAGCCGATCATGCGGTGTCATCAACAGCTTGATTGGTCGGTCGGGACGGACCACTGTGTCAGGATGTGGGTCAAAGGTGACGACCACGGCATCGTGCCCAGCGGCGTGTGCTTGTGTTGCTAACGCAGTCAGAAACGCCGTGTGGCCGCGGTGCATTCCATCAAACACTCCGATGGTAACTTGGCTGGCTTGACTGATTGCGCTCGTCGGAAATCCAGCATAGCGAGTCATGGTGTTCCTTCCGTGTGAAAGACTTTGTGCGGATGCCAGTGACCATCTCGTGCCACAACCACTGCAACCAGTTTACCCTGTTCGTTGATAACTGCCGCACGAGTACTCAGGTGTGTATCTGCAGGGATTGCTTGACCATGTTGGATGCGACGTATTGTGGGTGCATCTGCGTGGATGTGATGCCAACCACGCACCGCATACTCAAGGGGGAGCATGGAGTCAGCAACTGACATTTGTTGCAGTGCTTCGGTGGTAATCGCATCCGCGATGACAAAATCTCCTACAGCAGTGCGTTCTAGTTGACATAAATGAGCTTTACTGCCTACACTTTCCCCCATATCCCGGGCGATAGCACGTATATACGTGCCTTTGCCACAGGTAATCGTACACGTGAGGTACGGTGGCTGCCAGTCTTCGATAGTGATGTGGTGTACATGTACTTGACGCGATGCAAGTGTTGGGGCCACACCGCGGCGCACTAGCTCATACATGCGTTCGCCGTTGTGATGGAGTGCCGATACTGCTGGTGGAACTTGTGCAATCGTCCCAGTAAACTGCTGTGCGATGGTTGCCCAGGCCGCAGTTGTCATCTGTGGTACGTTCGCAGTCGCAATGGTGGCACCTGTTGCGTCATCTGAATCGGTAGCGCTTCCCAAACATATCGTCGCACGGTACGTCTTTTGGGTGTCATCTTGGACATATTCAATCAAGCGCGTCGCCATGCCAAGTGCGATTACGAGCACACCTGTCGCTGCCGGGTCAAGCGTGCCTGCATGGCCCACTGCCCGTGTGCGTGTGATACGACGTACCGCTGCCACCATATCATGGGACGTACGCCCTAGTGTTTTGTTGATGCAAAGAAAGCCGTGCATGCTGCATGTAATTCGGGTAACAAGAGGTTGGCTGCGGCCTCTATCGAAAAGCCGGGTAAGTTGATACCAGCAGCGTGGGCGTGCCCTCCACCGCCGTGACGTGTAGCGATCGCTGCAACGATCACGTTGCGTGACCGCAAGCTGATTTTTACGCCATTCTTGCGCTCTTTGATGAGCATGATAACCTCGAAACCGTCAATGCGTTGGAGCATTCCGAGTGCTTCGTCACTCTCGTCGTCTGTGGCATTGAACTCTTCGAGCCAGGCGAGTGGTACTGCCGTCCATACCACGTGATCGTGGACTCGCATTGTGCTCAAGACCCGTGACGCAAGTTGCAATGCTTCGCGTCGTGTGGAGCGAAACACCTTTTGGACGATTGAGGCGTGGTCAGCACCAGCCGCAAAAAGTTTGGCTCCGAGTTGTAGTGTATCTGCCCGCGTATCGTATATCTGAAAGCTCTGTGTGTCAGTCATGATTCCCAGCAAGAGGGGAGTTGCGATTCCGGGTGTCATGGTGATGCCGAGCATTGGCAAAAATTCGGTGATAATCTCGCAAGTCGCACAAGCCTTCTCGATAATCAAGTTTTGTACGCCAAAAAGGGTATTGGTTGCATGATGATCGACTTGGATGATGGTACTGTGTTGTAGGGTTTGTGCATGTACAGCGTGAATGCCACCGATGCGATCTGCAGCCGCACAATCAACTGCAATGATGAGATCTGGGTTCGGCCAAGCCTTGTGTTCGCCAATCTCACAGCTGTGCTGTATGTCAGGCAGCCATGCAAGGTAGGCAGGCACCGGTTGTTGGACGACCATAGTAATATGCGCACTCGTAATTTGTGGCAGGGCTGCATACAACCCTGCCATTGAACCGATCGCATCGCCGTCTGGATTTACATGGGTAACCAGCATAATGTTGCGCGCATTGCTAATACGTGCCACCCATTCATTTGCTTGGCGTACCAGGGTATCGTGACGATTCATTCACACTCTCTCAGGCATAACGACGAGGTGTCTGCTACTGGTTATCACGGAGCAGTTCACTAATACGAATACTATGATCAATCGACGTATCAAGCATGAAGCGTAAACCAGGTGCGGTGCGTAAATGACGCAACTCTTGCGCCACTTGCCGCCGGATAAAGCCCTTGGCGTGATCAAGCGCTGCCATGGTTTTTTTGCGTGCTTCTGCATCACCCAACACAGAGACACGGATATGTGCCATCTGGAGGTCGGGGCTCATTTCGACGCCCATCACCGTGCAAAACGCAACACGTGGGTCTTTGATTTCGGTCTGGATGAGGTGGCTGACGATTTGTTGAATTTCGCCAGCCACTTGTTCGGTGCGTTTGCTCATGATTACGCTGTCCGCTCCACACGTTCCTTACGATAAAACTCGAGCGTGTCGCCGTCCTGCACATCACTAAAGTTTTCGACAACCACACCGCACTCATATCCCGATGCAACTTCGCGGACATCTTCCTTGAAGCGCCGTAAGCTACTGATGCGTCCGTCGTGTGTCACCACGCCGCTGCGGAGCACGCGTACGCTTTGTTGCCGGTTAATTTTGCCATCAGTCACATACAAACCTGCTACGACCTCTCGGCTCGGCAACCGGAATGTATTTCGCACTTCGGCATATCCTTCGGTGACTTCACGGTATTCGGGATCCAGCATCCCAATCATGGCTTTCTTCATTTCTTCTACCAGGTTATAGATGATATTGTAGAAGCGAATATCGATGCCATGTTGTTCGGCGGCGCGCCGCGCAGCGGGGTCTGGACGTGCATTGAACCCGATGATAATACCACGTGATGCAATTGCGAGATTGACATCGCTTTCGGTGATCGTGCCAGTGCCGCGATGGATGATTTTGATTTGTACTTCGGTCGTGTTGAGCTGTCCTAGCGCATGTTCAATAGCGCCCAGCGACCCCATCACGTCCACTTTGACAATCAAATTCAAATCCTTGATTTTGCCTTGCTGAATGTTTGCAAACAAACCATCGAGACTCACTGAACGCAAATTGGCCATGGCATCGATGCGAATCTGACGTTGTCGCTGAATTGCGACTTCGCGCGCCACTGTCAAGTCGTCCATGACTTGCAGAATATCGCCTGCCATGGGGACTTCGTTTAGTCCCAGAATCACCACGGGTGTGGCTGGCTCGGCGTATCTAATACGTTTGCCAGTGTCATTGAACATGGCGCGAATGGTGCCTGTGCCATTGCCGACAAGTACGTTGTCATCGAGGCGAATGGTGCCGTTCTGAATAAGTACGGTGGCAATTGGGCCACGCTGACGATCCATTTCTGCTTCGACGACTGTCCCGACTGCTTTTGCACTAGGATTCGCTTTGTAGTCTTGGATATCGGCAACGAGCAGAATCATTTCGAGTAGACCATCAATGTTGGTACGCATGCGTGCGGATACCTCGACTGAAGGCACATCACCACCATATGATTCCACAATGACATTGTTTGCGGCCAGTTGTTGTTTGACTAAATCGGGGTTGGCATTGATGGTGTCAATTTTGTTGATTGCAACAATCATCGGTACCCCAGCAGCTTTGACGTGTGAAATCGCTTCCACAGTTTGTGGCATCACGCCGTCATCGGCGGCTACCACCAACACTACGATGTCGGTCACTTGAGCACCACGGGCACGCATTGCCGTAAAGGCTTCGTGACCAGGGGTGTCGAGAAATGTGATTTTGCGATTCGAGATTTCAACTTGGTACGCACCAACATGCTGAGTAATACCACCTGCTTCGCCTTCGGCAACACGTGTTTGGCGGATTGCATCAAGCAATTTGGTTTTACCGTGATCGACGTGCCCCATGATGGTGACCACCGGTGGCCGTGTAATCAGTGTATCTGCGGTTTCTGCTGCTAGTACATCCTTGATGTTGTCCACGATACCGGCCAACTGTTCTGGGACATATTGCACCGTCTCTATGTTTAAGTCCGCACAAATCAGTGCTGCAGTGTCGTAATCAATTTGTTGGTTGATGTTTGCAACCACACCACCTTTGAGTAGTGATTTCAGAATTTCAGAAGCACCCACGCTTGTCGCTTCTGAAAGCTCACGTACAGTCATCGAACTCCCCAGTTGGATGGGGCCTTTGGGGCGGATGACTGGTCGCGGTGTGTTCGACTGGCGTCCATTTGGCATGCGGGTCATCATCGCCGAATTCTTGTTGTTTTTGCCCCCTCTCCCGCGTCCGGCACCATCGCTTTCGACGAAATCAGATGAGCGAATTGTGCTTTTGCGGTCAACGGTGTTTCGACCGCGCCCCGAATTGCCACCACGACTGCCGGGTACTGCGCCGCCGACACCACCACCAACAGGGCCATTG
>JBKCGB010000171.1:0-7054 GCA_046303375.1 Roseiflexaceae bacterium
TGGCAGTGGTAGCTACTTGCGCTGTTTGTGTGGCACGTGCATTTGCTTGTTGCGTGGCTACAGCGTTTGCTGTGGCCGTCTTCATCTGCGCCACGGCGGTCTGTGTTTGTCCTGCCACCGCAGTCTGTGTTTGCCCTGCCACTGCCGTCTGTGTTTGTGCAATAGCCGTGGCCGTGCCCCGCACAATCGCTGTCGCCGTTTGTAGCTCTGCCACCGCAGTCTGCGTCTGCATGATGGGCGTGAGCCCGCTCTCAATCGGATCAACCACGGTGAAGTTCACCTTCACTTCGTTGTTCGCTTCATTCGATTCAGGGACACCGCCGTACGGGTCGACCAGCAACTTGATGGTCCCCGTTACCGATTCCCAGGATTGCGTCGTAAACGGAATCGACACGGTGTGTGTGCCACTCACCGGTAACGCTGGCACCAGCACAGAACCAACATACCACGCACCGAAATCCGTTATGTCTGCGACTGCGGCCACGCTCATTGGCTCGCTCGCACTCGTCCCATTATTGCGAATCGTGGCGTTCACGTAGCGGGTCACGTTAATCGGAATCGTGGTTGATGCACTGCTCCGATCTGCGGATGTGCTCCGCGTATTGGCAATCACCACCCCTGCCACACTGACATCAACCGTTGGCTTGGGCATTGCTACCACGTTGTAGATGAGCAATTTGCCACCCACCGCATTGCTGGCACTGGTAATTTTGATGGGCAGATTAATGGTGTTGCCACTCTTCCCGGCACGGAATGCGTTGACTTGATTCGCCAGCGCATTATTGACATGCCGGCTGACGCCATTCAATGATTGCATCCAATCGTTGCTTCCATCAGCCCCGACATCCACGCGCATGTTACCCGTCAACGTGTCAATGGAAAGGATTTCCAAACTGACCGTCAGGTACTCCGTGTTGGGCAACGTGACATACGTGGTCTGCGTCACATTTGGGCCATCAAACGACATCTCAATGCCGTTCCGGACCACGTAGCGCGCACTTTGAGCAATCGCATTGGGCACAAACATGCGCATCGTGGCGCCACCGCTCACTGGTGCAAATTCGGCCACGTAATTGAGCACACCGAAATCCACTTGTACGGCTTCCGCCAAGCCGATATTCTTGGTAACACTGGCATCACCAATCGCCACGTATCCATTTGACTGCGTGATACCAATGGTCAGTGATCCCGTGGGGACACCATTAATCGTATACTTGCCATCAGCATCGGTGCTTACTTGCTGGGTACCAGCTGCAATTACAACGCCCGCTACTCCTTGTTCACCTGCATCGCGCACACCGTCTGCATCCATGTCTACATAGACACTTCCAGTGACACTGCTATATGGTCGCAAACGAAAATCAACGTTCGTCTGCTGATTGATGGCCACTGCAATTTGCTGTTGTGTCGCCGAGAGTGCCGTGTATTGCGCGGGTGGCACGATACGTACCTGGTGTGTACCAACATCTACGCCGGTGAATCTATACCCACCCTGCGCATCAGTACGTACCGACAAAGCCTCATCAAGCGTGACTTGTACATCAGATACCGCCGGTTCACCCACATCACGCACTCCGTTTTGATTGAGGTCTGCGTATACCGTGCCTGCTACAGTGCCGACCGCGTCTCCTTGCATACGTACTTGAAGCGATACTGAATCGACATCGACATCAGTGTAACTGTGCGCAGATCGACGCGCATCGATACGTAGGCGCAAGTAACGCGTACCACTTGGTATACCACCCGTTCGATTAATTAAGCCATACCCGCCCCCAATCCTACTAACCCAACCAGTACCATTACGTGCAATTTCTTGCATTGAGGCATTCAAGAATTGAACAGTAACAGCACTGCTTTCTGATTTCCCAATATCCATCCATGCATTTGTTGAAAAAGTACCGAAACCTGCATCAACATGCATCGCATACTGAGAAATATTGACATCGCGATAAAATCCTGCTTGATTCGCAGATGTCCCCTTCACTGCATACCGCCCCGAGAGTGGGTACTCACTCCGTACGTCAAAATTACCACCGTCTTGTACCCACCCATGCATGTTGCCATACTCAAAATCACAGTTGACACCACAGACTTCTACCCAGCCGCTATCAACCAACGCCCGTGGAGCAACAGTCACAGCACCAGACTCACGGCTCTCGCGTGCGGTAGCCATGGGCACTGGCATCAACTGCTCCCACACACTGGCCACAGCACGGCCACGCCCCAACGAGGTACCCGTTAAGTCGTCAACGACCTCAACTGGATGAATGCGAGCTTGATCAGTCACGATGGCGTTGTTGTAGGTCACCGGTGCCAAAGCCGCTTGTGGTCCCTTGACGTACACAGCCTGCTCAAGTGGCTTATACGGGTCGGGAATGTAGGTCACCACCGCACTATCGGCGGCCACAATTTCGCCACTCAACTGCACCGTCAAGAGCGGTTGCAACGGGTCAGACGTCCGGATTTGAATGCTCTTCGTGAAGCTGCCCACCGGCATATTGCCCGTATCGAGTGAAAAGCGGAGCTCCCCGACCGCTCCCATAGGCAACACGGCTGTCCCCTGTAGGTTGCTCTGCACGTGCTCGACAGTGCGGTGCGTCAGCATCAGGCTGTTTTGGCCCATGTTAGCGATGAACACCGAATACTTGGCCGGCATCCCTGCATCAATGACACCCAAATTCTTGACTAATGACCCTGCTGGTACCTCGATTTTGGGGAAATTGTTTACCCCCAAATTGCTCACATCACGGTACGCCTTGCGGATGATCGTATCTTGATAGTCCGTCCACGTCGCCCGCACAATGAATGGTTTGTCAGCCTCATATGTGGTGGTAAACGCACTTGTCGACCAGGTTATGGGCACCACGGTGGGGCCATTCACGAAGTCGAGTTGCTTCTCGAAAATGGCCGTACGATAACCATCAGGTGCTACCACTTCCAGGTAAATTCGTCCCTGTGTGATGGTCTGCGATGACGGGTTATTGACGGCAATGTAGGTCGTGTTCGAACCCACTTTCACCGGCGTGTTCGACAAAATCTGCATATCCATGCCGTATAACATGTTCCCGGCATACGGTGCCAGATTCAAATTCGGTTTAGCGATATTCATCGAGATCGCAGGCACCACCGTCTGCTCCCAACCACCCGTGTGATTGGCGGTCACGGCGACCAGTGGCGGCGTGTGTGGCTCACGGTTGATGGTATAGCCGAACGTATCAAGTGGTGGTGCTGCAACCACCGTGAATTGCTCACCTTGGCCGACCACGCCACTCAAGAGCGCAACAGAAAGCCCGAATGTGCCCACAGTCATGCGGTTGGGCGACTGATATGCAGCCCCCACTTCGAGAATCCCCACAGCCCCCTGATTATCGACCCACGTAAAGGCGGTCGAGCCACTGCCCACCGTACACGTGCCGACGCCACCACACCGAGCCGTAAATGTGTACGTGCGCGGTTCGGTGCCCGTGTAGTAGCCGGCCAGCACGGGCGTTGTATGGCCGTTGGCCGTCCAATTTTGCCCGAGGGCCGGATTGAAGTCGATTTGACTCCCGACAGACAACTGTTCATACGCCTTGACACGGCCACTGCCACCCACGAAGTTGTTAGTCACCGTAATACTGTCGTCGGGAGCAATCATGACCGCTTCCACGCCATAGGCATCCGTGGCGCCACCGTTGAGGAGGCTGAGTGTGGCCGTCACGTCATTGCCCTCTCGCACCTGATGCATGGCAGCCGTCAACTCTGGCATGGGCACCGATCGTGCCGAGTTCTTGTTGGTCCCCAGTCGATCCTCGACTTCGTCGGGGTAGCCGTCTTTGTCGCTATCACGGCGGAAGCGGAAC
The DNA here is from genome assembly GCA_046303375.1 of Roseiflexaceae bacterium. Taxonomy (GTDB): domain Bacteria; phylum Chloroflexota; class Chloroflexia; order Chloroflexales; family Roseiflexaceae; genus UBA965. The sequence continues at coordinate 3,843 of JBKCGB010000171.1, forward strand.
AGGGCTTGGGCGCCGGATTGTGCAGTCATCCGCTGGTACGCTGTTGCGTTTCCCGTCATCCCCGACGAGTAGATGAGCCACGCATCTGCGGTACTCAAGGCGCGCTTGCAGTACACAACCCCACCATTGCCGAACGGCTCTTCGCACCACGACGGCACATCCGTACGTACCTCGGGCGTCCAAATCGCCACCAGTGTGCCGTCTGCAGCACGTTGTACTGGGAATGCGCGTGCCAACACATCGAGCACTGGCTCATCGGCATAGTCGGGGGTTTGCCACGTCGGCACCACGTAGGTGTCGAGGGTAAAATCACCGTCATCCGAACCATCGTCGATGCGGAGCGTGACGCCGGCACCGATAGCATTCTCGTAAAAAAGTTGATCCGTGCCGTACGAGAACCCACTCAGCTCAATGCGCAACGTGCCACCCGGGCACCGGGCATCTTGGGCAAGCGTGCCTTGTGCTTTCATTGCCACACAATCCGGCGACACGTCCAATGCCTGCATTTCGGTCAACGATAGCACGATTGGGCGTGACGTGAATTCCCGTGGAGTACCATTCGGTGATAGATTGGTCAAGCGCCCATCACCGCCAATATCTGTAGCCGGGAAGTACGTGGCAATCGGATTGGGATCGTCGTTCAAATAGATGTTGAACGAGATATCGCGCAGTTCCAAGGCAAAATCAGTGCCTGCGTTGGCAATCGTATAGGTGAATACTAAACGACCCGCCTCACTGCTGTTCAACGCAGTGGCAGTGCGCCAATCTTCGCCCGTTGTAAACGATTCCCCATTCGTCACTGAGTTTTCTTCGTACTGGGTTTGCGTCAGAGACGTAAAAATCCCCTGACTACTCCCTTGCTCAACTGTTTCACGAGGAGCAAATAGCAGATTTGCATAGGCATTTAAACCAATGACACTTTCTGCACTGCCATTTTTTCTATATTGCGTCTCGTTGGATTCTGTGCTGAACCTATCATCAGCCATGTTTTTTGGGACCACTGAATTCACGCAGGTAGTACGACTATTGGGGTTCACGCACTGCCCTGACGTGATGGTTTTCTGATCTCCATTGCGCATCTTACTTTGATATGAATCACCATTCACGCTCACTCCCTCTTCTTCCACATACGTCGGTGCGTATGCAGTAAAAGAAGGCAAAATCCAATCGAGAGCTGTTTCTCCCAAATTAGTGGCAAATTCAAAGCATGTTATTTTACTTATAAAGCCTTCGGTACACTCTTTCTGCACTTTTTTAGCAGTCGTTTTTACCGCACCATAGTTCTTAGCACTGGCTTTGGTAAGATATTTCCAACTCAATTGAAGTAATTTGGCTACCTGGGCTCCCCCGGTTCCCCTAAAAAACGAATTGCGCACATTCTCTACATGGATACTCTGCCAGTCATTTCGAGTTTCCCCTTCCGTTTTCGCCACACTGGTTCCCTTCGTCTGTGTGGTCGCATACGAGCGTTCATTCTGCGTCATCGTGCCCTTTTCCGTCGTGATGACGGTTATTGGTTGTACGCGAATGGAGCCTGGTTTAACGCTGATTTCGGGGTATGGGAAGGCGGCCACCAAAGGATGGTAGCCGGGGTATTTCACCCATGCAGGCATTTCGGCCATGATGACGCCAAAGTCAGAATTGCGCGGCAACGAGCCATACCCACAGAAGCCACCGCTGTTGGTACAGTGGGTACGACCGTACAGCTCTTGCCCGTCGTCGAACTTATCGCCGTCTGAGGACTCGCGATTGGGGTCAAGCCCGAGATCCCACTCCACCAAATCCGGCACCGCATCTTGGTCGGTGTCATAACAGTTGGTCACGGTAGGATTCATGAACGGCGTTCCTAAAAACGGGAACCCCTTGATGGTATTGGAGGTGCGCTCAACCCTGTGCTGCATCCACTGCTGCAGCATATCGATCTCGGCTTTGTCTGAAGTGCGGTCACGGTCACTGTCCGCGAGGTTGGGATTGGTACACCATTCCATCTCTTGCGTGTCTGTGAGACCGTCACCATCACTATCAGGGGCCACTTCAGCAGCGAGCTTCAGCTTGGTACGAGCCGACAAGGTACTCGCCCAGGCACGTTGTGGCGACGCCACGCGCAAGCTGCGCTTGTACAGATCGACGATCGTGCCACTACGTCGTGCCAGCGGCGGTGCATCCACACCCAGCTCTGCCACACTCACTACGTTGTACGGGAGCATGCCCCAGCGCGCAAGCTGGGCACGTTGCATCGTATCAACGAGTACCCGAACACTGCCGGTGGACTCTTTGATGACCACGATGCCGGCCTTGTCGATACGCGCACGGTCGTACGCGTCACGCACGTCCACGTCAGCGCGGAACATGCCTGCGTAATTGCTGGAGGGAGATGCATGCACGCGTTGAAACAACACACTGTTCGTGCTGTACACTAACAGCAACGCCATGACAATTGAGAACACTGGGCGAAACAAACCACGCCCGTACACGGGGATCTTTTGCGAAAGCATACGCATTCCTTTTTGAAAATCATTTACAACGCATTCTGCGATTTAAAATAATAATTTAAATACAGACATCTGTATTTTAGACCCATTTGGGGTTCATGTCAACCCCCCTTACTCCTCAAGCAATTGGATGACCGCCGAGGCTGCTTTTGCCCAGCCACAGCTCATGGCGGCGCTGGCCATGCTCGACCAAGGCGAGTGTAGCTGGTAGCGCATCGAAAAAGCAGGTGCTAGTCCTCTAGTGCGCAATATACTCGGGCGAACGGATCACCTGACACGCTTGGAATTGCGTTGATGCGATGAAATGCCGCAATTTATTCCGGCGACCATGTCTTTTGGAGTAACGTACTGATGTGGGTTGCGAGCGTCGTCGTATAGCATCCTTGCGGTCGTGATGCGGTGTGTCGCGCGATTGTACGCTGGTACGCCTGCGTGGCGTGGTATGTTTCCACGTTGGGGCCATGCCGGTATTCATGCGCGATTATGGCGTGATGACGCCCCAACTGGGCAGCGAATGGGTGTACCCCATTGATACATCCTGTGTGCGTGTTGTGTAGTAACTCTATGCTACACAGGGTATCGGTGGAGTATGTGCGCTCTATCTGTCGCACTTCATATTACCATCCATCAACTCTCAATTATCAACTCTCAATTATCAACTCTCAATTATCAACTCTCAATTATCAACTCTCAATTATCAACTCTCAATTATCAACTCTC
>JBKCGB010000172.1:0-37707 GCA_046303375.1 Roseiflexaceae bacterium
ACCCGTCTGATTGCCGATGTGTGCCATTTGTGCGGGTGAGCTGGCCTTGGCCAGCAAGAGTTGGCAGCCACGCCCATCGGGTGGGCCGACGACCACCCAGCGTTTATGCGCATCGAGTGGGTAGTCTGCCTGTACCACAAACCCACAGACTGTGGTGTAGTAGGTGATCGCTTCGTCGTAGTCGGGCACCACGATGGTGATAGTTGCAATGAATGGCATAGTTAGCGCCGTGGTGGCATAGCCGCTCCAATTGCGGCTTCATCAGGATAGCGCTGTGCAAAGCGGTCGAGTGCGAACTTACGGGCGTCGACCCATGTACTCGTTCCCGTGGTCACAAGGTCAGCCATCAGCCGCCCCATCCCAGGGCCGTGTGTCACTCCTGATTCGTTGTCACCACTTGCCACCCACAACCCGTGGATGCCAGGCACTGCACCCGCACAAAAGAGCCGGTCGACGCTATAGGCGGGGATGCCCTGCGTCCACTCAGCCACTGCGAGGCTAGCCTGTGGGAACAAGCGTTGGAACGATGCGCCCACTGCGGTGGTCAGTGCCGTTACTAGCTCGGGGTAATGTGGTCGCGTGCCCACGGGAGTTGTACCTGGGAGTGAATGCACGGGGGCGTACCCATCACCGGTACCCCACAACAAGCCACCACGATGCTCGCGGATCCATGCTCCCTGCTCAGGAATCATGATGGTAGGGAGTGTGCTGGGGATGCCACTTTCTGGGCTAATAATGCGGGTGGCCACTACGCGGTAGAGAGGGATGTCCATATTGATGCTTTGCAAGAGCTGATTGACCCACGCACCGGCGGCTACAACCACGGTATGTGCGTCATACTGTTGTCCATCGCTGGTTTTAACTGCCGTAATATGACCATTGGTATGGATGAGCTGAGTTGCCTGTTGCCCATAGATATGTGTGGCACCATGGCGGAGTACTTCGTGGGCCAGAGCCTGTACCGCTGGTGTGGTATGAATCTGGATGCCGCGAGGGTGATAGACGGCGCCATAGACTTCGGATGCAGCCATGCTGCCGTTGCTGATATCGTGGATGTCGTGCGGCGATAGCTGGCGCGTGTCGTGAGGGGCAAGAGCATGGGTGAGCATGGGCTCTACCCACGTAGTGTAGCCGTGGGCAGTGCGAGCGAGGTACATGTTGCCGTTTTCACGCAGGTGGATGTCGTGTCGCCGACCGAGTTCGCGGTAGAATTGCATGCCGTACTGTTGAATGGCGAGCTCGTCTTTGCCCCAGTTTTTGGGTCCAAAGCCGGCCGCCCACTCGCCCACAAAGCCAGCACCTGCGCCGGAGGTGGCTACTGATGGATGACTCATATCCATCACAGCGATGTCGTGTACACCCTGTTGCTGCAGATGGTAAGCGGTGCTCCAGCCGATGATACCGCCACCGATCACAATTGCGCCGTAGTGTCGTGTGCGCATGCCAACCTCCTCGTAGTTGTGCGATGCAGCTATTATACGGTATGGTGCACCAACACACAGCACCGTGCAGGTCGTGCACGATGCTGTGTGTTAGGCGAAAAACATGAGTATTGCATGTGGAGTCAGTGGCGACCCGGGAGGGAATCGAACCCCCAACACTCAGTTCCGAAGACTGATGCTCTATCCATTGAGCTACCGGGCCATCTCTGCCGATTATACCATACCGACTTGGACAGACGCAACGCAGAAAACCCGTTACAATGAGACGAGCAACGCAACAGGCGAGGTGAGGCGTGCAAATAATTGTCGCAGACATCCCAATTACGCTGGCGCGTAAGCGCGTCAAATATCTGCGTCTACGGGTGGTGCGCCCAGGTGAGGTAGTGCTCAACGTGCCGTGGCATTGCTCAGTTGCCATGGCGCAATCGTTTGCTGAATCACAGGCTGAATGGCTGCGGCAGCACTACGTGCCAGCGCTGACAAGCATACCCGCTACAGTGCGTGTGTATGGGCACGCGCTGGCGGTGGTACAGGTGCACGCACGCACACGCCACATCTATCGTCAAGGCGACACGGTGGTCATTCAGCACCGTCCTAGTGACGACGTATCACTGCTCCAACGCATGCTTGATCGTTGGTATCAGGCGCAGTTACATGCGGTGTTGGCGGTATTGGTGCCACAGTGGCAAGCAACCATGCAGACGCCTGCGGTGCGAGAATGGCGTATTCGGTCAATGCGGAGTCGCTGGGGAAGCTGTGCGCCACGCACTGGTGTGTTGACCTTTGCGACGGGGTTGGTGCACTATCCGCATGATGTCATCGCCTATGTGGTCATCCACGAACTTGCACATTTGTTTCACCCCAACCATGCTGCACCGTTTTGGCAGTGTGTGACACGTTATTGTCCGCAGTGGCGTACCCAGCGGAACGCACTGCGCCAACATGAACCCAAACAAGGAGAATGATGTATGCCACCCCAACGCACTTCAGATGGATATTTGCGTTTCCATGTGCCATTGATTTTTGATGTACAACCTGAACGACTAGCCAAATATCCCGATGGGATGCAAGATGCACTTAATGGGGCACTGAGTCGTCTCGTAGAATTAGTAGAGACCGATGCGAATTTGCAGGCGCATCTCAAACGGCATGGGATTGACTTCGGTTGGGATGCTCCAACGTGGGAGGAGCATCCGCCAGCGAAATAGTGGAATGGTGCCTGTATGAGTGATCTCATATACGATAAGCCGCAGATTATTCGTATCATGCGCGAAATAATGCGTCGCCTGCGGCTGAAACAGGTGTTCGTCGTCGATATTCTTGATGCCATGGCGCAACGCGACATGCCACTCACACGGGCGCGCTTTGATGATATGTTTTTGACACGTGCTACCCGTGATGTGCATATTCCACTCGATGTATTTCACCTTTTTTTTGCGATTGTGTTTGACTATGATGCAGATATATTGCGTGCTGATGAATTCCTCGAATTGGTGAATGCTGTACGCATCCCTATCAATCAGATACAGCGTTATCAACGCTATTTTTCCCCAAAAGAGTGGCAATCAGCATTGCACAGCTATGGATTTCGCACGCGACTTTTGATGCATCCGCATACCATGGTCATTGGCCGCGATGCGATTCTCAATCGCTTATATGCGTTGATGACAAAACAACGCAACATAGTTATCTCTGGTCCAGCCGGCATCGGCAAAACCGCAGTGGTAATCGAGCTACTCCGTCGCTACGAGATGTCACACGGGCAGCCCCTCTTTTATCTCGATGTGCGCCCCATTAAGACACTTGCGCAACTCTATGAGCAGTTAGCCACGTTATTCCATGTCAAACCCATTACCAATGAACCAATATTGTTGCGTTTGCAACTCGTGATGCAACGCACGTTTGTCTATGTGGTACTGGAGCACATTGATGAATGTGATACTGGAATTTCTGCGAATGTGATTATGACACACATTCGTGCACACCTGCCGATGCTGCGTTGTATTGCGATATCACGTACGGTGGGTATTCTTGGTCAGCAACGTGAATATCATGAAGAAGTCATCCCAGCACTCGATACTGCGCATCTACGCGCATCGGCGTGTCAACTTTTTATGCAGATTTATCAACAGGCGGGTGGTCGGAGCATTCGTGCAGCGTATGTGTTGGAATCATGCCAGGCAGTGCAAGGGAATCCGCTTTTTATTTGCATGATTGCGAATGCCGTTGCCAATGCCGCTGATGTGACGAACACAGATGATGTGGTGCGCAACAATATAAACCAACTTGATCGCATTGATAAACAAATTGTGATGTTGCTGAGTATGAGTGCGAGCCCCATGACACAGCGCTTTTTGACATTAATTGCACCACAGACTTGGGGGATGAATGCGAACGGATTACTCAACCGACTCATGCGACTTACACAGCGGCGTATCGTGTATGAGGTGGGGAGTGATGCGCAGATGCGTATTGGGGTGAATGTGGTCATTCGGCAAGTGGTGATTCATCATCTCTCCCCAGATGAGACACATACGCTCTTGAGTCGTATTGCGTCAGCGATTCACCAACTCGATGTACGTTGGGAAGTCGTGACGGGTACGCATGGTGTGCTGAGTGAGACGAGCGATTTGTGGTGCGTGTTGGAGTGTGCCACGCTCATGCTCACGTATAAGATGCACCCAGAAACCGCACACCTATTGATTGTGGGACGCACCATGTGGGTGCGACATGGGCTCAGTGATGATGCCATACCATTGGCTGAAGCATGTATATCGGCGATTGACGATGCGCATCCACTTGTACCTGAACTATTGTTTACTATGGGTTCACTGTATAGCGCACGTGGCATGATTTCGTTGGCATTGGCCTATTTGCGCCGCGCATATGCTGAAGCACTCTATCGGCAACAATTGCCACTGGTGTGTCGGATTGCAGCAGAAATTGGTATGAATGGTGTGATTGATACTTCTACGCCGCCCATCATTACGTATGACACCATCTGTGCATACTTGGATGCTGCAGTCACATTCTTGCAGTCACACGATGACCTCGTGTTACGGGCAAGTGTACTCGATCTCTACGCCTATGTCTGTTTGAGCGCTGGTGACAGCCAGCGTGCGGTCGCACTCAACGATGATGCGTTGTTCCTTTATACGCAGTGTGAGTCGGCGCATGGGTTGATTGAAGCACAGTTTAACCGTGGGTTGATCTATATGACACGTGGTGAATTTGATGTGGCACAGCCAGCACTTGTCTATGCCAAAGCTGAATATGCGCGGCTACAGATTGATATTGGTCAAGCACAGTGCAACTTGCGCCTAGCAGCCATTGCGGTACTGAGTGGTGATGCGCAGCAAACGCGTACACTATTGGCTGCAGCCATTGACCCGCTGCAGCGTGGTGGCGGATTGCAAGACATGTTGTATGTCATGGACATCTACAGTGGCATGCTCTTGTTACAGGGTGCATTTCATGAAACATTGCTGTTGTGCGAGCGTGTCGAGCACTTTCGTGGTGAACGTCACATCTTTCGTGGTAAGCAACTCGAAGCAATTTTTCAACAACAGCGCCAACGCGCATCCCAACACGTTGATATATCTGCGCTTGACCGCACCCACGTGTTAGCGCAACTGACGTTCTACGATGTTATCCGTTTGATTCGTGATGATTTGCTTGTCGTGTAGTGCATGCATCTGCACGTAGCGACGATAGCGGCAGAGATAGACCCACCCCGTGCGCGTGGCGACGTGAGTGCGATTGATGGTGTGTTGTATCCACGCTGCGACCTTTTTGCTCGTCCAGCGCCCTCCTTCACTTGGAGGTTGAGCAAGCACGCGATAGAGCATGACTATTTGTTGATCGTTCAAGAGCGGCCGTGCGCCAATGCGCTGCTTTTGCTGCCGCTTGACCCCAACAAGACCTAGGGCGTTGTAGCGCTTACAGATTTGCCAAATCCAAGTACGACTCATGCCAGTGGTCGCAATAATGGTTGCGATGGGTGTGTGCGTGCTCATCATCCACAAAATGCGCCACCGGCGTGCCTCTTGGGCGTCTTTGCATAGGCGATACCGTCGATAGAGCTCTTGTGAAGTCAGATACGGCGCTAATTCAAGTTTTTTCATATGATGCTCGCTCTGTTGCCGGTTCTATACATAATTTACAATCATGACATATACTTTTTTCGGAAATTTTCAACGAAAATGTGGTATATTTCATTTGAAGAATTCGATATAAATCTGAAATGTTCAGCCATGTTCGGTGATATGTTCTACGATAAACCGACGATTACCATTGTCATGAAGCGTGCCATGAAGCGGCTTAGGACAGTAGATGTTCATGTATCGGATGTTGTGGCTGCGTTGCAAGCACAAGGTGTCTCAATCACACGGGCACGTTTTGATGACCTGCTATTGATGCGGCCAGAACGTGACATTAGTGCGTCGTGCGAGCTCTTTGCGAGTGTGATTGCAGTCATGTTTATGTTTCATGCACAGGCACTTACGACTGCCGAATTTTTTACCTTGGCCATTGCTATGCGTATCCCTATCAGTCAATATGTCGGGTACATGCGCTACTTCCCTGCTGAAGAATGGCGTCAGTGTATGCGTGATTATGGTTTGGATATGACCGCAGTGACGAATTCGCAGTCATTGATTGGTCGTGATGTTGAGCTTTCGCAGTGGCATGATGCAGCAGTGGCTCAGCAAAATATCGCAATTTGTGGACCACCTGGTATTGGCAAAACGGTATTTGGTCATGCACTGCTACGTGCGTACGAAACTGCCCATGGAAAACGAGCATACATGATGAGTGGGCGTTCGATTCACTCATTTGCTGACTTTGTGCGTCAGTTAGCGCAGATACTAGGGGTGGCAACCCTCGTGCCTGAACTCGTCCAGGCGCAATTGCAACATGTAGTGCAACGTGAGCAACCATACCTGCTCATCACCGAAATCGACGACATCCAGGCAATGACTCCAGCTGTATTTGTGCATGCGGTGCATGATGCGTTTCCTGCGGTTAGATGTATTGTGACAGCCAAAGACTTCCATGCTTCTGGGTATGTGGCGATGCAGCTGACACCGCTCCACCATCACCATGCACAGGCAGCGGCGTGTCAACTGTTGCGGCGCCAGCGGGTCATCCAGGCCCTCCCCGTCCCCACAGATAGCGAAGTCATGCAACGTTGTACGCATACCGACGGGTTGCCGTTAGCAATTATGCTGGCTGCTGCTGCAGCATACAGTGCCACGCAGCCATTTCAGCTTTCCGATGAAATTCAACGACGCATGGATGTGCTATCACCCATCCAAATGCGGCTGTTATTGCTGCTGTATCACTGGCCAACGGGGGTCACATACCGCTTTTTGTTGTTGATGCAACAGCAGCTGGGTGTGCGTGATACGGTGCACGTGCAACGCATGATTGATGATCTGGTAACACAGCAACTGTTAATAGTACGTGCCGTTAATGATCGTGAAATATATGTACTCCATGAGCTAATTGCATTGCAACTCGCGCGACGCATTACGCCAGATACGTTGCTGTCGTCGTACTACGACGTGGTGAATGCCCTCATGCATGTGGATTGGCGTTGGGAAGATACCTTTGATGATGCGTCACAGGCGATTACAGTAGCCGAAATGCTTCTGGTATATGACATAATCGTACATCTCGTTGCACAGCAACACTATGTGCCTGCCGCACAACTCCTGACGCATTGGCATGGTGTATGGCGTCGGTTTGGTTTTGTGCACCATATGCGTCCACTGATCGAGGCATGTCTGCAGCAAGGTACTGATGGAATGCATCCATATCGGACAGAGTTAGACTATCTACTAGGATGTGTCATGTTGGATGGTGGTGAGGTTGAACAGGGCATTGCGCACTGTGAAGCGCTATTGCAAGGTGTAACGCATACACCTCTCCTTTGGGCACGCATCAGCTATGATCTGGTGTATGCACACGTGTTGTATGTGAGACAGCTAACTACAGCCAAGCGTGTGCAGCTTCAGGCACAACTTGATATGGCCAAGCAGATATTTGTTGACCATGTCATGCCTGCATGGCAGGCGCGTGTAGTGCAGCTGATCGGTATGCTGGCGTGGCATAGTGGCGAGTTTGGTAGCGCACTCGAGATGAATGATCAGGCATTGCGTGCGCATCAGCACCACACCAATACAGTTGCAACCTTTGATACGCTGTTGCAACGAGGCATCATTTTGACGAGCATGGGAGATTTTCGCAGTGCGCGCAATTATTTGAGACAGGCTCGGCGTGGTTTTGCACAGCATGCGCTGCTGAGTGCAACCGCGCAATGTAGCATATGGCTCTGTTATGGTGCGATTTTTACGGGTGATGCGCAGACTGCACGCATGCATATTGTGCAAATGCTTGCAGATGGCGAGCATTGTGTCTCGCTGGTAACTGTGCTGGCATTTCTGGATTGCGTTGCCGCTTATATCGCACTGAGCACACCCGATCTACCAGATGCGCATCAACTCTATGCGCTAGTCACACAGTATCGGCAGGATGCGGGAATTGCCAGAGATGCACAGATTAGTGCGAGTTTGCCGCATTACAGTGTAGATCAGCCTGCGATGCGCAATCACTCACCCGTGTTTGAAGCACACATGCCGCTTGCCCGTGTGGTCACACTTGTGATGCATCAGTTTTATCCATGACGATACTGTTGTGTGTATATCGACGAGTGCTAGTCTGTGACCAATACATGCATGTGCTCTGTTGATGCGCAGATGTGATATGCTGGTGGTACACGCCGTACAACAGGCAAAGTGATTCATGCCGTATTCGCGGACAATTTTCGAACGGATTAGTGAACAACTACCGACTGCGCCGACCAAGCGCATGTTTGGGGGCATCGTCTTTTTTGTGCGTGGGCACATGCTGGTTGGGGTGTTTGGCGACGCCATGATGGTGCGGGTAGGGGTGACACGGGCCCAGCAGTTGCTTACACGCCCCGGTGTGTCACCCCTTGCCAAAGACCCACGTCGCATGCAAGGTTTTATCAAAGTCGATGAGGCATTCATCGACCGCGAAGATGATTTCCTGGCACTCATCGCAGATGCGATGGCCTGGAATGCACAGTTGGCATAATCAATTACACCAATCCCCCCTGTCGCTCTGCGCCCGGGGGGCTTGGTGTGTTATGGTGTGGGCGGTGTGGTTGCAGAAGGCACCGGTGTATCGGTCGGTACTGGTGAATTGGTGTGCGATGGTGTAATGGTCGGCGACGGTGTAATGGTGGGAGTAAACGTATAGGTGCTGGTTGGCGTATTCGTACGTGTGTTCGTGCGTGTTTTGGTATGAGTGGCACTCCTGGTGGGGGTGCGTGTAATTGATGGTGTGCGCGAGCGTGTGCGACTCACGGTAATTGAGCTTGTACGGGTACTCGATCGTATTGCTGTTGCCGTGTGTGGTAACGGGTATGCTGACATAGTAGGAGTGAGTGCGTCTGATGTTGCAGTCAAAGCCGCTGCTCGCGTTTCGGTGGGAATCGCAATCACCGTTTGTGTCTTGGCCTGATTGGATGCTGCAGTTGCCGTGAATGCGACTGAAGTCATGGTTTGCGCACCGTGAATTGGGCTCAAAATGACCATCATCGTGCGTGTAATCATGAGTGGTGTACTTGTCGGCGAAAGCGTGCGCGTGGGTGAAAGCGTTGCAGTCGCTGGTCGTACCGATGTGTTGGTTGCATTGCGCGTGCCTGATGGAGTGCGGGACATGGTCACACTGCGTGTGGGCGATGCAGTCAGCGTCATCGTCGGATATTTGGGCATGGTCGCCGTCATACTCGCTGGGAGCCGTGTTTTGGTGGCTGCGTTGGTACTGGTCCGGCTTGCAGTTACCGTACGACTAAAAGTGGGCGTCGGTGAACGAGATCCTGCTACCACTGTGAGTGTGGCGACCCGTTGCTCAGGTGATGTCGCATTGTAGAGTTGGGTGATGTGCGCATGTGTGAGCGGTGCATTGTAGAGCATGATATCATCCACAAACCCACTAAAGCCTTTGGTATTGAGGATGCTTTGGCCAATCACCGTGTGACTCACTGCACTATAGGTCACATTTGTTTGCGTTGCAACTGGCATCCCATTGATGTACAACGTCACGCTACGCGCAGTTGCGTCGTAGCTACACGTGATGTGGTGCCAGGCGCGTGCCATCGGAGTGCTGGTCTGGATACTCTGATTGGCAATCCGACAGAAGATGCGTTGATCGTTGGTAAAGCCGACTTCCACACTTGTGGTATCACTGGTACCATGCCCGACGACTACCATCGGATTGTTGCTTGTGCGGGCATATACCCATGCCGCAATGGCAAATCCACGTGTGCCAGGCCAGGTTTCACTAAAGCGGAGTCTGCTTTCACCGTTCATTTCAATGGCGTGCGCATTGTGGTTGCTTAGCGGCATAGTGGGACACTGTGCGAGTGTGGTGCACGTCAATGTGCTTTGATTGCTACTGCGACTCTGCAGTTGCTGATATTCAAACTCAGTGGTCAGGAGTGGGTTGGTCGCATCAAGCGTCTGGTAGGTGGTCAGTTCGCTGGTAAGCTCACGCTCATAAATGGCTAAGCCGTCAATACTACCACGTAGTCCTTCGGCACTGTCGTTGCGCCAACCAATGCTTAGTGGCGCAGCAGTTGTCTGGAGTGATGCAACACTGCGATCCTGGGCAATGATGACACCGTCACGATAGATACGGCGGATGAGTGTGGTGGTATTGAACGTACACGCATAGTGATGCCATGCAGTATCGGTGTACCACATACCACTGCGTAAATCATCCCCAAAAAAGTTACAAAATACACGGTTGGTTGCATCAATACCCACGGTTAAGTGCCTGCGTAATGCGGGTTGACCGTAGCTGAGGGCCACATCTGCCTGATTGATACGATCACGGCGCATCCAGAAGCTTACGGTGAACGATTTGTTAGCCAGCGCCAGTGTGTGATTGCTCACCAGTTCATCGCCGAATCGGTCATCGAACCACGCCGCGCTCCCACGCACCCCGTCTGTGATTGTCAGCGGACATGTCGAGCGCGGTGTGCAGGTCAATACTCCAGTACTTGTGTTCCAGCTTGTTGCGGGAACCATGTCACTGGCTGTAAACCAACCAATTTGATTGGTGGTCACGTCGCCTGCGATGGCGACGCTGGTTGGGGTGGCACTGGCTGCGCGGGTGGCGCTGGGAATAATCGTTGCACGCGGCACACTGTTGTTGCTCAGTAACGCAATTGTGTGGTGTTTGGCATAAATCGCCACCACGTTGTTGGCCGCATTATGCACGCTGAGCGCACTACTCGTACCACTCGGTACATCCCCCCATGCCACCACGGTGCCATCGGTGCGTAATGCTAGCGAAAAGGTATCTCCGGCAGCAATTGCATACACGTTGGACTGCGCCGCATACGGTACATCTGCTTGCCCAAAGTCCTGGTTGTCGCCATCTGCCCCCCAGGCTAGTACGGCCCCGCGGCTGGTGAGTGCGAGTATGTGGTGATCGCCGAGTGCAATGTCACTTATTGTGGTTGCACTGCTTGGAATCTGTGTGATACCACTGCTCACATCATCACCCACAATTGCAATACTCCCGTTATCGTAGAGGATTGCACCATGTGTCTGATTGGCTGCCACATGGATGATGGGGCGTGTATTGGGGATGGTGAATTTGTTTGACCACGCCTCACCTGCACTGTTGATAATCATCACGTGGTCGGCGTACGCGGTGATTTCGGTGGCTGTACTCCGCATATGATCGGGGATGACTGGTGCCTGCGGTCCCCATGTCAGTACCCGGCGGTTACGCGTAAGCGCCACGCCAAAGTCGCCCATGGCCACTTGTGCAATGTTGCCTGTGCTGGTAATGGCGCTAGTCAGTGCCGTATTGACCACACCTGAACCAGTTGGAAAGGTGATGACCCCACTACTGGTCAAGAGTGCCATGGTATCGCTTCCAATTGCAATCTGGTTGATGTTTGCCTGGTTTTGGCTGAGATTGCCGCTGAGTGTCCCCCAGCTATTTGTGGTGCCTTGGAACGGACTCTGCGACATGTCAGGGATACCACTGATTTGGCGTGGAATTTCGAGTTGGCGATAGTCGTTGCGCCCCCACGCCATCAACCTTCCGTCTTCAGTAATGGCATACGACGTGTTACGCCCTGCAGCCAGCGCAGCAATGCGCCCCAAGTTACTGGGGATGGTGGTAGCGCCAGCGGCTCCGTCACCCCACGCTACCACATTCCCGTCTCGTGTGAGTGCGAGCGCATGGGTTGGCCCCGCATCAATTGCAATCACATTGACGGCACCTACTGGGATACTCTGTTGCCCATGGGTATTGTTGCCCCAGACGCGAATACTCCCGTCGGCGCGCAGTGCCATGCTGTAGTTGCCTCCGGCAGCAATGGCGATGGCTGGTGTTGAGTCACCTGGAATGGTGATTTGGCCATCCGTATTGTCACCCCAACCAACAATGCTACCATCAGCCTTGAGCGCAAGGCTGTGTGTGGCTCCTGCAGCCACAGCAATCACTCCGCTAAGGCCAACAGGTATGGTGGTTTGTCCTGCGCCATTTGCGCCCCATGCGTGTACTGCGCCACTCGTTGACAGTGCTACCACATGTGCGTCGCCGGCCGCAATTGCGCGCATCGGCGGTAATCCGACAGGAGTGGCACTGATTCCGTCGCCCCATGTGGTGACCACACCGAGATCATTGAGTGCCACATGGAACTGATTACCGCTGGCTACGGCCATGATATTGCTGAGAGCAGGCATGGCAAGTTGATTACTCGCGTCATTGCCCCATACCACCACATTACCATCCACGGTTGCAAGTGCACTCTCGCTCCCTGCAGCCACTCGGGTAAAGCGCATGTTGCGCTGCTCACGGGTGGGTTGTGGCGTAGGTGCCACAAATGCGGCACTATTGGGGACTAATGCCACGCTAAAGTTGCTCCCACCAGCCAGCATCAGCACACGTGTCAGCGCCGGTGGGATAGTGGTTTGATTGTTTGTGTCGAGCCCCCATGCCACTGGTTGGCCAGTTGCATCAATTGCTAACAGATGATTGAATCCGGCATCGACATGTTGGTAAATGCCAGTCGGCACATTGCGTTGGTCATCGCTATTGAGTCCAAGCACTGTGACGCGCCCGTCACGGTGCAAAAACATACTATTTGCATTGCTGGCTGCCACATCGACCACGTTGCTGAGTGGTGGGAGTGTCAACTGTCCAAAGCTGTTACTGCCCCATGTAAAAATTTCACCGTTGCGCAATAATGCCAGGTTGTGAAAGTAGCCACTCGCTATTTTTTGTACCCCGGCAACTTTTGGTACCGTAATCTGACCAGCACTATTGTCGCCCCACCCCACCAATGTGCCATCATTTTGGAGTGCAATGGTATGCCGTGCACCCGCACTGATTTGCACAATCGGTTTGAGTCCAGTAGGTACTTGCAGTTGGTTGAAGGTATTGTCACCCCATACAATTACCTCACCATTTGCGCGTAGTGCCACACTATGGTTGCCACCGGCGGCTACGGCTACTACACGCATGGGGTCATCTGCAACACGTACATCATCGAGGGTTGTTGGTATCGTGCTTTGCCCATACATGTTGTCGCCCCATGCCACCACCACACTGTCGTTGCGCAGCGCTACCACATGGTAGCGACCCGCAACGATTTGGATCACGGTGCCATCACGGGCGTTACTTGGAATGGTGGTGATATCGCTATCGTCACCCCATGCCACCACATTCCCCATCTGTGTAAAGCGTTCGACAGCCAGGGTATCTAACTGCAGACTCGTAGTGGCGGTGGGTAGGAGACTGATTGCTGCATAACTCAGTGCGACACCACAGCTGTGGTTGCGATGCATCCCCAATGTGACAATCCGCGCATCGGGGAGTGTCGGTGCTTGCTGTGTGTAATAGGGGATTGTGAGCGCCACCCCACTGCGGCGTACGAGTGCTATTCCCCATTTGGCACTTGCGACTTCGATGATGCCAGTCATATTTGGTACCACGAGATATTTTGCGCCACCCTCGTCGAGTCGGGTCGCGCCACTCACTGCACTAATATCAAGATTGTCGACAGCACCCCAGACAATGAGTGTGCCATTCGGATTGAGTGCCGCATAGGTGTTGCCACTGGCAAATACCTGCACCATGTCGGTATGTGCTGCCGTAGGCACGGTGCGTGCACTCCCCCACTGGGTGATGTCGCCATTCGCACTCAACACCACACTACTGTCACTACCTGCAGCAACTGCAACGGCAGCCCGTGCCGCATTGCACAGTACTACGCCACCGCAGTTAAATTCACTTGGCACTGCACGTTGCGCTGTCGTGCCACCAGCAACAATGATGCCGCCGCCATTCCGCAAGAGCACCACATGGGCATCACCACTCGCAATTTGCACGATATTACTAAAGCTGCGTCCTTGTTTGAGCACATTTGCATGCCCCCAAATAGTAACATTCCCTGTTGCATTCAATGCTGCACTATGTGTGATACCCGTGGTGACTTGGACCACATTACTCAAGGTGCGGGGAATGGTGAGCTCTCCGTTGAGGTTGATTCCCCACCCTACTACCGTGTTATTTGCCGTAATTGCGAGTGCGTGATGGTCGTTCACTGCAAGTTGCTTGACACCACTCTGGGTGCTCACCGGCAGGCGATGCAAGTTTCCACTACTAATCCCCCAAGGAATCGCCTGACCACGAAATGGCGGGGCAACGATACCGGCAGTCGGTAGTGCGACATCACGTGGTGTAGCCGCCATCGTAGACTGGCGATAGATGGTGGTACTAACCAGGATTACCATGCAGACGATAGTAATCGCCACCCAAGAGATACGCTGATAGGTATTCATTAGCGTTCACCTACCGGAGCCGCAGGCTCTGTGGCACCGGTCATCAACGGAATAAAGACTTGGCTGCGTGCGACGCGGCTGAAAAAGACCCCTGTTTTACTGGCAGTCCCCATGGCATTGCGTGCCGTGATTGTGTAGCGATACCGTCTGCCTGGCTGTATGCCGGTGACCGTCACAACCTGGCGCTGGACATCGCCGGAGGCAGGCAATACTAGGTCGGAATCGAGTGTGTACCGGAATGGTTTCCATTCCATCATCGTAGTCTGATATCCGAGCGCGATGATGTTGACGCTGTGTGGCACAGTCATGCGGTTGCGTCCCCAGATGGTGACGGTGCCATCACTCTGTACGGCGGCACTAGTGTAGGCGCCTGCACTGATGTAGACCACGTCCGTGAGTGTCGTCGGCACAGACGTTTGCCCAAACGTGTTGTCACCCCAGGCTAACACACTCCCGTCTGCGCGCAACGCGATAGTGTGTGCATAGCCAGTGGCGATTGCAATAATTGGCTCATCAGTGGGGGCTGGAATGGGCACGTTTGTTTGCCCACGGTTGTTGCGCCCCCACGCACTGACCCGCCCCGCATCATCGAGTGTGACGGTGAATCCATCACCGGCACTGACCTGGGTAATGTGTGTGGTATTACTAATGGCCTGGGTGGTGACTCCAGTGGTATCGGTCTGCCACGTGAGCACTTGACCCGTGTTGAGCAGGGCGACATTGTGTGTGCGACCAGCATCTATTTGCACGGCGGTCGTATTCCCGAGCGGGTACGTCAGCGTATCGGTGATGAGCTGCCCGACGCGCCCATCTCCCGTGATAAGTAACAGGCGGGCGTCGTCGGCGAGGATATCATCGGCGAGTGCAATGTGTTGCACGTTTTGGAGTTGGATGGCAGTTGAAATCGTGCTCCCCGCCGCAATCGGCCATAGGTTGACATCACCGTTGGCAAGCAGCGCAGCACCGATATACGTGCCAACCGCCAGTTGTTGGATTTGTTGCCCGTGCAGGGCAGCTATGGTGGGGTGTTGTACGAGGTCGCTCGGATCGCCGTATGACCAGGTACCGACGGTGGTACTCACGTCATCGGCAGGAGGCATGTCGTCGCTGAATTCGACATCGACGGTGGTCGCCTCATAATTGCTCTTGAGTGCAAATTCGATTTGTGCTGTCGTCGGCACAAAGGGTGGGCGATCTGCAACCCACTCGATTTGTGGCGCTGCGTGGGTCGGGTTGTCAAAGACATAACGGCTACTGACCAGCGTATTCCCTAGCGCATCTGCGGTGTAGAACTGTACATAGTAGATCCCCTTGTCGTATTTGGCGGGGTCAAATGGCAAGGCCCAGCTGTACACGTTGCTACTCCGCCCACTCACAAAGCCTTGGATCTGCTGACTGCTGTTGGTGGCACGGGTGAGTGCTAACGGGAGCGTACGCACCAATACATCGTCTTTGTAGAGCTTGGCGAAGAGTTCAGGGGGAGTGGGACTTCCTTCGGCAATCGTCCCTGTAAACAGATTAAACTCCTGCGTAGCACTGATACTGCTGGTGCCTCGGGGAATCACACTCAGGACAGGAGCCACAGTATCGATTTTGAGGCTGACGCGGCGCTGTGCACTGAGATTGCCGGCAGTATCACGGGCCCACATGCTGTAGGTGCGGACTACACCATCCAGGTTTTCCGTGTTGCTGAGTGTGTACGCCCAGGTCGAGTTGATGGTGCGTGGTTGCGACTGCGAGGTGATACTCAGACGGCTCGACACAAATGCTCCCAACGGTGAGGCGGTGCGATTACATGCGAGAATTGCCCATGTCCCGTTGACGGATTCGCCCACTAGTGTGGTGAGTGCACCATCGGGATGTACTTGAACGGGGGATGCTGTGGTGGCAATAGTGCCTTGTAACGCAGTTGTTGCCGTCGTATTGTTGTCACTGAATACAGCTACCAGATTGGTCATCGCCGCCCGTGTGGATGTGACCAGCGCTACGCGGGTGCCGGATGGTGAACGAAGCCATAATTCGACGTGTTGTGCACTCGCATGGCTGATGCGCACTTCCACCGCAATGTCAGTGACACGTGCTGTGGCAGGTGCTGTTTGGGGCAACGGGTAGACGGTGTAGTCACTGAAATTGAGCGCACTACATGGCTGTGCGTCAATCGGTGTGTTTAGTGTCTGTGTGGCCGTGTATGTCTGAGTGGTCGCTGTGACGGTTGCGGCATCGATGGTATCACACGCAATTTCACTTTCATCACAAACGGTCAATGTACTGATACTCGTGCTATCAGTGATGAGCCCACTCATCTGGATGCGATTGCCGCCGACGAGTGTACTGCGTGTGAGTGCAAGTGTGTTGGCATCGAGTACAAATATCGGCCGATCTGTATCGACGGGAGTGACATAATCACTGCTCCACAGACCAACTAATCCGTAGCGATCGGTGGCGCGTAGCCGGTATTTGAGCGATGTGCTTCCCGGCGGAATGACGAGAGCACATTGCCACTGATTACTTAAGTCCACACTGCAGAATTTGCGTTGGCTGAGACTCGTGTTGTTGTAGCCATACATGATTTCGACACCACTGACAGGTGATTCATCGACCACCGTGCCCCGCAGCGTCGTGTTACCCACGCGTACCACTTGGTGCAGGGTGGGGGTGACGTGCGTAGGTGCTTGAGTATCGATGCGTACCGAGGCATTCAACCATTCAATGGTGCGATTGGTCAGCGGATTGTTTTGTGGATTTCGGTCTGTCAGGCGGATTTCGACCTTGGCAATATCGCCGGTCGCAATCCGATCTTCGGCAATGGATTGCGCTTTGTCGATGTCAATGAGTCCGTTCAGTGTGACGGTATAGACGCCGTTGGCAGCGATGGGTGGAATTTGCAGGATGAGATAGTCGCGCAGCACAGCATCGCTGACGGTGTGGTAGGTGTAATTACCTCCACTGGTCACGTTGGCATTATTGCTTGTGGTCAACCATACACCGCCATAGGTCTGGGCAATGCCGTAGATGGTCGTAGTGGCTACAGTGCTCGTATTCGCAATACGCAGGGTGTAGGTCACCACCGAATTATTGCCGAGCACGGGTGCTTGACTCTGGACATTGATGGAACGCAGACCGGCAAGCAACGCCGACCCTGCCATCGAGGTGGTTTGGAGTTCGCGAATCGTCTGGCACCAGCTATCGTCGGTCAGTAGGGCACAGAGTGATGTGGTTTCATCGATAGCCATCTGGACGGCATCAGGCTCCGTGTTGGCAAAGGCATCAGCCACACTGCGCATGCTCGCACCACTCGGTGTGCTGACAAGTGAGGCTTGAATTTGCGTGGTACTCGGGATGCTGGCACTTTGACGTGCGCACACATTATCACTCAGGCTTGGCCATGCATAGCCATTGATGAATGGAAGCACCACGATTTTGTCGTCGTACATGCTGTTCCGTGATGGATTGGATGTAGGGAAGCTGGCCCATGGCATGAACAACGATTCGGTGGTGGCAAATGCAACCACCCCAAACGGCGTACTTGCATCATAGTCGATGGCACCAAAGTCGAGGCGGAGATCGCTGTGGTCGAGGTAATTGTCTGTTTCAAAGCGATACTGCGGCCGTGATTCCGATAATTCCCACGTGTTGTTGGTTGCATTCCAGGCCCACAGACTGGCATGTGCCGAATCACCCACATAGATGACATAGTCTGCACCTTCCACGAATGCCGTGTTGCGACTGTTTTGGGCACGGAAGAGTCGGGTGCGCCAGTCGGTCAACGCCTGTGCAGTGCCCACGGGGGCAATGGCCCGTCCAGCAACATTGGCGGGGAGGACAATAAAGGATTCACCGTTGGTTTGTTGAGTTGCCAAATCGTTGGTGTATTTATCGGGGCGGAATGCGTTGACAGTGCCACCAATTTTGCTGTCAATATAGATAAACAAGTCGCCGTCAGTGTCCCAGTTGGCTCCTTGCCAGTTGAAACGCACGGCCTGGCTATCCCAGGTGGTGGCAAACTGTTGGCCATCGTAGCGTACAATGGTGCGTTCGTCGTAGCCGAGTACCGCACAGCCATTGTTGAGCCAGCCACGATAGACGGGGCTCGTCTCATCAAAGAGCGTGTAGTCGGGAGTCAGCGCACTATCCACGTAGACATCGGGGAGGCGAGTTACCGCACTATTATCAAGGCTGTCGCTGGTACGCACACCGATTTGTATGCGCGATGCTTCGACTGTATTCAGACCAGGGGTGCGCAGCGCCGTGCTCACAAGTGCACTATCATATGCATCACTACGCACCACCGTGGTGACCTGGTATTCAAGTTGACGTAACGTAATTGCGGAAATATCGCTGATGCGACTCCAATTGACATTCAAGTCAAGCGTGGTGGTCGGCGTAATCGTGCTATTGGCAGTGAGTGGGGTCATTTTGCCGTTGATATTCGCACTCACCTGCGCATTTTCGAGTTGTGGTGCACTATCATCTACACGCACATCAAAGCGACGTGATACTGCGTTACCTGCTTTGTCATATGCCTCGACGATGATAGGAATGAGCGGTTGGCTCAGCGATCCGCGCGGCACATACACACTCGCGAGTACAATTTGTTCTACCCCGGTTGATGTGCTTTGTGTATAGACGGTGCTGCTAATTGGATATATTGCTGCAGTTACCGCATTGCGAATGTTGTAGCTGAGTAATTCACTATCATCCACAATCCGTACGTTGACTTCGATGTAGTCGTTGATGAGATTCTGTACGCCTACAATCGAGTCACGGATGCTCAGTGTTGGAGCTTTGGTATCCACAATAAATGAATACCGCGGTGATACCTGTGCACTGGGTGAATCCACAGTCTGATAGACGAGTTGTGCCACATGCCGTCCAGTGGTTATAGTTGGTAAGGTGAATACGTATTCCACGGAGACCGGCGGTTGCGAGTCATCGATGATATTGCGTGGTACATGGGTCAGCTGTGGTTGATTGTCGATTAACAACGTCATGGTGAGTACCCCGGCAGGGGCATCAGCGCGGAAGTGGAAATCGAGTGATTCGGTTTGCGTGTATGCAACCATCGCATTCAACATGAATGCACCGGCTTGAATTGGTGCACTGCGCACTAGCTGACTCGATATCCCGGACGTTGCCGCTTGTTCACTACAGTTGCTGGCACGGTCACAGGCGGTGGCAGCCCACCGTCGATCACTCACTTGGAAACTCGTCAGTTGTGCAGTGTTGTTTGTGGTGCCTTGTTGCAATACCAGCACATCGTTTTTGGCGATTGCAATCGCCTGTGCGGTACCGCGGAACTGAGTTTCGCTGCGCAAGGTAGGTGTCACGCTGGTAGTGTCCATAATACTGATGCGTTGACACGCCACATCGCAGTATTCATCTGTTGCGAGTGCACTAAGTACCATTACATCATCGCCGAGATAGGGGATGACTTGACGGATATGGTAGGCATCGACCGTGTACAAATCGTCGCTGAGCGATGTATGTACATAACTACTTATTGGTTGTAACGGTGATGTCAACGCATACGAATCACTGTCGAGGTAGGCATAGGTGAGTAACATATTTGGTACGTTGGCTGCAACACCATTTTGCAGTGGGACGTCGTCCACGATGACATACAAATACGTATCTTTGGCCATCACATGGTGCACATATCCCGATGTTTGCAGGACTTGTGCCAGCTGAAGCGTGCCATCACTATCAATCTGGTAGAATGCCACACCATCGTCACCTTGGGCCAATGACACTACTGCGTGACTGCTGGTGAGTGCATAGCCCCGTGTCCCTGCGATAACATCGCGTGATAGATTTTGGATAGGGCTGCTCAGGTTGGTGAGGGTAATGTTCATCAGTTGCTGACGTGTACCATCAGTCAAAATAATGAGCTGAGTATCATTATTTGCCATGGTAGCATCGACCACGTTGACTGCCGTGTTAATCCTGAGTTCACCGAGATACTGCGGTGATTCTGGCGTTGTACTGATATCGAATGTACTGATAAAGAGTGCGTCTGCGCTGCGATTTAATGCGACCAACGTGTGTTTGTCGCTACTCATTACTAGCGATTGGATAGTGCCGCTGACCGGTATGGAGCGCTGAATCAGCGTATCCGGACTATGCGCATCAATCACAGCGATGCTGTTGGCTTGTGCCGTGTAGTGGTACCGTGCTCCTGCCACAAGCTGGGATGTCGCGGCAATTTGTTGTCGTTGTACTTGGATAATGTCGGGGACGATACCATATTCACACGACCCAACCATGCGTGTTGGCTCACGTAGCGTGCCATCCACTGCACTGTTTTGACTAATATAGGCCACCGAGTTGTGTTGTTGTAGCTCGGCATCGAGGCGTTGGCCACAGGGTGTTTGTACCGATGCCGGGTTGAGGTTACGGTCATTAATATCAATGGTGTACCGATAGAGTCCAGTGTCAGTATCTTGGATTTCTGTTGCCACAATCTGTGGGCGGCGCGTGTCTACCCGCCCATTCCACAACGTGTGCTCACCTTTGTAGAAGGTGCGATTATCGACATTGTCACGCGTCACGCTTTGCAGAATCGCATTGATTTCGAGATTTTCTGGGTAGGCGGTACTCCACACATTCCCGTTGATGCTACTCGAAAGGGTGCTGGTGCGCCAGCCCGACTGTGCCAAAATACGTCGTTCGTTGGCGTTGAGGGCGTGTTGGTAGATGCGTAGATCGTCAATCATGCCGTGATACTGGTCACCGATGACGAGGCGTGCGCCTTGGACGACGACCACTTCGGCGATGCCCAGTTGTGCTGTATCTGTCCCTGTGGTGGGAATCGAGATGCGGATAGAACGTCCTTGAGTGTTGGTCGGTGGTGTCACGCGCAACTTTTCTGCGACCACCACCGAATCAGGCACTTGATACGACCACAGCACCTGCGTATTGTCGGCTCCCAACACGTCCACACGCAACTCTTGCATGGCTTGTGCACAGCAGGCAGCGGTGTAGATGTCGATGGCATCAATATACTGGAGTGACCCAAAGTCCATCGTCCAGCTGGGATTAGCTGTGGCTTGGGTGAGTGCCACACTGCCTAGTTCTGTCACACGGTTGGTGTTGCCATCAGTGGCGCGCCAGGCACCATTGTCACCTGCAGTACTTGAAAGTGTGCTGGCGACCCGACGCGCAATATTGACATCCGGGATAAACGGCTCCTGCGTTTCAACCACGGTCAATGGAATATCTTGTTGATCGAGGTACATCTTGACATTGGTGCCGTCATAGATTACTGCCAGGGCTTGCGCCGTGCTAGGTAGTGTGTATACGGCTTGGCTCGTGACTTCGTAGCTACCCATGCGAAAGCGCAGCTTGTTGGCCACGAAATCAAGCACATATGTGTAGCCGTCGAGGGAGCCACGCACCAGCTCACCCGTTGTACGTGTGGGTTTGATCCAGGCCGCAAGCGACCACGGATTGTCGTTGTACGGTACAGTCAAGCCATCGGTGTCGTACATGGAGACCGTATCATTGCCGTCGAGAAGGAGTGCACCACTCCCAATAATGCCATTGGTGATGGTAAATGGAGTTGTGCCCGGCAGATACGTGAGCTCGTGATGGTAGACCGAATCATCGTTTTCACGGAGGGCATCGATGGCCTGTGTATTATCGAAGGGAATCGTGACCACCGCATGCATGCCCCGATCGAGGTAGGTCATTTCACGTGCATCGAGCGCTTTTGCAAAGTAGCTGATGTCATCAACACGCAGCCCCAGTGCACCATCATTTTCGGCACCACCGACGCGGATGGTCGGATTTTGCCAACGCAACTCGCTGTCATCAAAGCCAAACACATACATGCCATTGAGATAGACGGCAATCACAGTCGTGTTGTTTTGGCGCGCACTCGTAATGCCCAGATGGTACCACTGACCGTACTCAGGCGCGGTCACTGGGATTGAGTGCTCGTACATACCGGTACCGTCACTATCTTCGACAGTCACCAGGATGCTTTCTTGAGTATGGTCATACCACGTATGCACCATGAGTGCAGTGTCTGTTGGGTTGGACGACACGATACTCGCAATGCGCCCTGTCTGCGTATCCGCATCTAGGCGCACCCGCAGGGCGGCACTCAGGGTATCCGTGATTCCTTGCACCATTTGTGGTGCCAAAAAGACCCCGTCGCTTTCGCGCTGGATGGTAATCCCTGTGCCAACAAAGCCATTTCCGAGCGTCGGGCAGGTCATTGGTTCGCGAGTATATTCGCCGTTGCAGATGTCACTTTGTATGCCGCGGGTGCTATCTAGGATGGGCAGACGCGCTTGCGACACTGTAGAATAGTACCGCAACGATGCGCTCAACGTGTCTTGCACAGCGTAGCCGTCATCTGCCATGACGAGCCGTGTCTGGTGTGTTGCCACTCCACTCCCCAGTGCCACACTGCGACCAATCAACTCACTGGGTTCAACGATGAACGACGACACGAGCACATCATCAATCGAGCCACGGAAGCCGTCTTCGATGAGCGTGCCGGTGGTGCCCGATGCAATTGCCCCAATCAGCAGGTCCGGCGTATTGATGGTCAAATCACCACGATATGCCATGCTCGTTGTGGTCATCGCCGTGAGCTGGGTGCCGACTGACAGCGTCAACGTATCGCTGCTCTCCGAAAAGACGATGTAGTACCAGCGCTCGGCATCGAGCTTGAGCGTGCTACGGAGAATGTTGTTACCGCGCAGGCTCTTGAGCACGAATTTTTTGGCGGTCGGCGTATAGCTGCTATCGCGTTCTACCATGATGCGCAAGCGTGGATTACTCGCTACACCCGAGCCCACCAGCGTGCCACTATCAGTGATTTTGGCAAGCAGGGCGATGGTATATGTGCCAGTAATGACGTTTGAGGCATTGATGACGCGAATGGCCTGTTTATTGCCCGTAATATTAAACAGCGCTACACGTTGATTGCCGAGACTGCTGTCTTCGCGCACAAATGGACAGGCATCACAGGTCGCGATGAATTTGCTGTCGCCTCGGTTGTCAAAATAGGTGTCTTGTTCGGGATCCGACTCAAAGTCGAGGCGTACCCGGAGATTCTTTTGCAGTGCTGGACGACCTTCACCGGCATCTGACACGGTGCCGGTCGCAGGCTGCCGGTTGCTGACGAGGTACAAATTAGGGATGAGTGGTGAAGGAAAGACCCCGATGTCTTTGGGTGGCGCACCATCTACCTCAATCGGGTTGGCATCACCAGCGACCACCAGCTCCACAGGATTCGTGTTGTTCATCATGTCGGTGGCAATCACGGAGACCTTGTAGAATCCAGTCGGATTACTAAACGGCAATGTGGCCAATGTATGCCACACATTGCTGTTTGGCAATCGTCGTGCTTCGAGTGGTATCAACGTAATCAAGCGCCCCGATATGTCATATAGCTTGATTTTGACTGCCTTGACGCCGCTCCCGGCCGCCCCATTCGCATTGCGCAAGGTGGGGTCAGTCACATTCACGTTGATGTGAATCATCGGCTCATTGGTGACCAAGTTGCGTGTCACCGTGTAGACACTACTCCCCTGGGGCAATGGCACAATTGATGCCACTGGTGGCGTATCGTCGAGCAGTGTAGTGGTTGTAATAAAGCTGTGGTTGTTGACGATGTCATAGGCATCAATGGTGATGGCATAGCGCCCTTCGATGCCGTTGTTGAAGCGTGTATCAAATACGGGACAAAACGCCACGGGATGTTCGCTCAGGTCATCGACACAATCCGCTGTTTGCGTTGTATACGTGTTTGACAGGGAATTTGGTGCCGTAATTGTTGTTTTTACCGTTTCCACATACGAGGTTGGGTCAATCGCGTAAATCAGGTAATTGGTGGCCAGTTTGGGCACGTACGCAGGGATGTTCACAGTGATGGCGGCCACATCGGCATCCACCACAAAGGCATCGAGTTGCTTTTTGGATGTCGACATCGCCATTTGCTGGCGTGCGTCGACGAATGCATTGCGCATCACAATGCGACTGGGCATAAACGTGATGTCGTCTATTCCCCCATAAAACGCATCGACTACGGTAGCCGCATTGATGCGCCCACCAATGCTTACGCGTGCATCTGGAATAGTGGCAAACACGGGCAATGTGACCGTATTACTCAATGTTTGGTTCGTGTTACTCAGCCCATTCTGAATGTATGTAAATCCATTCACGCCATACGTGAACGCAATATGATTCCAGCCAGCGGCAATGGCAGTGGTACTCGTGTAGGCATAGGAGCCCGCTTTCACCGCAATATAGTAATCCGGAGTAATGCGTACTTCGAGCGCACTAGTGGTGTCGTTGCCGTAGCGAAGCAGTGTTTGGGTGCTTGTAACTCCTGCTTCTGGGCGCACACTGAGTTGCACCGTGCCACCGTTTTGCATGGCACTCATGATGCTCGTGGGTTGTTGCACAAGGAGCATCGATTGTTGCCCATCAAAGTTAATCGCAGCCCCACTTAATCCGGCAATGCCAAACGCAGGACAGGTGGCGTTGGTAGCGGTAGTGGCACACGTGGCAGATACCGTGTTGCGTTGCAAGCCCCAACGGATACTCCCTGTGACAGCGTCACCGACCACGGTGTGGTCGGGCAACGCCAAAAATGGGGTGCTGACGGTGGGTGAAACGGCGTTTCCTTGACTGAATGCCGGTGCCTGGGACGTAATGGTTTCTTCGAAGCGCAGTTGCCAATGGGGCGCCTGGCTGATAAGCATGCTTGCATCGTTGGCGAGGATCAGCGCTTCACTGCGCAGATCGATAGCATCAAGTTCGCCCACAAAGCCACTACCAAAAGTGAGCGGACCACGATAGAAGTTCGCTGCTGAACTCACGGTTTGGTTGGTCACTTGTTGGTTGACGATCAGGGTTTCGCGACGTGTGGCTGAATCAAAACTGTAGAGTACATGGCTCCACTGGTTGAGCGGCATCACGGTGGTAGATGCCAACGCACTGTACGTGTTGTTGGTGCTGGTCAGACGGCGCATTTCCATGGTGCCGTCCGCGCGGATAGCGAGATTGAGTGCAGGAGCGCTGGTTGCATACAGTCCGGTATTTGTCCCCATCACCCACTGCGCATAGTAGCTCGGTTTGACCCACATGCTGATGGTATAGCGCCCCGCTTGGCTGAATAACTGGCTGACATACTCATTTGTTGTGGTGGTCAGCTGGACGCCTTGTGTGCCACTAAAGCGCACCGCATTGTTGATACGACCTGGTAGACCACTTTGTGGACAGACGCTCATACAATCGAGGCGTAAATTGATGTTGACCGTATCACTAAACACACGCGACTGGGCGGGCACATCAAAGCCAATATGCAGGTCTTGTGTGCGGCGTTGGAATGCGAGCCGAATCTCTTCGGTGGAGAGCGCTTTGTCATTGAGTTGCACGCCGGCTGCCCAGAACGAATGCGGCCCGCCAAAGCGGTATGTGGCTGTTTGATAGGTGTTGGAGAGTACTTTGCTGGTGAGTGTCTCGCTGATGCCGTTCACATAGACGTTCGCACCACTCGCCTGTTTCACAAATGCCAAATGGTACCAACGATTGATTTCGAGGGTAGTAGTAGCCGTATAAGCACCGGTAGGCGTCGCTAGGTATGCCTTGCCGTTGGCTACGCCGATGCTTATCCCGTTTTTACTGGTATTCAGATTGGGTGCAATCAACGTGGTAGTGGTGGTGTCAAATTTGAACCACCCCATCATGGTCATTTCCCGGCTGAGATTAAAAACGCCATTGATACTGTTGTTGGTATCAATGTAGGTCTGGTTACTACGCCAAAAACGAGCAGCACCTGCCTGAATTGCTGGGCAGTGGGTGCCACATGCTTGCAACTGGATGTGTGTGCCGGTCGGTAATATGTTGTTGCTACTGACCGGGTTGACTTCAAGCTCTTTCAATGAGAGGGTGCGGGTGCTTGTGCCAAACATGCGTATATGCACATAGCGCGCCATGGTGGCGTTATTTCCCGATTCAAAGTTGCGCTCAATGATGGCAGGCGGCGTGGTCGTGTTGCAGGTATCTTGGTTACCACACAACGCATATTGCCATGTAACCGCCCGCGATTGCACGGCTGACTGCGCATTCACACTCGCCAGAGATTCATTACTCAAGGCGATGATGGCACCACCCCAGTTGGCACTCGTATCGGTGTGGATACGCAATGTGCGAATCGCTTTCACACTGCGCAGATCGATTTCATACCACGGTTGACCACTTGCACTCGTCACTGCCAGCGTGTTGGTCGTGTTGCTGTCAATGGCCAGATTTGCATTGACCGTGGTTACCGTGGTGCCACTCCCCGCCGATGCCACGGGCCCCATGTAATCACGCACATCGCTACTCATGAATGGCATGCAGATACGCGTTGATTCCAACACACACATGTCTGCAAGTGGGTATTTTTCAAAGTTGGGATCACTCGATATGACCTTGACACTGGCCGTATTGGTGACAGCAATCTGGTCAGACTGTGGGATGCGTGCGAGATCGGAGCCGATAACTCCATCAAACACATAGCGCACATAGGCTGCCTCGTTGCGGGGTACCATGGCCTGTCGGAAGATACGCACGTCGCGCATCACTGTCGCATTATTTCCGACCACGATGGGGTCAAGTGGTCCATCGGCGAGTGCGTTGATGGTAGCGGTTGCCGATTGCATCGAACCACTGCTACGGTAGACATGCAGCCGCATCGTCAGTCCGTCAACGGTTGCCACGACCACATAGGTCACATTTGGGCTTATCGTGTCACTGGTGCTGACGCTTCCTGCCGCATAGTTGAAGCGGATCCGCCCATTGGTCACGTCCAGCGTAATCCGGTTGGCCGTGGTCGGGTTGGTGCTACTCCACAGCGTCTGGTCGGCTGCACTGCTCGTCTCGAACGTCATGTAAATGCTAAAAGCGTGTTGGTGCAGGTAGGCTGCCATGCCATCCGCGTGGCGGTATGTGGCCATACACGATGTGGATGTGATACAGGTGAGGGTGGAATTGTTTGCTTGTGCGAAGGCCGACGTGTCGTCGCGGCTCGTCGTCGTACTGGCACTACTGCAACTTATCAACCACGGGTCGTCACAGTTGCTGGCAATGGTACGAATCTGCTGGTGATTGAGCGCTGCCGAGTAGACCTGTATGTCACGCATAAAGCCGAGTGCGTAGTTGTTGGTGCCTGTCACCACACTGGCCGCATTATTGGTGTCGTTGCCCAGAATGAGTGTGCCAAATGCTTCGGAAGGGGCATCAATGATAGCCGAATTATCGGCTGCATTCAAGCTGACATTGCGCCCATTGACAAAAATTTGGCGTGATATCTCGAGCTTGGGTGTATTACCGTCCATGAAGCTGCGAATTACGCGGGCACGGAACGCAATATGTGTCCAACTATTGCCACTTGAGCCCACATACGGGATGCCAGTACTCGCCTGTAGGCGCGATTCACCAATCTGAAAGACGGGCACAATCGCCTTGGTCATGTCTTCACCACCCACTGGGTTGGTGTTCTGGCCATAGAGGGCAAAGGCATTTTTGCCCGCTTTGCCGTTGCTCAGAAACGTGCGTTTGTTGGTGAATGATTCGGTTGGTTTGTACCAGAATGCGACGGTGAAATCACGACTGCTGATGCTGTTGCCGACACCCACATCGAGGAGCATCGAATAATCGCTCTGGTCTGAATTTTTGGTGAACTTCCATGCACGTTCACTTTCCACGTAGTTGGCACAGAGCACCGTGTGACAGACGATATGGCGCGACATGTTGGAGAGGTCGGTAAACCGGGTGGCGGTAGTGGTTGGCGTTTCGTCGAGTTTGAGACACAGCTCAACATTCGCAAAGGTACAGCCAAGTTTGTAGGTGGTCGTCGTTTGTGTGTCGTCGACACTCCCGGGCACGGTGATGACGCTCTCAGCGTTGATACTTGCGTTGTGCGCTACCGAAAACCCGAGGGGGGATTCTGCAGCAATAGCGTATTCGTTGCTCCGCGTGCTCACGCTACTAATGCCTTGCATATCACGGTTAAGCAACTTGCTTTTGAGGGTGGATGCGACGACCATACTATCACCAGGGCGCACAATCAGGTTGTTGTCACTCTGGAACGTACCCGCATGGAGTTGCGCAATGTCGAGTGGCGTGAGCGCAGTGGCAAACATCGCCACATCATCAATGCTCCCCTGCCAGCTCGTGCCTGTTTCGTAGCTACTACAGTTCGATTCTTGGGCACCACACTGGTACATGGCTCGTGAGCTCTGCCAGCCGCCGATGCGCAGTTCGTTGTTGTTGCTGTCCGTATCCCGTGGTCGGCCCGTCACAATGGTGCGCATCACCTCTTTGCCATCGGCGTACAAGATGACCACAGCGCCGTCATAGCTGACGGTAACACTCACGGGACGCAGGGCAGGCACCTTGTAGTTGGTATTGATCTGGGTACGCCCTGTGTCGGTATTTATATCAATGTACAGTGTGCCATCGTCGTTGCGCGCCAGACTAAATAGCCCCGCTTGGGTGATGATGGCGTCAAAGTAGGTGCGTGATGTATCGTTGCGCCGCGCAAAAATACGTGCGGATACGGTAAACTCTGGTGACAACAGCATTCGATTGGCCGCACCCGCACTGAGTTGTTGGGTGCCAGTGAGTTTGATACCTGGGGTGCGGAAGACGCTGTTCTCGGTGCTGCATCCACCGATACAGGTGGTTGTGTTGTTGATTGTACCGGCATCAGCCATGCCTGGATTGCCAGCATCATTGAAATCAACGGAATAAACGGGGAAACGCCCTTCGCTCATGATGCCGGTGATTGCCAGGATGTCGGGGCTGTTTTTGGCATATGGACTCAGACCAAAAATCTTTTCACGCATGTCGATGATGCCATCACCGTCTTTATCTGCCTTAGTCGGGTCAGACCCCATCCAGGTAACGAGTGGTACATCATCGACGATGTCGTATGCTACATCCCAGCCTCCCACGCGTTGACCATTCACGACACGTACGACTTCTTCGCCATCGGTGAGACCGTCACCATCACTGTCGATCTTGGTTGGACTGCTGCCGATGATGAGTTCTTCTTGGTCAGTCATGCCATCGAGATCGGTATCTGTGGCATTTGGCGATGAGCCAAGCGTGTACTCGTCTTTGTCGGAGATGTTGTCGTCATCACTGTCCCAACGTGTGTCAGTTGTCTGTATCTGGTTTTCGACTTCGGCAGTTAGCCCGTCATTATCTGCATCAACAAAACTCGGGAATTGCGGTGTATCTGTTGGGAGTGACCATTCGAAAGTATATTGCGTCGCATTCACGGCGCGGAATCGATTGAATTCGTCTATCGTCGCTGGAAATATATCAAATACGGTTTGATTGCTTTCATTCACATTGAGATAATCCGTATCTGATTGATCTTCAATAAAGCAGATTGGAATGGGAAAGACGAAAAAGAGCGCAAAAATGTAGATGACGAAACATGTCTGTCGTTCGGCTTTCCACGCCTTGGAAAGCCATAAATCGGGTAATTTTTGATTGACACCTGTATTGGTAAGTGATGACTCGTAGCTCACATACTGTTGTAATTGCCACGAAAAATCAGGGTCACTGATGCGCGTATATTGATGATATTGCGACCCAATGGAAAGTGATCCACGCTGATCGACCTGATTTGGACTCAGGTTGTAGCGAAAGTCTGTCTCCCGCTCGTTTTGGTTGAGCCACTGCCAAAACCAAGGCAACGCCATCCATGTGGCTGGGAAGGGCATTTTTTCGATTTTGTCGACTACCGACAAGCGCATTTTCCATGTATTGTTTTGTACAAATCCCTGGCTGGTATTTATCAGCCCAATATTCTGTCTGTCAGGCTCAATTTCAATGCTACGTGAATACTGGTCGTCGGGGTCAACTACCAAACTCGATTTATACCAAGTGAATAGATTGGCCAACAATCCGGAAATGCCACCACACAGCCATTGCCCTGCTGATGAGCGTTGTTGCTTTTCGGATAACGTGGAACAGATGAGTGTGGCGAGCGCATCAATGGCACCGATGATGGCTGCAATTAAAGCACCAATCGGTCCTGCCAGCGAAATTGCAGTGAGGATGGCTAAGGCGACAATTTGTCCAACAAATGCGGCTACTGCGTTGCCAATCTGCCAGCCAAATTTGGCTGCAATAATAGCGAATGCCATAGCGGTTACTGCAAGTCCGACGCCGACGACAACCCCAACGACGGTGAGTGCCTTGCTGAGTTTACCCATTGCACTCCAAGTTGTCTTGATTGCTGCAAACGATCTACTTGCTTGCGTTGCCACTGAGACACCGCTTTGGACGACTTGATAGACGTTTCTACATTCAAACACGAGCTCAGCGATTTTTACTGTGAGGTCAGCAGCATTGAACGCAATTTCGATTTTTTGGGTTGTATCTTTGCTGAACTGGTTTCCAAATGTACCAACTCCGACCAACACGATGACTTTGGTGACGGCCACCAATGTCCCGATGACATTAAAGCCTTTTTCGGCTCCTGTAAGCTCCGCCCAATCGGTTTGCACATCGAGCACACTTTGAATCACCGATACGATGTTGTCACTAGCATCAAGTGCGCCACTGACGATTTTCTCTTGACGATCATCGCTGTCGTCGTTTTCGTCGCCGAGACCAACCAACTCCGCATAATTGTCGATAAATTCGACAATTAAATCGCCCCATGTGGCCGTGACATTGTCGCCAAACTCAATGGGAGGGATGGTTTCTATCGTATTTTGAACCGCATTCGGTTCAAATGAACGCGTATGCGGCGTTGCAAATACCACAAAAAACACGGTCGCCAGCGTACTTCCGTAGGTCGCTAGCTGATTGGCCAGCGTTGTATCGCTCGGTGGGGTTGACGCGTCGTCTGCATATGGTGCGACCATATTGACTTCGGCGCCGATTTCGTCATCACTGAGTGAGCGCCATACATACGCATTGGCGTCTGATTCACTGACCTGGTCATTTTTTACGACTTTGAAAAACTGCCCCGCAATGTTACGAAATTCACGTGTCGATGCATCACTTAACGACAACGTGCCACCACTTGCCAACCCACTGGTTCGTTCTGTATTACTACTGGCAATGAGCACGGATGGGCGACAGCGCACGTCTTGCACGAGAGCGGTATTCGTCAGACATTGAATTTTGAGTTGACGAACCGTGGTGGAACTACAGCTAGTACTCAGGAAATTGGTACAAATAGCCTGATTCAGGATTTCCTGCATATCCGTCGTATACAGACGAATACTCTCGAGCGATGTATCGTAACGTTTGTAGGTTGCGGTAAAGCTCGTCAAATCCATGCCATAGTTGCTGGCACGAAGACTTGCATTGGTGCGTGAATCGAGCAAATTGATAATCGACGTCTCAGGGCTCGACGTGTCATTGACCCGAAAGCGCGGCGTACTCACAAATGCCTCATCCAATTTGTTGCGCACCGTGATTATTTCCTTGCGGCGCTTGGAAATCGTGTTGATGTTGGGTTTAGACGCATCTTCGACAATGACAGCAGCTTCGCTGGCGGCCACGGTATCTTTGACCGACGCTCCTGCCAACATCCAGTTGCCATAATAGCTTTGTACGACGCGCACGAGTTCTTGGCGTTGGCTGTCTTCACAGGTTGAATCGGGTTCTCCATCTTTCGGTGGGCAGTAATCCTGTACCGTTGAAACAACCCAAAGTAGTCGGGTATTGTGCGTATTAATCCAGTTACGGCCATTACTTTCGTAGTAGATTGATGCCGAGTATGCCACACGACTACCTGTGATTGGGTCCTCGACTGGATAAATGGGTACCGTCAAAATCAACTGACTGGTTATATTGCTGCCGTCCGCATTCCGTGCATACGATGCACCGATGCCATAGAGTTGCAGTTTGTCGAAATTCAGCCACTTTGGACGGATA
Organism: Roseiflexaceae bacterium; assembly: GCA_046303375.1. GTDB lineage: Bacteria > Chloroflexota > Chloroflexia > Chloroflexales > Roseiflexaceae > UBA965. Next base: position 32,249 of record JBKCGB010000172.1, read on the forward strand.
TCTGTGCTGTCGTACGCGCCACACGAGTTGTTGGCCACACACGCATTGAGCGGCATTCCACCGTATTCGCTTGCTCCAATTGGGATTTTGACTTCGAGTGAACCACTCACACGCATGTCGCCTTTGAGTGATTGATCGTCCTTATATGGGCTGTCTTTGTACGTAGCATAGTTGGTGTCTTTGGTACGCTGAATCTGTCCGAGTTTGTCGTTGCTTGGCCAGTCATATACTGCATTGTGCAGGTACATGTTTTTGTACAAACTGTCAGCGGTCAGAGCGGCTTTGAGTGGCACAATCTGCAAATCAACCACCATCGGCCGTACATTTGTGCTTTGTGGAATATTTTCTACTTTCAGCTCGTATGGTGCTGTGCCACTGAATGGCTGTGATTTACTGGCATGATTTACATTGCTAATGGCCGTACCGGCTGCAGTCGCATACAATTCGCTGCTGCTGTCGAGTGCATCACGGACCCCGTCATTGTCGTTGTCTTGATCAAGGAAATCAGGAATGCCATCACTGTCGCTGTCCCGACAACTGACGATAGTGCTTGCACTCGCTTTCGTGCTGACGAGATGTGTCGGACATTCTTCTCCATCGAGTTTGCCGTCACTATTGGTATCTGATGCTAACGGATTGCTATACAACTGTAGTGTATTGTTGTTGTAGTTAGATGGAACAGTGACTTCGATATTATCAGGAATACCATCGGAATCGGTATCGGGGTAACGTAGAGATGTGCCAATTTGGAGTTCGGCAAAGTCGTTGAGACCATCAGAGTCAGTGTCACGACTATTGGGATTTGATTGATTAAGGTACTCTGTTTTGTCGTCGACACCATCGCTATCCGTGTCACTCAGCAGGGGATTGCTATTAAATTGGGCTTCATCGCTATTGCTCAGGCCGTCATTGTCGTCATCGGCAGTACTTGTTGAACTCGTAGTGCGCGTACTAATTGCACGCGTGTTTTGGAGTTGTCGTGTCTCAGAGGGATTGCTGCTGCCGGCTGCGGGGAGTGCCAGTCCAAGACCTTGGGTCGCCGCAGATTCCAACGGTGTGAACACAACAGTAGGTTTGCTCTGTGGTGTGGTATCTGCTGGCGGATCGCGGCTCGAATTCGCTGCGACAGCTCGTGGAACCCTATCGAATGGCTGATAAATAATCATGCCTACCACTATAATCGTGATAGGTAAGTAGAGACGATTCCGGAAGTGGAGTACGATCAGCCCAACGAGGACAGCAATAATTGTCACGAGTAGCCCAGCAAACATGCGCGATGAATCGGCAGGCTGCATGCCCAAATACTGTGCCAGTGTGGCAAGGGGTTGATTCATTGCTCGTTTGAGCGCCAAGCCCGTGCGTGCATAGTTTGAGTATGTAGATGTAATCGTGGTGCGTACCGCCTGCATCGATGCGGTAGCAGGGAACAATAATTCGAGTTTGACCGATTGTGGTAGTCCATCAGTATCGATTTGCATTGTGCCGGTGCCTGTGCCAGCACGGAACTGTTCGTTGGCACTGACATCGTTCCACTGCGCATCATGTTGGATGCCATGTTTGCGATCAGCATCAAGTGATCGTTGCATCTGCTGGGCAAATGCTTGTCCGTCAAATGTAAATGCGTAGATGCGTTGCTGACGATCACGTTCATTTACATCACTTACCCCCGACAACAGCGACAGCATGTTGAGTTGGCTCATCTGTGCGGCGTTAACTTGTGTCCATGTATTGCCCTGGCGCGTAAAAACCTGGCCACGCTCGCGCCGAATCTCGAGTAGTACGGATTCATTAAATTCATCAGTGATGCGAATGCGGCTACTTTGTTGTGATTCATCAACGTGCGCTTCGATGCGTATACGCTGGTGTTGTTCATTCATACCAGTGTTCGCAATCGATGGCCGGAGCGCAGTGTATTGATCAATAGTGCTAGTTACATCGTAGGCGCCACTTAACTGAATGGTTTGCCAGGCGTTTTTGACTTGCTGGGTAGGGGTTAACGTGCGTGCAACCTGTATAAACAAGGCACTTGCACTCACTATAATCCCACAGAGCACTACCAGGAGCACAACTACGGCTGAACGCGACATACGCATACAATGCTCCTTAAGAGGGGAATCTACGGTTGTGGCACGATGCAAGATGAATAAATTATATAGGTGCTTCGATGGAATGTCAATAAAAAGTAACGATATATCAATAAAATATAAACAATTTCGCATTAATGCATAATTTATTGAAATGCACATCACGTATAGCGGTAAATGAGGCAATCATGTCTAACGAAGCGCCCCGACAATATGGCGTTGATGCCCCGCAAGCAATATTCCCAATCCATAGGCAACCGCGGTTCGCTTGTCCACAAATGTGGTGTTTTGTAGCGCTATAGTGGGGTGATGACACGCGTCGATAGAGTAGGAGGTATGCATGCTGGCAGATGGAGTAACGGGGTGTGAGTACTATGCCTGGGATCCTGCCCCCTACGAGAGTAATCCAGATGACTTCGAACCTGATGATTACGTCGACGAATCCGGCGATGAAGACGACGATGAGCTGGATTACTATGACCATGACGAAGATGTCACTTGTGACGACAATCCGGGTCACAATGGGCCCGATGATTTCGTCAATGATCACGGCGAACGCGCATGGGACGACAACGTCTACAACGGGGTTGACCCCTACGACGAAAATCCAGATGACTTCGAACCCGATCGTTTCGTCTACAGCAACGAAAACGACGATGATATTGATTACTATGGATACGACGAAGATGACCCATACGAAGTCTGATAAAGGCATTCCCTCAAGGCGGTATAATAGCAGCAACCGCAATTCGTGCTATTACGCAAAGGGGCGATTATGCGCAACGATGCTTCGCGTCAGTATGGAGTCGATGCCACCCAAGCCACCTTTCCACTGGGCGGCGTGGGCACCGGCAATGTGTCTATCGGTGTCCGCGGTGATTTACGTGATTGGGAGATCTACAATACGCCGGCCAAAGGTACCTATCTGCCCAACACCTTTGTCGCTCTGAGTGTGCAACCACAGGGTGGCGAGCGTGTCACGCGTGTGGTTGAGGGTGCCGTACGTGGAACGCACGCCCTCTCACACGGCTACCACCCCCACACAGGTATCGGTCTGCCACGCTTTGCCCACGCATCGCTCGGCGGGACCTATCCGATTGCTGAATTTGCTGTGCACGATGATGCGGTGCCGGTGGATGTGCGCCTCGAGGCATTCACCCCATTCGTGCCCCTCGATCCCGTCGCTTCGGGCATTCCGTGCGGAATTTTTCACTATACGCTGACTAACACCAGCCACGTCGCCTGCGATGCCACGCTGGTTTTTTCGCTGTATGACGCCTGTGACCCCGTGCAATTCGATAAATACGGCAACATCATCGGCAACGGTGGTAGCCGGATTATCTATCATGCTGAAGCTGATTGGCAAGCCGTGCACATGCGCCACAACGGTGTGTCGCGGAGCGACATCAACTATGCAGAGCTTGCACTCGCAACTACACACCCGCAGGTCAGCTATCGCACCTCGTGGTTGCGTGGCGGCTGGTGGGACTACGTGCAGGATTTCTGGGATGATCTGCATGCTGATGGTGTCCTCACTGACCCTGCCTATCCCGACCCCACACCCAAAGGCGCCAACGACACCGGCTCACTCGCAGCACACGTCACCCTTGCCCCGGGTGCCAGCCAAACTGTCACCTTTGTACTGGCGTGGTACGTGCCCAATCGGCGTTTGACCTGGGATAAACCACAGGCACCAGTGACGCAAAACCACTATGCCACTCAATATGACTCTGTGCTGGCCGTGGTGCGTGATGTGCTTGGTCGCCATGATGCATTGACTACGGTGACACGCCAGTTCCGCGATGCTATCCAACACTCCACGCTGCCCGAGCCCATTCGTGATGCCTTGGCCGCTACCGTTGTGCCGATGCGCTCCACGACCTGTTTTTGGCTCGCTGATGGGAATTTCTACGGCTGGGAGGGGTGTTTCGACGACCTCGGGTGTTGCGCTGGCTCGTGCACCCACGTGTGGAGTTACGCCTACGCCATGGCCTATCTCTTTCCACAACTCGAGCGTGTGATGCGTACCATCGAGTTCACCGTTGAGACTGAAGATGATGGGTATATGCTTTTCCGTACCTTCAAAAATTTCAACGAAGAATTCAAGTGGGGCTGGGGCGACCAACGGCCCGAAGCGTGCATCGACGGTCAGATGGGCTCCATACTACGCGTGTGGCGCGAATGGCAACTGAGCGGCGACCGAGATTGGCTGACCGCACTTTATCCAGGCCTGGTGCGCGCCGTCGATTATGCGGATGCGCACTGGGATACCGACCGCGACGGCGTGCCCGACGGCCGTCAGCACAACACCTACGACATCGAGTTCTATGGTGCCAATCCACTCAGCACGCTCTACTACTTGGCAGGGATGCAGGCAGCAGTTGCCCTCGCACAGGTCATGGGTGATAGCGCCAATGCAGCCCGCTGGCAAGACATTGTAACGCGGGGACGTGAGCGATTTATTGCGCTGTGTTGGAACGGTACGTACTTTGTGCAGGCCATGGACGATGTGGATGCCTACCGCTATCAGCACGGCAACGGTGTGCTCACCGATCAGCTCTTGGGGGCGCTGCATGCCACGTTGTTAGGCTTGGATGATGTGGTGCCTACGCACATGGTACAGGGCACGTTGGCACAGATTGTGACGCACAACTTCCGTACCTCGTTCCATGCCCATGCCAACACACAACGCAGTTACGTGCTCGAAGACGAGCACGGTCTCGTGCTGTGCAGTTGGCCACACGGCGGGCGCCCACGCTTCCCATTCGTCTACTCCGAAGAAGTCTGGACGGGTATCGAGTATCACGTCGCTGCCCACCTGATTGCCACTGGTGATGTGGCCAACGGCGTCAAGCTGGTAGCCGCACTACGCAAACGCCACAACGGCAGCATGCGCAATCCGTGGAACGAAGTCGAGTGTGGCCACCACTACGCCCGTAGTATGGCCGGCTGGATGCTCTTGCCCGCGGCGAGCGGCTACACCTGTAATGTGGATGAGGGCTGGATGCGCTTTTCGCCCCAAGCGGAGTTGTTGACCAGTGGCGAATTCGTCACGCCGTGGTTTAATCAGCGTGGCTGGGGTACCTACCGGCAGACCCGGCGTGCTGATGGGAGCTGGCAGGTAGATGTGGTGACGCTTGGGGGGGATATCACGGGTATGCAGGTGTTGCATCCGTGAGGTGTTGACATGAAATTGATATGACGATCGGTTACCTTGATTGCTCGTTGCCGTCCATGAAAAACGTTGCCACGATGTGAGTGCTTAGGCCACATCAGCAAAGGAGTGTTCATGGACGCCACTTGGATTATAACAACGTTTGTCCTGATTGATACTGCCATGGCGAATCTTGATCATCACACTGACGTGCGCGCCAG
>JBKCGB010000173.1:0-35551 GCA_046303375.1 Roseiflexaceae bacterium
GGGTGCACATGAGCAAAGGAACGACTCCATGACACTCTATGCAGTACGCCTCACTCGTCGTTTTGAATCGCGCCTGTGGGGTGGGCATACGTTGGCGGCCTGGTTGGGTGTCACCGATGCGCCAACACCGTTGGCCGAAACGTGGGAAGTCTACAACGATAACCTGATTTGCAACGGTGCCTTGCGTGGCTTGACGTTACGTCAAGCCGTTCAGCAGTACGGGGCTGCATTCGTTGGACAACGCTCGTTTTCGCGCTACGGCGCCGAATTCCCCTTGCTGGCCAAGTTTATTGATGCGGCGCAACCACTCTCCGTGCAGGTGCATCCCGATGACACCTATGCGCATACGCACGAGGCGGCGAGTGGCTTCCACGGCAAAACGGAGGCATGGCACATTCTCGCCGCCCAGCCCGACAGTGACATCATCCACGGGCTCATCCACCCCATTAGTCGCACTCACTACGCCGATGCCATTGCCAACGGCACCCTCGACACGTTGCTCAGACATGTGCCGGTGCAGGCCGGCGATACGGTGTTTGTGCCGGCAGGCACTATCCATGCCATCAATGCGGGGATTATGCTCTTTGAAATCCAGCAGACGTCGGATTTGACGTATCGTGTCTACGACTACAACCGGCGTGATGCGCACGGTAACCTGCGTGATTTGCATATTGACCAGGCGATTGCGGTATCAGACCTGGGTGAAGCCGCTGCGGTACCGACGCCGGCAGTCGCTCGTGGTGCAGGGGGAGCCGAACTGGTGCGCTCGGAGTTTTTTGTGATGGATCGCCACCATGCCACCCATGCGACCAGTTGGCAACGCCCCGCAGATACCTTCCAGATTGTGACATTGATTGATGGTGCGGCCATCTATGCGGATGCCGGGGGGAGCGAGCAGCTGACCCGTGGTGACTCGCTGGTCATTCCCGCAGCGATTGCAACCAGCACGCTCACCCCTGTTGGGTCGGCGACATGGTTGCGCTGCTGGGTGCCCCCCCAATAGATGCATAGGTGCGGCAGGCGTGGTGATGCCTTGCCGCACCCCGGATACCCCTCAGGCAGCTCCTACTGCGTGGGAGCTTCGCCGAAGGCATTTACAATATCAGCACGAATTTCGGCAATATGGTGTTGCACCGCCAGCATGTTGGCATCGATGGTATCGAGACGCTGGACCTCGCTGGCCACCAAGCGCGTATAGGGCGCGATGGCTTCACGCAGACGGGACACCATGCGCTCGAGCTCTTGATCGAACTGTGCATCAATCGTCTCCATCAGGCGCGTGCGCACATCGCTGAGGCGCTCGTGGAGCTGGCGCTTGAGCGCGGCACGTCGGCTGGGGATGATGTAGAGGCCGCCGATGGCGATGACACTGGCAGCCACGATACCGGTCGTGTCAAAGACGGCACCTTTGAGGAGGGTGGCAATCAATGCGCCAATCCCCACTGCTCCCACCTGCACCACAGCGGTGGTCGCCACTGCATCGCGCAGCTCCATGGCCACATGCGACGCCTCAGCCGATCGGTCGTAGCTGGCCACAATCTGGCCGGCCTGGGTGACAATATCGCGGATGAGTTGCTGGCGATTGTACTGGAAGGTGCCGGTGACCTCGCCCATCATCATGTGGGTACTCGATAAGGGGCGACGGCGCAAGTATTCGACCACACTCTGCCAGAGTTGCAGGTTGCGTTCAATCATCCAGTCCACCAACTGCTGCGTGTGCGCTTCGATGGCACTGGCCAAATCGGCGGCGACTTCTTGTTCGAAGGCCTGCTGGAGTGTATCACCACGCAGCAGACGGTGCAGGTTGAGGATGCGAATCTGCTCATCAAAAAACTGCATGCCACGCACTTCGGCGTGGCTGAGCGTAGCAGCTACCGCCGCCCGATGCCCGGCCACATCGCGGCGCATGTCGCTGACAAACTGCTGAATCTGGCCATCGAGGTAGGCGACTGTTTGCACATCGTCGGTGACAGTCGCGCGCTGCGTGGTCACAATACTGCTCAGCTGCGCATGCGTTTGCGTGGCCACACCCAGCGGCGATTCGAGCCGGATGCGCAGGCGGGTCTGGTCGTCGAGGCGCTCATTGAGGAATGCCATCAGCGGCGCAAATCCCCCCGCCGCATACGCGTCGGCCGTGGCTGGGCGTGCAGTGCGTGCCGATACGGGCATAATGAGCGGCGTCGCGCCAAAGAGCGTCGTCGCCTGTGCCCGTACAAAGGCCTGCACATCCGCAGATTCGGTGGGGCTGAGCAGGTCAATTTTGTTGATGAGGATGATAACTTTGCGTTGCCATTCGTGGAGCATGGCCAAAAATGCCCGCTCCGTCTCACTAAACGGGCGATCGGCAGAGGTGACAAAGAGCACCACATCGGCACGGGGCACAATCTCACGCGTCAGCACTTCGTGTTGGCGGATGACCGCATTGGTACCCGGCGTATCGACAATGGAGAGACGCTGCAAGAGGGGTACAGGGAGGGCGCGCACCACCCAGCCCGGTTGCTGCGACAACGCCATGGGCATCGGCGCGTAGCGCAGCATGGTAACAGCGTCGGTGGTGGGGGTGGCACCCTCACTCATCACGTCGCTGGCCAAGATTGCGTTGATGAGGCTGGATTTGCCCGCATTGAATTCACCAGCCACCACCACCAAGAATGGGTCTTCGAGGTGGGCGCGTGTTTGAGCCACCACTTGGCGTTCAGCCACATCACGCCGCCCCTGATAGACGTCGTCACACAACACCAACAGGGCATCGAGGAGTGCCATGGCTTGTATGCGGATATGGGCGGCGTGCGTGGTGTGGTCGGTCATGGATAGCTCATTTCTGTAGGTAGCGCACAAACCAATCAATGGTACGGCGCATGTGATCCATTTGGTGGGTGGGCTCGCCACTGCGGGTCAGCTCGTGGCCTTCACGCGGGTAGCGGATAAATTCCACCGTACGACCTAGACGTCGTAACATCGTATAGAGTTGCTCAGCTTCGCCGATGGGCACGCGGAAGTCGAGCTCGCTGTGCAGAATCAACAACGGCGCATGCATGTCGGCCACTGCCGCAATCGGCGAGGCCTGCCACAGTTGGGCAGCATCGTGCCACGGAGTCAAGTCAAACGAGTATTCGACGAGCTCGTAGGCATCACTCATGCTGTGTTCGGTGATGAGGTTGTAGACGCCTCGTGCTGATACTGCGGCAGCAAAGCGTGTGCTATGGCCGATGAGCCAGGTGGTCATAAACCCACCATACGAGCCACCGGTGACGCCGATGCGTGCGGGATCGATGGGCAAGCCCTTGGCGAGCACGGCGTCAATACCTGCCTCGAAATCGGGTTGGTCGGCCACCCCCCAACGCCCTTTGCTGCCGGCTTGCCAGGCGGCACCATAGCCTTCGGAACCACGTGGATTGCAGAAAAAGACGTAGAAACCGGCACCAGCGCTGGCTTGCCATTCCAGCCACATTGAGCGCGTGCCCGGGCTCCACATGGCGTGTGGACCACCATGGATATGCAAAATCAGGCCGTAGGTGCGTCCTGGTTCGACTACGGCGGGGGCCAGCAGCCACCCTTGCACGGGTGCGCCATCACTGGATCGGTACCAGAGCTCTTCGAAGGGTACGGTGATACGCTGTGTCGCCAGCTCGTCGTAGAGCGTGGAGATGCGTGTTGTCCCCACCCACAGCTCACATGGTGCACTGGGACCACCCTGGGTGGCGGCCACGAGCCCGTGTGGCGCAACCGTGAAATCGTCTACGACCACGCCAACAGCAGGTGCAGGCATGGTCAGCGCCATTGGCGTGCGCCCTGGACAGGCCACGGTGCGCACCACGCCTTGGCCGTGCCATTCGGCGACATAGGCGATACCGCTACTATCGGGGAGCCACTTCCATTCGCCGAGTGAGGCATCATTGAGGTCGAGGCGCTGCCAGGCACCCCCCGCATATGGGCGCACCAGCAGGGCGGCACCCCCGTGGAATGGTGCATGTGCAAAAATCGCCCGTACCGCAATCCACTGCCCATCAGGTGAGAGTTGGGGTGCGCTACCAATCGACCATTCCTGTTCCGCAAAGATCTGCGGCGTAGCATAGCCTGTGGCGGGAATGGGCAGGTTGACGAGGCAGCGCCCCACAAAGTACTGCGTGGTCGCAGGATACTGCTTGGCAGTCGACCAGAGGGACGCTCCATCGGGAGCCCAAGCCGGGGCAAAATAATCACGGGCATCGTCGCTGATACGGCGCTGGCTACCACTGCCCTTGGCGACCTCGACGATGTAGAGCTGACCGCGCCGGCCGTCGATGTAGTCGGTGCCCGTGCGGAAAGGGAGCTCGCCGATGACACGCGGGTCAATGGCGTCACGAGCATGTTGCTCTTTGATGGCTTTGGCTTGCTCAGCAGCAAAGGCGGTAGTTGGGGGTGCTGGCGGATTGAGTTCGGCAGCAAGGTCGAGCTCATTGGGGGAACTCACAAAGGCAATAAAGCGCCCATCGGGGCTCCAGGCAGGGCTAGCCACACCGGCGCTGACTGCGCTGATACATTCGGCTTCGCCACCATCGACGGCAATCACGTAGAGTTGCGCATCACCGCCGCGATGAGAGACAAAGGCGATATGCTGCCCGTCAGGGCTCCACACCGGGGAGCGATCGTTGCCTGTCCCTGCGCTAAAGCGTTTGGGGGCAGCATCACCGCGGCGCATCCAGATGGCGCGGCGGTATTTGTTGGCAACAGCATCAACACTGACCCGCACATAGGCGAGGGCATCGCCACGCGGCGACCATGTCACGTCTTCGATGTGTTCGAGGCGGGTGACATCGGCAACACTCCACGGCGTAGCTGTCATATGGGAAATCCTTTCGTCATTGCTTCTTGGTGTGTATTATACCGAGAAGTGCCATAAAAAACGTGGTGTGGAGCACATGCTCCACACCACAATGAATGCAAATCGTGGGAGAAATTAGGTGCTAGCCGTACCGTCTTGCCAGGCACCGATGTCGAAGCGTTGGGCTTTGGCACGCACGGCACGCACCTGGTCATTGGCAACCGTGTATTCACCACGGTAGTGCTGGATGTCGTTGTGGATGTCGTAGGCGTAGCGTTGGATGACCCAGGCGCCTTGGGCACCTTGACGAAAAAGTTCGAAGTGCCAGACTTGGGCAGCGGTGTCATATTCGGCCGAAACAAGCCATACCAAATCACTGCGACGCAAGGTGGCAGCCAAACGACGCAACCCGTCGACACGGGCAGAACTCGATGACGGGACGGGTACGGTGGTCATGGGCGACTCCTCCAACACACTACATGCATACACGATATTGCGCCCATTATAATACGAGCACGCCATCTCGACAAATCAGCGCTACACAGCACCGGTCGGATACCCGATACACAACCGCAGGGTGGTATAATCTACACAAGTTGGCACAAAGGGTAGCGATTATTATGCGTATTACCATACTCGGCACGGGTACTTCGACAGGGCTACCCATGATTGGGTGCGAATGTGCCGTTTGTACATCGCCCGATCCACGCGATCGACGTTTGCGCACCTCGGCACTCATCGAAACCGACAATGGCAACATATTGATTGATGCAGGTCCTGACATGCGCCAACAGTTGCTTGCCAGCGGGGTACAGTCGTTGCACGGCGTGGTGTTGACGCACGAGCATCAAGATCACATCGGTGGTATCGATGACTTGCGCCCACTCAACTATCGCATGAATGCGGCCATTACCATGTACGGCTTACCACGTACACTGAGTGCCATCCAAGAGCGCTATCACTATGCATTTTCGTTGTCGAGCGGGGGGTCTTCACGCCCCAATGTGACACTCGCACCGATTACCGCATGGCAAGAATTCACCGTTGCTGAGATGTCGATCATGCCACTGCCAATTACGCATGGTTCGCTCGAAATTCTTGGCTACCGCATCGGTAAACTTGCCTACATCACTGATGCCAGTCATATCAGCCATGAGGTGTGCCATGCCATTCACGGCGTTGACACACTCATCATCAATGCGCTACGCGATGAGCCACATCCGATGCATCTGTCATTTAATCAGGCGCTACAGTATATCACCACTATTGCGCCACGGCGGGCATATCTGGTGCATTTGACACACGGGGTACGGCATGCAGATTTATTGCCACGCCTACCGGCGCATGTGCAACCCGCATATGACGGTTTAATGATCGAGGTTCCTGCATGAGTATTGTGGTTGATGCACGCCTCAACGCCTATCGCAACGGAGGCATTCCACAGTATACACGGCAACTGATTCATGCGATGGCAGCCGAAGCGCCTACGACGGCATTCACCGTCTTGCAGCACCGACGCCAACCTGAGCGCCTGATTGCTGCGGCCAATGTCACCCGTCAGGTGATTTATACGCCACCCCATCATCGCTGGGAGCCATGGGTGCTCCCCATCGAAATCGGTGTCATCCGCCCACAAGTGGTACTCTTTCCTGATTTTATTGCACCGGTGTGGCGCAGTTTTCCCGCAGTGGTGACCATCCATGATTTGGCGTTTTTGCATTTTGATGATCTGCTCGATGACCATGCTAAGGCATTTTATGCACAGGTGGGCCCAAGTGCCAAGCGTGCTGATGGCATTATTGCGGTATCAGAATCAACCAAAAACGACATCGTCACCTTTCTCGATATCGCCCCCGAGCGTATTACCGTGATTCACGAGGCCGCGGCGCCGCACTTTACTCCACTGCCGTTGACGCCACACGAGCGTCGGCGCATCAACAACATTGATATCAGCGCCAATGGATACATCCTATTTGTGAGTACCATTGAGCCACGCAAAAACCTACCCATGTTGTTGCAGGCATTACGCATCGTGCGCGACCGGCACCCCAATCGTGCCTACCACCTCGTGGCTGCTGGGGCACGTGGCTGGCGTGAGACGCCCATTCTGGCGCAAATCGATCATTTGCGGCTACATGATGCCATCACACTCCTCGGGAGCGTCAACGACGATGATCTGCACTGGCTCTATGCCAATAGTCGCATCTACGCCAACCCATCACGCTACGAAGGATTCGGTCTGCCCCTGCTTGAAGCGTTGGCATGTGGGGCACCCGCCTTGGCGAGCAATACGTCGAGTTTGCCCGAAGTGGGTGGTAAGGCCGCCCACTATCTGCCACCTGATGATCCACTAGCGTGGGCCGATGCCATCGAAATGATGTGGGATGACGATGCCCTACGCGCACACATGGCCAGCCAAGGACCAGCACATGCTGCCACGTTTTCGTGGCAACGTGCTGCCACAGAAACACTCCAGTTGCTCAACCGGGTCGCCACACCAGTCAGCTAAGTACAAATCAAAGGAGATGATGGAATGTCACATGCTGCACTCGTCGATGTCCCATGGCTGGTCGCACACCACCATGATGCCCAGGTCGCGGTGGTCGATCTGCGTTGGTATCTGACCAATCCCAGCCAAGGTGCCCAAGAATACGCCGAAGCACACATTGCTGGCGCAGTCTACGTCTCACTGGACGAAGAGCTTTCCGAAGCCGCTTGGGACGGTCCAGGACGCCATCCCCTGCCACGTCCGGCACGTTTTATTGCAGCCATGAACAACGCGGGGATTGATGCGGAGACGCATGTGGTCATCTATGACAGTGCAGGTGGCTCGATTGCAACGCGTCTGTGGTGGCTACTGCGCTATTACGGGCACACCAAGGTCTCCATCCTTGATGGTGGGTGGCAAGCCTGGCTGGCCAGCAATGGAGCGACACGCAGTGGTATCGAGACACGCCCAGCGCGCCAATTTGTGGGGCAGCCAGATACCTCGATGACGGTGGATGCGCACCGCGTAGCCATGCTCCGCCACGATACCACCGTGCTGCTCCTCGATGCACGTGCGCGTGAGCGCTATACGGGTGAAGTCGAACCCTTTGGACCGCGTGCCGGGCATATCCCGGGGGCACATTCGGCGCCTTTTGCCGAAAATCTGACTGCTGCGGGTACACTCAAGTCGCCAGACGAACTCAAGGCTCGCTTCGATGCACTCGGCGTACCACATGCGCAGACGGTGGTCTGTTACTGTGGCTCGGGAGTCACGGCCACACACAACCTGTTTGCCATGCACCTTGCCGGGTATGATGCCAAACTCTATCCAGGCTCATGGAGTGACTGGAGCAACGACCCCAACCACCCCATTGCCACGGGTGAACAGCCGCAATAATTGCCATACGACGAGGTGCACCTATGATTGATTCCACCCGTATTCTGCTTGGGCTCGTCATCAGCACCGCCATCGGGGCTGTGGCCTATCGGCGTGGTTCGCTTAGTCGGAGCGGCTGGGTAGGAGCAATCATCACTGGTACACTGACCTTTGGGTTTGGTGGCTGGACACATGGCGTTACCTTGGTCTTCTTTTTCGTCAGTTCGGTTCTCTGGTCACGCCTCAAAAAAAGTCGCAAGGCGGTGCTCGAAGCAGTCGTCTTTGAAAAAGGCTCGCAGCGCGACATCTGGCAAGCCCTCGCCAATGGCGGGCTTGCTGCGGTGGCGTGTGTGGCAGGGGCACTCATGCCCGATGTGCGCGCATTATGGGATGCCGTCTTTGTGGGTGCGATGGCAACAGTTGCCGCCGATACATGGGCCACCGAACTTGGCACACTTTCGACCACACCACCGCGTCTCATCACCACCATGGCACCCGTGCCGCGTGGCACTTCAGGCGCAATTAGTAGCATGGGCACGCTGGCAACCGTGGTTGGAGCGGTTGCCACTGCCGGTGTATTTGTGGGAGTGGCACAGGGGAGCGCGCCGTGGCAATTGGTTGTAATTGGCGGATTCGCCGGGCTCATCGGCAGTCTCAGTGACAGCCTGCTGGGTGCTACCGTGCAACGCCTCTACCAAGGCGCACACGGGCTGACCGAGCGTGCATTTGATGGTGACGGTCAGGCACATCCGCTGGTACGCGGATGGCGCTGGATGAATAACGATATGGTCAATCTGGTCAGCGCCGCTATTGGTGCCGTTGTGGCAGGCATGTGTTGGTGGCTCGCATAGCAGGCTATTCGTCGTCGATGACCATTTCTGTGGGCGCATCGGGACGTGCTTCGAGTGTAATCGGACCAAACAACGTTTCTTGGTGGGCATCCACTGCGCGGCGTTTAATCATTTCGAGAACCGCCCACAACGAAACCACCACGTCCACCCTTGTGCGTGATTTTTTGGGGAGCAGATCCAAGAACGCAAATGAGCGCATCTGCTGCAGGCGCGTGCGGATGCGTGTAACCACATCACCCACGGTGAGAATCTTGGGGGCAGGCATGGGAATCGGCGCTGCGGGCGCATCAATCAGACGCAGACGTTGTTGCCAAACTGCGAGTAATTCGTCGAGTGTCATCTGCAGGGGCATTGATGCCACTGATGTCGAGGGGAGTGTGGCAGCCCGTGCAAAGCTCTGCCATCCCATGGCATCCCGCTGCCGCACCCATTCTGCACCTTGTTTGTAATATTGGTAGAGTTTGAGTTGCGTCACCAGGTCAATGCTGTCATCGGTCTCATCGGTGGGTTGTGGCGATTGTGGCAACAATGCACGCGATTTGAGCACGAGCAGGCGTGATGCCAACACAATAAACGCCGACATCTGTCCTGCATCGGGGACTTGCATCTGACGCACATGATGCAAATACTGATCGGCCACCTGCGCCAACGCAATGCTGGTAATATCGAGTTCGGCCTTTTCGATGAGCTGCAACAACAAATCAAGTGGGCCCTCGTAATGTGCCACGCGAATCGTATAGTCAATTCGTTGAGCGTTTAGCATCGGTCATCTGCCTCGTGCAACAGGCGTACCATCGGCGTATCAGCGTGGCGTGCCACATCATGTAACACGGCAATCACTGCTGGGCGCACCGCAGCGTGCTGGGCGCGGTGCACACTACGCATTTCGTGTGCGCCATGTCGTTGCACTGGCTCACACCAGCGCTGTAACCAGTTATACAGCATCGGCACTCGTTGCGCCACCACAATGACTCCATACCACCCTAATCCGAGTGGGGCGCCCGCATCACTGACTTTGCCAATATCGTGGAGCAATGCGGTCGCTAGCAGCACATGGTCTGCGTGCCCTTCGCGCACAAGCAGCCGTGCCACATCGATGGCATGACGCTGGTCGTAGCGGGGCAACACGGCAAACAACTGCTGTTCGGCGGGGGTCAGAATGGTCGCCACAAAGTGCATGTCGGCAGGCGTCACCACCCCTGTGAGTGCCCTCCAGAGTTGCCACAAACGATACACGCACCACCTCACCACTTATTCGAGAAAACCACGCAGTTTTTTGCCACGGTGTGGATGGCGCAATTTACGCAGCGCAACTGCTTCGATTTGGCGGATGCGTTCACGCGTGATGCCGAACTCGTCACCGACTTCTTCAAGGGTACGGTACTGCCCGTCACTAAACCCATAGCGCAATTCGATAATACGCCGTTCACGTTCGGGCAAACTGTGCAACACGGCTTCGAGCTCGCTACGCAACATGAGCATGGTGGCTGCTTCAGCAGGCCCCGCAATCCGTTCATCTTCGATGAAGTCACCCATACGCCCTTCGCCTTCTTGGCCGACAGGCATTTCCAGGGACAACGGTTGCATCGACGCTTCGAGGGTACGGCGCACCTTACTCGGTGACATCCCCATCACTTCGGCGATTTCTTCGGGAGTTGGCTCACGTTGCATCGTCTGTTGTAGTTTGTGGGCGGTACGCTTGACTTGGCTTATCGCTTCACCCATGTGGACAGGGAGCCGGATAGTACGACTCTGGTCGGCAATAGCACGGGTTATGGCTTGACGAATCCACCACGTAGCGTAGGTCGAAAATTTATGACCTTTGGTGTAGTCGAATTTTTCGACGGCACGCATCAAGCCAATATTGCCCTCTTGCACCAGATCCATCATCGTCAAGCCGTATGAGGTGTATTTTTTGGCGATAGAGACGACCAACCGCAAATTCGCTTGGATGAGGTATTGGCGTGCCTCGTCACCTTCTCTTACAAGGCGGTCGAGTGGCACGACCCGCATACATGAGACACCATCATCGAACGTATCCACATAGAGTGCTTGCATGCGTTCGTTGAGTGTTTGCAGGGTGCGTGCAAACGCCAATCTATCAGTATGCGGGGCTTGTGTGGCCAGATAGACGCCAGCCATCGCCACCAAACAATGCTCAATGTCGAGCTGCATGTCGTTGCGCAATTCCGTGGCCACGAGGGTAGTGACTAGCTTCCACGAATCACGATCGGTATGCTTGAGCTGGCGTGCCAAACGATGATGACGGACGAGCTCGTACACACGGCACAACAGCGGTACATGTGTGGTCAACCACTGCATCATCACTGGCTCAACATCGCGACGTTCAGCACCACCATAGGGCACCGTATCGAATTCACGACGCTCTACGTCTTGGCGCAACCAACGATTAAGTTGCGTAATAACCCACGTCAACAGCGTACCGTCATGGTCAGCAGTACACACTGGTGCTGCATTGTCACAAATGAGTTGCCAACACAACACATCATTGGACGACACACGTTCGTCGCCACTCAGTTGAGCAGCCCACACCGATGCTTGCATCATAGTGGTAATCAGCGACTGCATGCGCACGACGGGGATTTTGGTCAGGAGTCGTTGGGCACGGACTTTTTGGGCACGATTGCCGATTTCAATGCGGTGTGCCAAGGCCACTTCATCAGCAGCGCGGAGCAACTTGACTTTGCCGATTTCTTGCAGGTACATACGCACAGGATCATCAAGTGATGCATCCATGCGCACCGTCTCGTCGACGAGTTCTTCATCGTCGACAACCACATCAACCACGTCATCTTCATCTAGAAATACGACATCATCGAAAGTGGTGCGTGGAAGGTCAATTTTTTCTGCAAGTACCGGGGCATTATTTCGAAGTTCTTCGTAGGGAGTGCGTGCATAGGGGATAGATTCTTCGCTGGCAGGCGCATCACTGACTGCCATACCCTTGTCGAGCAAGGCACGCCGTACTGCATCTACGATGTGCGCAGGCTGGCCTTGGGTGTAGCGTAGCAATTCGTCCATTGACAGCCATTGCTTGCGTGAGTTGCGATATATGCTCCTCACCAACGCATCAACAGTGGCACGAGGGTCAATCTGCATTTGTGACATGTCAATTTCCTCACCGCAGCACGGGTTAAAGACGTGCAAGAAGGACGGCCGCAGTGCCTCTAGAGAAATGCAACAGTGTATCCGCCGTGTATGTACAAAATCTCCACACTTGCTACATCTCCATACCTACTATATCATTTACAGGGGTCTAACGTCAATGATTTTATGATGAGGAAGCATTCATGACGGCGTTTTATCAACGATTAGCAGATGCCATCACCACCCACAACAGTTTGCTGTGTGTAGGACTCGATCCAGACATCCATAAATTACCTGCGCCACTGCGCAATCACCCCGATGCCGTCTACCAGTTTTGTGCAGATATCATCAATGCGACTAGTGATGTGGTGGCCGCATTTAAACCAAATATTGCCTTTTTTGAGGCCATGGGGGTCACCGGTATCGAAATTCTGACCCGACTGACGACCTTGGCACGGCATAATTTCTGGATTCTCGATGCGAAGCGTGGTGACATCGGCAATACGGCTGCCGCCTACGCACACGCCGCCTTTGCCCACTATCGTTGTGATGCGGTCACTGTGAATCCGTATTTGGGTGGTGATGCAATTGCGCCGTTTCTGACTGATGCCACGCATGGCGTGTTTTTGTTGTGCCGTACCTCAAACCCCGGTAGCCGCGACATACAGGAGCTCATACTGCACGATGGGCGCCCACTCTACATGGCAGTGGCACAACAAGCAGCGACTCAGTGGAATAGCAATCACAATGTGGGATTGGTCGTGGGAGCAACTCAACCAGAAGCACTCGCAGCAGTGCGGTCTGCCTGCCCAGAACTGCCCTTTCTGATACCAGGAATTGGCGCCCAAGGCGGTGACCTCGATCACGCACTCAGTGCGGCCCTCGATGCGCAACGCGCAGGGGTGCTCATTAATGTGTCACGCAGCGTACTGTATGCGTCCAATGGAGTCGATTACGCACAAGCGGCACGCGCTGAGGCGTGCCGCACCAATGATGCGATTAATGCGATTCGGACACGGCGCTGAGCGGTAGCATACACTATGGCTGAATGTCACCACTGATTTCGCGCGAACGGGTCACAAACCAATGCACCACGTTGCGAAAGCGTGAATCACGCCCCACCATCAGATTCATGGTGCCTGGCAAATCGGTGCGCCGAGAAATCGCCGTACCGCCGAGGTCACGCGTGGTCGCATAGACTTGCAACGGCTGATACATGATAATACTCGGAGCGAGTTCAATCCAACGGTGTTGGAATTCACTGTAGAGTTGTGCTCGAATTTCCGGGTCAGCTTCGATACGTGCCAGTGACAGCGTATCATCGATAACTGAATCCTGTAGGCCAGCGTAATTACGCCCGAGCGCAATCTGGCTCGAATGCCACAATTCGTAGACATCCGGGTCTGCACCGAGGTGTTGCAACCCGTACAGCGCCAACACGAATTCGCCCTTTTCAAGGCGTTGCTGTAACTCGGCACCATCGAGTTGCACCACTGTGACGCGCACGCCGACGGCGGCCAACTGCGACACGATGTCATTGGCCACCACGTTTCGGTCGGGAGCACCATCTACGAGCAATTCGAATTCGAGACGCACGCCATCTTTGCTGCGGACTCCATCGTCATCAGCCTTGTAGCCGAGTGAATCAAATGCGGCCGCCACACGTGCTTGGCCAGGGATGTACCAGACTGCGGTCGGATCTGCGACCCACAGCCCGGGCATGATGGGCGTATCAATGCGTGAAACTTGACCGGGCAACAGCCGCCGAATCAAATCATCACGGTCTATGGCTTGGGCGATTTGGCGCCGGAATGTGACATCATCGAAGGGTGCCATACGCACATTGAATGTGAGCACCGTATAGGCATCTGTGGGTACGGCACGCCGTACAAACCCACGTGGTACGTTGTATGAGCCAAGGCTCCCCGTGCCCAAAAATGCCATGCCACTGATATCACCTCGGGTCAACGCAGCAAAGGCGAGGGCTTCGTCGGCATAGTAACGCAACGAAATCGTCTCGACCAAGGGACGGCCAAGGTAGTAGCTGTCGTTGGCTTGCAGATCAATGCCTTCGGCATTGGCAGTGATGACTTTGTATGGGCCGGTGCCGATGGGTTTGAGACTAAACGGCGAACTTGCCCACTGCTCAGGCGCAACGTCACGCAGCATGTGTTCGGGCAGGATGGGCAATGTGGCAAACTTGAGGAAGGGTGCAAACGATGCCTGCAAACGACAGCGAATGCTTCGTTCACCGGCACGCTCCACGAGGACAGTACGCCAGACGGTGGCAACACTTGGCGAACCAGTATAGGCGGGGCCTTGGACGGCACGGAGCGTAAACAAGACATCATCGACGGTGAACGGCGTACCGTCGTGCCAGGTCACATCGCTACGCAACGTGAATGTGTACACGGTGCCTGTTGCATCGATATCCCAAGACTCGGCCAACCCTGCCGATGGCGTGCCATCGAGGTCGATACGCACTAATCCATCAAAAATCAAGGCATGCACATCGGCAGCTGCAAGATCTTTGCTCGTATCGCTGACGAGTGGATTCAAGGTGGTCGGACTCCCAACGATGCCCTCAACGAACGTCCCACCCGCAGTGGGCCGCGACACTGCAGCCCGTGACACGGCCAGATATGACATCAAGCCGAGTACGAGCAGTGAACTCACCACTGCAATGACAATTTGGAAACGAATGCGCCGTGACATGACAAACTAGAAAATGATGCCGGCGGCGGGTGCTGCATTACCAAAGAGTGGCAAACTAGCCACTAACGCCACAATCAGAAACAAAATACCCAATACGATGGTTGCCTGAAACATGGTTTTTTCAAGGCCACGCTTGGTCTGATAAATCGATGAAGCATCTCGTGATTGCAATCCGGCATTTCGCCCTTGCAACACCACCAAAAATGACAACGCAGCACCCAACACAATCAACGAAACAGACAACGCAGTTTCCATGTGATCTCTACCTCCCCTGGGACTATGACATTCGTCATAGCATATTTTGCATTAGAGCCAATTATACCATATTCACTCAACGCTTTTGGGAATAGGCAACGCACAATATGCACACCATCGTCCGCCATACCCTTACGCACTGACAGCACATCATGTGCGTTGGTATGAGAGTATACTACTCTTGCACGACGGATAACACATGAGGAATCACCATGACACAGCTGCGTATCGCCAATGCTCCCTGTTCGTGGGGCACACTAGAGTTTGCCGGGTTGAGTGGGGAGCGTATCACCTACACACAAATGCTCGATGAGCTCGTAGCAACGGGCTATAGTGGCACTGAGCTCGGTGATTGGGGCTTCATGCCCACCAATCCCCGCCAACTCGCCGATGAACTCGCGCACCGTCAATTGACACTCATTGGCGCATTTGTACCCATACCACTGTGCGGTGACGCCACATCTATCGCGACTGCCACAAGTACCGCACAACGCACGGCCGAATTGTTGGCACAGACGGCGGCACGACTCCATCAATCACATCAGCCCTTGCTTATTTTGGCAGACGACAACGGCAGTGACGCCGTACGCACACAACACGCAGGACGCATCAATACACCGTGCGACACATTCCTCCTAGCACATGCAGGTCACGTGGCTACTACCGTGGCACAGGCCGTGCATGCGAGTAGTGCGCTCACCTGTGCCTTTCACCATCATTGTGCGGGAATTGTTGAAACGCCCGCCGAAATCACCGCCTTTTTGGCTGCCTGTGACCCAACACTCATCGGGCTTGTCTTTGATACGGGGCACTACCTGTTTGGCTCGGGGCACAACGATACCGATCTGGTGGCAGCCCTCACTAGCCTGGCACCACGCATCCGCCTCGTCCACTTCAAAGACTGTCATGCTGAGATCGCAACCCAGACACGCACCGCACAGCTCGACTACTTTGCTGCCATCCAAGCGGGGATTTTTTGTGAGCTGGGCAAAGGTGCCGTCCCGTTCACTGCCATTCGTGATACGCTATACCGGATTGGCTACAGCGGTTGGATTGTGGTCGAACAAGACGTACTCCCTGGCATGGGTGCGCCACGCCTTAGTGCAGCTGCCAACCGGGCCTATTTACGTAGCATTGGTCTGTAGCAAAAGGAGTATGCGATGATTACCGTCTGTAGTGCCAATTTACGCAACGCGAATGCTGACGACGGCAACGATTCGTGGCCGCATCGGCACCAACTCCTCGCAGATATACTGTGTGGACTGCGGGCAGACATTGTAGGTGTCCAAGAATGCATGGATCGCCAGCTTGACTGGCTCCGTGAAACTTATGTCGATTACAACATCATCCCCGGACTCCCCTACGGCAACCACGGCCCCTATGAATATGCGGCACTCGCCATCCGCCGAGATATATTTCACATCACACAGCACGGCAACTGCTATCTCAGCGAGACACCACACGTGCAGTCACGCTCATGGGATTGCTCGTGGGCCCGGGTTGCCAATTGGGTCGTAGCCACTCACATTCCCACTGGGCAAGCGGTATGTATCTGCAACACGCACCTCGACCACCGCGGTAGTGAATCGCGTCGACTCGCCATCGACGTCGTCGCCCAACAACTCGCACCACTCGCTCACGTACCTACCTTCATCATGGGGGATTTCAATGTCGCCCCTAACACCCCCCCACATGACGCACTACGCGGCTATGGCTTTGTGGATAGTTGGCAGGCCACGGGGCATGCGGATGGGCCCGGGGTAATGACATTTCACGGCTTCAAAGGCGATGTCTGGCCCAGCATTTCGGGTGAATCCGACGATGCGCGCATCGACTGGATTTGTCTGCGTGACCCGCAACAACGCTTGCGCTGCCACGACGCCCAGATCATCAAAACTGCGGTTGATGGGCGCTATCCCAGTGACCACTACTTTGTGACGGCGACGTACGCAAGCGCTCGCTAACGCAAAAATGGTGCCACATCGTTGGATGTGGCACCATACCAGATACACCACGCCGACGATAATTACTGTGCCACGTCTAGCATGTCTGCGACACGCGTCAACTTGACACGGGGGCGCCCGTGTGCGGCCCCCGCTGCACTCTCGTGGGCATCGATTTTTTGCCATTTGGCGTAATCAATGACGGTGACATGACGTGCGGCCAACAACTGCACGATGGTGTTGCCATCGCGATGAGTCGGCACCTGCAGTGTTGGCCAGTCTTCTTTCATGGCGGTAACAGTAGCCACAGAGTCAGGTTTGTTGGTACCAATCACACCCGACGGGCCACGTTTGGCCCACCCGACCACATAGCACCGTGCAAGCACATCCCCACCAGCACTGACCAGCATGCGCCCATCACGGTTGGGAAAGAGCCCACGCTTGTCGTCAAATGGCACACCTGCTATCGGCACACTACGATACCCCACCGAGCGTAAGACCAACCCGCATTCAATGGTGCGGGTCACACCTGTGCCTACCGCTTTGACACCACCGTTGCCATCCGGCTCTAGCCGGTTGCGTTCGACCACAATACCCGTGACACGCCCCTGCGCGCCGATGATTTCCACTGGTGACCACAAAAACTGCATATGGATGCTCCGTCCACTCCCGTGTGGGGCGCGCGCCATATAGTCGCGCATCACATCCATGTTCCGTGCAGCGACTTTTTCGGTGGAGAGGTAGGTTTCGCTTGTTTCGTCCAGGACAAAATCATCGGCATCAAGCAAGACATCCACCCCATGTAATTCGCCGAATTCTTTGAGCTCAGGCGTCGTAAATGCCGCCTGCACCGGTCCACGTCGCCCCAACATCACCACCTGTTGCACGCGCGAAGCACGCAGTGCCGCAACTGCATGATCGGCCATGTCGGTGGTAGCTAGCTCATCTACTGGCGCCATCAAGGCGCGCGTAACATCCATGGCCACGTTGCCGTTGCCAATCACCACCACACGGGCGCACTGTAGATCAAACTGAGCGTCACGATAATCGGGGTGTGCATTGTACCAGCCCACAAAGGCAGTAGCCGGTGCACTGCCAACGAGTGCTTCACCTGGGATACCCATTTTGCGATCAGATTGGGCACCAACCGCATAAATCACTTGATCATAGTGGGTCAACAGCTCGTCAGGCGTGATATCGTGACCAACGGTCACATGACCAAAGAACCGTACCCGCTCATCAGCGAGAATTTTGTCGTAGATACGTGTGACCCCTTTGATGGACTGATGGTCGGGGGCGACACCCGAACGCACGAGACCAAAGGGTGTCGGCAATCGTTCAAAGATGTCAACTCGCACCTGTGCATCGCTTTTGAGCAATGATTCAATCGCATAAAACCCAGCAGGGCCAGCCCCTACCACGGCCACCCACAGTGGGCGGGCCGCATTCCCAATGGTATGTGTCATTTGCTCGATCTCCTACTCACACTAGACGGGTGGCCACGGATAACTGCGCTCTGACGAGGGCATGGGGAATTTCCCCTTGGCAATTAAACGCTCAATGCGCCGTTGCAGGGCGTGAATTTCTTCGGGGGTGAGCAATGTATCGAGCAGACTAAAGCTGTGTTCGCGCCGATGAATACGCCCACGCAACGTGATGATTTCTTGCAGGATGTCATCGGGAATGGCTTCACCAGCAAAATCCCACAAGACGGTACGGAGCTTGTTTTCATGGTGGAACGCAATACCGTGGTCAATAGCCCACAAGCGCCCATCGTTGCCTTTGAGCACATGGCCACTTTTGCGATCGGCATTGTTGATAATGGCATCAAAAACAGCGAGGCGCGGTAGATAATGGTCAAAGCCACCTTCTTTTTGCATGGTAAAAAGATGCGACTCTTCGTCGTTTTCGATGTAGAGTTGCACTGAACCCATGCCATATGGACCATCTCGTGCTACGGTAGGCGGCACCAAATGCCATTTGAGCTCGTGGCTAATCACAAATGCGGCTACTTCACGCTGGTACAATGTCCCCCGTGGGAAGTCCCACAGGGGGCGTTCACCTCGCTGTGGTTTGTAGATGGTCAACGCTTGTTGCTCATTGTATGAAGCAATACACAACACCGTCGCATTACTACTCCACGGCATGGCTGCTTGGGGAGTCAATTCCGCATAGGTCAACAACGCCAATATGTCATTGATGCCTACTGCTGGGCGTTCATCCGTCATAATACGTATCTCAGTAGTTAGTTCATTTGCGGGCAAAAATGTCCATCTGGGTCTTTGGGGCGCCCACAGTTGCCGCATATTTTGCGTCCACCTGCCACAACTGCAGCAATATGCTGACTCAGACCACGCATCTGTTCACGCGGGATACTGATGCGGGCAGCGGGAGCGTCTTCTTCATCATCGTCAGCGATGCCATTCAGGATCACCACACACAAATCACGGTCAGCATCATAACCAATCCCTAGCTGGACCACACGAAAAATGGCTTCGATCGGCTCACGGAGCGACATGTCGCGGATATGCACGGCATCATCGGAAGCCGACAAGAGTGGGTTATCAGCAACGATTTCTTCGCTGAGGCGTTCGAGTGCGGTACCAAGCGCTCGAATCTGCTCTTTTTCAGCCATAAATGATGCTAATTCACGCCCACGCTGAGCCTGAATGTAAAACGTGCGTTGACCCGGCTTGCCGACCGTGCCCACCGTCAAGAGATGTGCGGGATCAAAATCAAAGAGGTATTTCATAGTGTTGTGGCTGGTGCAGGTGCCGGTGCATCGGGTGCTGGCGCCACGGGTGGTGGCGGGCAAAGATGCGCAAGGCTTCCTACATCGTTATAGGCGAGTAAACGTGGACCAACAGGGGTAAAACGAAATGCAGTCACAGAACACGTCGCAATTTCGAGACGCTGAAAAAGATCCATGTGCATGCCAATATAGTATGCACACGCCAATTTGATGAGATCCGCATGTGATACCACCGCAAAGACATCGTGCTCACCATGTGCAGACCGCAGCTGGTCGAGGGCCTGCACCATGCGTTGCTGCGCTTCTCCCAGTGTTTCGCCATTGGGGAAGCGCGTACCACTTGGATAATGCTGCACTCCAGCCCAAAGTGGATGCTCATAGAGAACCTTGAGCTCCGCACCCTGCCATTCGCCATAGTCGACTTCACGCAAGGCGGCTACCTGCGTAATCGTCATCTCACGTTCCTGCACAATTGCTTGGGCAGTTTCCATGGTACGGTCTAATGGGCTCGCATACACGGCTGCCAACGGAATATCGCGCAGACGCTGCGCGACTGCATGTGCTTGTTGCCGCCCCACATCGTTGAGGTGGATACCGGGGATACGCCCGGCCAAACGCCCATGCACCCAGTCATTGGCCCCATGACGAATCAAAAGCATGGTCGTCACGTTTGTGCTCCTCTCAACTCATGGTTACCTATCCATCATACCAAAAAACACATCCATCATCTGCTAGCGTGACTCCGAAAGGTCGCGCTGATTAATGGATAAGCGGGCGAGCAATCCCATGACCACAAAGTTCATCAATACTGCAGAGCCACCATAGGAGACAAACGGCAAGGTAATACCAGTCAGTGGGATGAGCCGCACGTTACCACCTATGATGATAATCGTTTGTACCGCCAAAATCGTAGTACACCCCACGGCCAACAGCTGCTCAAACATCGAGAAGCGTCCAGTGAGTCGCATTGCAATCCCATAACCACGGACTGCCAACAACAGATACCCCATCAACAACCCTACAGCCCCGACCATCCCGAGCTCTTCACCGATACTCGTAAAGATGTAGTCGGTATGGGCAGCTGGCACAATCCCCGGGATACCCTGACCAATCCCGCTCCCCAATACACCACCCGATGCCAGCGCATAGACGGACTGTACCGACTGATAGCCACGGGGATGGCTCCACGGGTCGAGCCACAAGGCGGCACGCAGCTGCACCACATCGAGGAACTGATACAATACGTATGCCCCCAATGCAAATGCTACCAGTCCGAGTACGGCATACAGGCTCCGCCCCGTGGCCACGTACAACATCGCCAAAAAGACCGTATACAACATCAATGCCGCCCCCAGGTCATGTTGGATAACAATCAAGACCATGGCCAGTCCCCACATCACCAATAACGGCACCATGGTCTGAATGGACGGCAGATGAAAGAGAATGAGTGGTGTTGAGCGTGGTTTCCACCCTCCGTTGTGCCAACGCCACCCATACCAACGGAACTCTTCACCGCGAATCAGTTGTTTGTGCTGTTCGTCGAGATATGACGCCAAAAAAATCACCAACGTGAGTTTGAGCAACTCAGAGGGTTGGAAGTAAAGTGAGCCGAATTTGAGCCATGCTTTGACACCACTGCCATTGGGGTCAGCCCCAAACAGAAAGGTGGCTAAAATCAGCAACAACCCCAGCGACATCCAGGCGTAGCGATAGTGTGCGAGATGGTCGATGAGTGTCATGCGGGTACGACGCACCAATAGCGTATCCCATGGAACGAGCACAATCAGCCCAAACACGATCATCCCCAACAAGATCCAGACAGCTTGCCGTACATCAATATTGGGGTATGTATCGGGATAGAGCACTTGCAGACTCTGATCAAGGCGGGCGGTAAATAACAGCCCCATCCCACTAAAAAACGCGGTCAATGGCAAAATCAGCTGATCAACACGCGGTTGGTAACGATGCATCAACATCGACAAGAGCACAAACCCCAACAACGGTGCCATTGATGGCCATAAAATACGCAATACGCCACGGGCTGTCGGCTCGAGCTGCGAGCTCCCCGTGGTAAGTGTGAGTTGAATGTAGCCGATTGCAAAAATGACCAATACCAATGCGAGTAAGACGAGTTCGTCGAAACGCACATGACGTATATGCCGGTATATTCTCTGCATCACCGTACACCTCCTCACCACTAGCCTACCACAGAAGCCAGCAGGCAGTGCCAACTCATACAACGAGACGCGCACACTGGGTATCGTGCCAGTGTGCGCGTCAAGACATGAGGAGTTACACGTTGAACAAGAAATGGCAAATATCGCCATCTTTGACGATGTATTGCTTCCCCTCGAGACGAACCGTCCCTTGCTTTTTGGCTTCGACCATGCCACCTGCTTTGATGAGATCATCGAAAGCAACGACTTCTGCACGGATAAATCCACGCTGAATATCGGAGTGGATGGCACCAGCAGCTTCGACAGCAGGGGTATTACGCCGAATCGTCCACGCACGCACTTCGTCTTCACCGGCAGTCAAAAAGCTCATCAAGCCAAGCAACTCGTATGACATGCTGATGACACGATTACGC
The DNA here is from genome assembly GCA_046303375.1 of Roseiflexaceae bacterium. Taxonomy (GTDB): domain Bacteria; phylum Chloroflexota; class Chloroflexia; order Chloroflexales; family Roseiflexaceae; genus UBA965. The sequence continues at coordinate 22,383 of JBKCGB010000173.1, forward strand.
GCCGGCTCGGTGATACCCAGATCCTCCATGAACAACGTGGCGTCCTCGTCACCCATCTGTGCCAACTCTGCTTCGATTTTGCCTGCAATGACTGCCACCCCACTCATGCGGTGGTTGTATTCGAGTGCAAATGTCTGCGACAACGCACTGTCACTCACATTGATGACCTGCAAAATCGGCTTGGCAGTCAGAAACTGATACCCCTTGAGTAGCCGGGTTTCGTCCTCTGATAGGTCGATATCCCGCACATGTTGCCCGGCTTCTAGTGCTGCCTGCAAGCGCACCAAGGCATCTCGTTCGATGGTACGTTGTTCGCGTTCACGCCCCGCCATTTTGCCGATTTCACCGTTGAGCCGCACGAGGCGCTTTTCGATGATGGCCAAATCCGAAAAGGCCAGCTCGAGATCAACGGCTTCGATATCGCGACGGAAGTCAATGCTCCCATCAGGATGCGGCACACTACTGTCCTCAAAGGCCCGAACCACATGCAAAAACGCATCGGCGCCACTGATGTAATTGAGTACGGCCGGTGGCAGACCACTCTTGTTGCCACCGCTCATCCCCGCCACATCCACATACTGTACGTCTGTGGGTGTCAGTTTGCGCGGCTTAAACATACGCACCAACTCATCAAGACGCCGATCAGGCACCTTGACAGTGGCGATGTTGGGCTCGAGCTGCCCTGAACTGTATGCGGCAGTCTCGGCAGTACCACGCGTCAATGCGTTGAATACAGTGGTTTTACCGCTATTGGCCAAACCAATAATCGCGATTTTCATGCGTGCTTACTCGTAAATCCAGCGATCAACGCTGCGCTCCATTGTGACCAGCTCGCTGCTCGCAAAGAAAATCGCCGTCTCACGATCGCCACTCTCGGGCGAATCAGAAGCATGAATCAGGTTGCGCCCAATCTCAAGCCCGTAGTCACCACGAATGGTGCCCGGTGCGGCCTTGACCGGGTTGGTTGCCCCAACCATCGTACGCACCGTCTCAATGACGTTCTTGCCGGTGACATTGATCACGACCACAGGTCCTGATGTGATGTATTCGATTAATGACGGAAAGAACGATTTGCCTTCGTGCTCAGCATAGTGCTTGCGTGCCAGCTGCTCTGTGACCTGCATCAACTTCAAGCCAGCGATTTTGAGACCACGCTGTTCGAGACGACCCAAAATTGCACCCACCAACCCACGCTGCACGGCGTCTGGCTTCAAAATAATCAACGAACGCTCCACGAGCCCACTCCTTTATGTCAGTATTCCACTTGATAAACACCACTCCATATCATACCACACCACGTCTCAATGGTGGGGCACCCCATGTCCACCCCGTCGTACTTCCCCCATACACAAGCGCACGGCGTGGCACACCATGTGCCACGCCGTGCGCCGTCATCATCATGCGTTGCTTACAACAACGGGGTAGGACCACTATTCAACGTCATCCGATACGCTTCTACCGCTTCTTGTACTTTACTTTGGCGCGCATAGGCGTTCCCCAGCAAGCGACTACAATCGCGCCGCAGTTGTGGCTCACCGATATCAGCCAACAACTCGCGTAGGTCGTTGGTCACATCCTCAAGCAACGTGCTATTGCGAATCAAGTGCCGATACTGCATCAACGCAATGTCGTACATACGGCATTGCACCGCAGCCCGCGCCACCGACAAGCGCAATACGCCATTCTCGGGGTCATCGTTGAGCGCACGCAAGTATCCATCCATGGCCAAATTGTTGGCAGCAGCCTCACCAGCAGTTGCCAGCGCAGGTACATCGCTCATACGCGGGGTGGCATCGACGACTTTGGGGGTCGTTGGCACACTTGTGACCGGTGGTGACACTGCATCTGTAGCGAGCTGCTGTGCTGCCTCGTGCAATTCACCCGATGTCAAGCCCAAATCACGCACCACCTGTGCCACATCAACCGGTGTATGCGCACCAGTCATGGGAAAGTCCTGCAGGTGCGTGCTATGGCTGACTGACACATCATTGACACTCGGCAACGGTTGCACCACCACAGATTCGTCTTCGAGCATGGCCAACAATGCATCATGGGTGGCTTGATCACCACCACTGACCCGCGCCACATCAGTGGCATCAACACGCCCCGCGCGCATCCCTTGATTCAACAACTCAGTCAATGTGTCGTCAGTGGTGACATCGTTTACTTTGGTCGCCACATCACTGGTGCGCGGCGCGGTCGGGGTCAAGCCACGCATCCCTTCTGTCAAGCCACTGCCTGGTTGGGCCAACAACGATGCCAGCAGGTTATCACCGGCAGGTGGCGTATCGGCCACGGTCAAATCAACTGCCAACGCATCGGGAGTATCAATGTTGAGCAACGTCTCAAGCGTCACAGGCTCAACGACTTTGGCAGCACGCTCTTCACGTGGGATGTTGACTCTGACTCGCTCGACCAATCCCCCCCCAAGTGTACGTGCCACCACATCACGCAAATCCTCAGTCGGAGCAGGGGTATGGCGTAGCTCCATACGAGCCAACAGCACATATAAATCATCACTACACGTAATTGTGCGAATGGTGGTTGTATCAATACGCGATGCAGTGGGAGTGGGCTCTGCTGGTGTTGGTGCTACCACTCCCGGGGGAGTCTCTGCAGATGCCTTGTATATCACACTCGCCAAGAAGCGATCATCGTCGTCCACCGGTGGGTGGCTGGCAAAACCAGTCATTTGTACCGGCTCTGTTGTGACTTCATCATGGTCTGGTGCCACTGGCGATGTGCTAGGATCAGCACTCGTATCATCTGGTACGCTGGCTGATGCAACCGCCGGCAACTGGGCATCGAGATAGTCAAGCAACGTCGCATCGAGCTCCGTGCTAGGCATCGCCGATACTGCACTATTAGCAATGGGTGTCACTGCTTCGTCGGTGGTGTCTGCATGCCCATGCAAGGCGGCTTGTCGCTCTAGTGTGCGCTGTAGTAATACCCCCGTGCTATCGGTGGCATCCTGTTCGTCGAGCATGCACGCGCAGTCTTCGCTGTGATCACCGTCGTGCATGCGTGGCATCTGGCGCATCTGTGCCAGCACCACACTCAAATCGTCTTGGCCAAGTGTAGGCATTTGGCTCGTGACCAAATACTGCATCCGTACACCAGAGTGCGCCTTGGCATGTACCTGTTGCACGTACCACTCGGTATCATCCCAGCTCGGCAACAACCATGCACCAGTGTCGGGGACACCTTCTCCACCAAAGAGTTCATGCGCCGTCTCGAGCAACGGATCAAGCGCTTGGGCTTGTTGCCAGTGGTGCATACTTTGCGTCGCATCACGACTAGCATGGTAACGTGCCTCGATGAGATTGGCCTTGAGCATGTAAGGTGCTTCACTTAACACCTGCTGACAAATTTCGTGGGCTTCGGATTCATCACCGTTGCGCCATAACGCTTCGGCCAACGCAATCACATTTTCACGCCGATCCGGGTTCGTCATCGCCATTTGATGGAACTCGGGAATCGCCTGACTATAGGCGTGTGAACGCATAAACAAGCGCGCCAACCCCGACCGACTCAAATGCAAATAAACGTCGTGGCGTGCGGTCCGCTGATAGAGGTTCAATAGCCGTGGGCGTAATTCACCCATGTCTGGGCGGATTTCCATGGCACGCTCGAGATACTGCGTCGCTTCCGCCAAATTTCCTTCACGCTCTGCGACAGTGCTCAACCCCACTTGAGCCACAATATTCTCGGGGTCGCTAGCACAAACTTCACCAAACATCTGCCGCGCCTCAGCCCAATCCCCCGCCGCAATCAGTGCTTCACCCAAATATAACTTGGCTTTCAGGTTCTGCGGGAAATACTGCAAAATATGGCGCGCAATTCCTGCAACCTTTTCGTGTTCGCCACGACTCACCGCATCACGCATCAATTCGTACGCACTCTGCAGGCTCATGTCACTCATGTCTTCCCCCCTCTCACCATACCGCATCACTGGTGACGTGACTAGTTAAATTACATTTTGATGACATCTTGAAAGATAATACCATGGTTTGTCATATAAATCAATACTACAAATCATAGTTATTTACAAAAAAGTCATGCTGAATAACATATTTGTCATGATATTGTAATTTTATTATGTATAGTAAAGGAGGTATGGGATGCGTAGATGGGGGATACACACAGACAGGAGACGCAATCATACGCCCCCTGTCTGGATCAGTTCTGATTAGGGTGTGTGCTACGGTGCCTGGCGCAGACGGAGCATCACCGCCAGGATACGTTGACCATAGGTGGTCCCTGGGTACGCCCAGCGCCCATTGAGGCCGACAATCGTTGGGGCCACACCGCGTAAATTTGCCGGGAGGGCTCGATAGGCGAGCGCTTTGTCGATCAAGGCCTTTTGGGCGGGGGTAGCTTGATCGTCACGCAGGGCATAGGCCAGCATTCGGCCGATATGGGCGGGGATGGCTTCTTCTTCCCACGAGGCAAAGCTCAGGCCTTTTTCCCACATATTGCGTTGTGAATTAAAGACCCAGCCCGGTTGATTGGGGTCAGTCGTCGACGAACGGCCTTCCACCCCTAGACCAGCCGGGTTACGTTGGGGGCGTGCCGACCAAAAGCTGGTCATAAAGCCTGTTTCGTGTGCCATCTGTGCAATAGCCAAGAACCAGTCGACGCCAACACTACTCCCTACCTGCTCATAGGCTTTGACAATTGAAACCACATCATCGTACGCATACCCGTTGGCCGCTGCCCGGGGTGCTAACACACGCACTGCCTCTGCAACCGTGCCGCTCGCCGTCCCGAGGATGGGGGCATCAGTGAGGGGTGTGACTGGCACATAGTCGCGCATTTCGTTGCCCAGCAGACCAAAGAGCACATCGTATGGATCGGTGTTTTCGGGATGGAGCTCGAAGCGCGCCCGTTCAAACCACTGCACCTGATATTCTTTGCCATCGCTCAATCGTTCGGTCATGACACCAGACAGTGGCAAGCCAAACAAGGCCAGACTTTCACTTTCGGAGACACCCTTTTTGCCATCCAAGCTGAGACCATAGCGTTGCCACATGGTCAAAAAACGCCCACAGACGGCGTGGCCTGTCTGCGCAAAGACTTTGCATCCAGTGCCACTCGCCTTGGGAAAGGTGAACCAATCACGACCTTGCTGTTGCAAGCGATCTGCACCGAGCCGGCCAAGTTGCACATCGTATGGAGCCGCATTATTGGGGTGCAATTCGAGTCGGTTGCGCTCGAATTGTTGCATGGTGAGCATTTTGCCCTCGATAAGCACGCTGACTTGTGCCCCAATCGGCAACCCAAATACACGCAAGCCCCCCTGTGCTTCCCAGTATGTACGGATGCGTCCACTAATACAGTATCCTGTCTCTTGGAAACACAATTCGCTGCTTTGTGCTGTGGCGACAGGCACAGCATGCATCAGCAGACTACACACGAATAGTATTACTAGTAATCGTCGTACCATAGTGCCTCGCAGGTGTAGTATGTGTCAAAAAACGTCGACCGTTGAAATAGGTCGACGTTGTGCGCTGTGTGCAGAAGTTGCTGGTCGGGGCGAGAGGATTTGAACCTCCGACCTCATGAACCCCATTCATGTGCGCTACCAGGCTGCGCTACGCCCCGTCACCACAACGCATTCATATTACGCTACAACCATGGGCTATGTCAAATGCAATTTGATGCGGTAGGCGCACACACGCCACATCAACGTCGTACACAGCCAAGACGCTGTACAGGCTAAAAAGGTTCGATACCAACGGCAGCCAGCTCATCAGCAAACCGTTCAAACTCATGTTGACTGCGGAGCCGAGCGATTTTTTGGAGCAACAATTCCCGTTTGATGCCAGGCAACAGCAAGGCACGATTCACATATTGATGCAAATAGCTCGCCAGGATTTTTTGTTGGCTTGGGGTACGCACATCTCCTTGGAAATATGCTTCAACGACCTGTGCAAGTGCACCTGTCTGTTCAGTCATCCAGAAATGGGGCGGCTGAGAGACAGGGAACGGGTATGGGTATGCAGCATCGGGCAGGTATGTCAAGCCATCAATTGTTTCCGCAGTTGCAGGCTGGTGATTGTCCATTGGTACTCCCTTTGTGCCACACATAAATACGTATGCTGTATCATGCTACCACGGGGATGCAATATGTGTGCGTGCTCGTCAGCCGAAATTTTCATGTTCATTTTTTATCCCAAAAAACATCTGAACGATTGCAGAATAGTGTACACACATGCCGAGATTTTTTTGCAGTAATTACGTTACATCACAGATGAACCTTAATGCATCAGAACAAAGCAAATAACAATGTACATTTCGATATTTATTTATCAATATCAGACCCAAAAGCGTAACCACATATAAATATTGCAAATAAATCAAAACTATCGTATGATGCTCCTTAGTACATAATTTCACACGAGAATTTGAGTGCCGTGAACGTGTACAAATGTTTGTACGATGCTCGTATAGCTGCATCGCGTATCAAGTTATCTGTACTATGATACAAATTGAGCCATTCGCAAAACGGAAATTCTGAAACACTGGAGTAGATCAATGAGTCTTTCCCCACAAGGAGTAGCCCACGGGACAGTTGTATTGCGTATTGATCCATCGGTACGCTACCGTCCTGACGAAGAAGGAGGACACCTCGAGTTGCTCAAAGCGGCGGCCAACGCATCACTGGACATGATTGCCCTGACCGATATTGGCACCATCAGTGGTTTTGAAGCACTTCAGCGTGACCTTGAAAAACTTCTCCTCCTCGAAAAAGCCGGCATACTAAGCCCCTCTGACGAACAGCGCCTCAACACCCATCGTGATTTGCGTACACGCACACAACTCCTGCCTGGGTTCACGGTCACCAGCAGCGAAGGATTACGGCTGAGTGGTATTTTTGCTCCAGATAGTACGCCGTCGAGCATTACCACGATCCTACAGCACTTGGGAGCAAGCAGCACTGATGGGCTTTGTCACGAAACCGCACCACGGGTATGTGCGCTCATTGAAGCCATTGGTGGCGTTGTAGTTGCACACCCGAGCACTTCAGAGCACGCTGCCATTGTGCAGACACTGGTCCAAACAGGGGTGCTCCACGCGATTTCGCAACCACATGATGAAGTTGAAAATGTATGTATTCTGGGTGGATCTGATGCAACCACACTCGATGATATTGGGAGTTCGTTTAGTGAAGTCACCCTCACAAGCGCTTCATTCTCAGCATTGCGCGATGTCATCAAACACAATCATACACGTTTAATTACGTACATAAATACTCCTATCAGACGCTGGGCGATGCATCAATTATTACAAGCAACCAATGATGATCATATCGTGCATCTGGCCGATGCCAAGAGTGCAGATATCACACTGCACGTTGCAGCACTGGCTAATATCGAAGGTGGAGTCCTCATCATTGGCAGCGAAAATGGAACGATTGTCGGGGTAAAACAAAGTGAAAAAGTGATTGCGACGGTACAAAAAGCAATAGAACAGATTACCCCAACCCCCGCAGTCACAAGTGAAAGTGTTGCCATTGATAATGACTCCGTCGTACGCGTCGAAGTGCGTGCGAGCGAACCACCGTACGTACTGCGTGATGGGCGTGTCATGATTCGCCGCGAGGCACAGAGCGTCGCTGCAACACCAAACGAAATCAAGTCGCTGTGTATTACTGCGCTCAACAATGGCGCAGACCTCGATTTACCACGCAGTGGAGTATCGGTGGTATCAGCACAACGCCGCGCTGGAATCTGGCACTACGAGGTACGTGATTTGCGCACGACTGCAGGGGTTACATACGAACGTGCACAAGGATTGTGGCGCTACGCAATTGAGCAATTTGAAAAATTACGTGAAGGCCAAGAAAATCTCGATACCATCAAATGGCAAGGACAAATTGGCTTGTGGCGCACATATGAGCAGGGTGGTCGGCCAAAATACGATTTAGTGCATCGTGATCGACATGGGACCATCGATCATATTTTTTATGGTGTGTCAGACTGGGGGCTCGGGCTACAGTGGCAACAACTGATTAATACCTATGCACCGCAACTCACGGTTGGGAGTGTCACATTCGACGATGAGCAAGGTGCGGCGATGCCGGCAACCAGCGCCAGCCACATGGCCACATCACCGATGCAAACCATGCAATTTGCGTCTTTCCAAGGCGAGCGGCGGCCACGCTGGCGTGGACGTGGCGCGATCACGCGTATCTGGCGCGATGAACAAAACAAGCCACGCTTTGATTTACTCCTCAAAAATAAAACAAATCCCGAACAAGAAGGGAATGATTCGTTTGAGATACAAGAGTACCACGGTGTAACACGTGACCAACTCAATCAAGCCTGGCTTGATCTCATCCTAGTCAAAAAACCACGTACTGGTATTGAAGTCGTTGAGACCGTGCAAGATGACCAAGGTGACCGGCGTTTTATCTTTCGCAACTTGCGCAACGATGAAGTGAGTCCGCACCCGTGGCGCATGAACGATATTGAAGAGGGAAGTATTCGGCAGTATGCAGCCCGTATGCATCTCGCCGATCAGGCAATCAACGAAGAGCAGATTCGTTGGTGGGGCAATATCGGTTATATGCGCCCGATGCGGCGCCAAGTTGACCTCATTTATCGCGACGAGGAGGGGGTCGACCACATCTTTTATGCAGCCCGCCGTGATGAATTACAAGGCGAGTGGAACGATTTAATGGTTGAATACGACGATGTGGTCGATTAACCAGTAATTCGCCGCACTGCACCATACGACATCCACAACAACGCGCCCCCAGCTGATTACTAGCTGGGGGCGCGTGATGCCAACGGAAGTCACTGTATTAGAATGGCAAATCGCCGTCGTCCTCGGGCTGTGGTGGTGTGGGTGGTTTGCGCGTGCTCCCACTTGCGGGACGCGGGCGTGCACTCGGTGGCGTATCAAACTCAGCATCAGTGGTGTCAGTTAATGGTGCGGGACGGTTGCGCGCCGGAGTGCTTGGGCGCGCGGCTGGCGCAGGAGTGGCAGGACGTGGCGTCGCCTTGGCAGAGGCATCGCCATAGTCGCCCCCATGCCCGCTCAACGACACCGGACCATCTTCGTCACCGTCACCATCACGGCGACTGCTCAGGATAATCATATCGTTGGCAATAACTTCGGTAGAATAGCGCTCCTGACCGTCGCGGTCTTGGTATTTGCGTGTCTGGAGTCGCCCTTCGACATAGACGCGGGCACCTTTGGTCAAGTATTGATTGCAGATTTCTGCAAGTTTCTCCCACGCAACCACGCGGAACCACTCGGTGTCGTCGTGCGCAGTACCATCCGCAGAACGCCAACTACGCCCACTTGCCACGCGAAACGTGGTAACAGGGCTCCCTTGTGGAGTGAAGCGCATCTCGGGGTCTGCCCCAAGCCGCCCAGTAATCATGACTTTGTTGAGATCTCGTGCCATAGTGGGGAACTCCTCTCGTGTTTGACGATACTAACTCGTATTCGTAGTGATATGGCAATCACACGTGCATATTGTAGCATATTTGTTCGCATTGTCAATAGGGTAACAAACTCTATTTATGCGCCCTCGTCATCGGGTGAGGCAGATTTGGTCTCTGACAAGCGCACCAAATTCACGGTCGCATCAATACGCAATTCACCATATGTGGGAAATTCCACACGGATGTATTCGCGCCCATCAACGAGCTCGCTCTCAATCACATCACCATCACCATAGGGCAAACAAAAGACACGTTGCCCAGGTTGAAAGCGCCGTGTGTCGGTGTCGAAACGGCTTGCTCCCGCACGTGTCGCACCAGCTGTCTGCGCCTGACTCGATGGGAGCTGTTGTTGGATGCGCTGCCGAATATTGGCCATAATCCGATTCACATTCGGCACCCCACCACCATCGGTCGCCACTGGTGGTGGCGGGTCCGGGTTGGTTGATAATGGCGCAGATGTGTCACCTGCCCGTGGCGCGCTTGCCCGGGGTGGTGGGGGTTTGGGTGTGCCACGCCGCGGGCGCATGCCACTCGTACGACGTGACGCATTCGGGCGTACGTCGTTCACGCCGTAGTGGGTGGGAGCAGTCACATCATGGGGTTGCGCCGGCGTACTACTTGCCATTTCGATGCGGGTATCAGCACTCGCAGGCGTCCCCACCACATGTGCTGGTGCAGTGGTACGTTGTGGCGCAGGCATCGGCAGCACGCTGGGAAGCACATCGCTGAGCTGCGCCAAGTTGCGTGGGGCCACGATCCGGCGCAACCACTCATTGTCGAGGGTACAGAGTTGAGCGAGTAATGGGTCTGCCTGTAATGTTTGCGCCAATGCCACTGCAGTCACGAGTACATCGTCGAGATGGGCAAACATCCACTCGGTGGCGCCATTACCACCTGGTTGTGCATCGACCACATAGACTCGGCGAAACGTGGTGTCACCACACGGGACTACCGCTGCTGATTTGCCCATACTAAGCACTGGCAAGACGAGGGGCAGACTCCAGCCGATACACAACGCGGCATCATCGCTACACTGTGGCACATCAACCCACCATGCGGGGGCACTCCAACGACTTTCGAGCGGTGTGCTAAAGCGATGATCGCGCACCACATCATCACGGATTTCACGCATGCCGACGATACGTTCGGTGACGACAACCCGGCCATAGGTCGCAGTAATCCCATTGGCAAGCGGATAGGTCGACTTGGAATCACGGATGGCCACCTCGCAGGCACGGAGCGGGAGCGTACGCCGTTGCGCCACATCAGGCTGGAGTGTCACGCTCCCATCGTCATCGTGGCGTTGAGTCACCCGCAACCCACCATACCACGGCGGCACTGCTGCCCCTTTGGCAAGCCAGCGTTCGAATCCAGTTGGGTCAAACGGAGCATCGAGTGTACTATCACCGATTTGCATGAGCACCGGGAGCCCGATGGCCGACCCGAGGTGAAAATCATCATATGGGTCATCTTCGCCAGCACTGACCCAGCCCTGGTCTTGGGGCAATGCACGGAGCTGTTGGCGCTCAAGCAGCCGGTCACGAAGCTCGCTTGCATGCCACGCTGCGACCTCGTCGGCTTGCAGTGGCCATTCGTAGGCGGCCGTGCGCAAATGTTGTGTGAGCACATAGGCGTTGACCGCCGTCTGATGCCAGTCATGCTGCAAGTCATCAAAGAGTCGCGTGGGGACTTGTGAGTACCAACTATCAAGCGGATGAGCACTCAATAATACCAAAACGTGATGGTAACCGGTACGATACGCCTCTGCGAGGAGCCAGCGTTCATCAACCACACCCACCACAACCAACACGTGAGCAGGCAACAACTGCGCACTCATGGTCACGCGTTGTACGTCGACCAATGTTGGCACTAAATGGCGTTCAACATCGCGTATGTAGAGATGTGCTGTATACCCGGCTGCACTCACATGGGTCACCGCTGCATGCGCAATTGAGATGATTTCTTCAGGGGCATGCCAGACTTCGACGTGCACCACGTCACTCGGGTAATCGTCGGCAGCAATCACCCGCCAATCACCAATACCCAGCGATTGCAAGGCGGCATCCAGCCCCTCGGATGCTGGCACACTCGTGGCCAGCCACTGCCAGACCTGTGCCGAAGAATAGCGATTTGCGATGCGTTGCATGCGGACTACCATGGCAGCAAGGTGCGACATACCAATCCCGGCAGCCATGTGGAGATCGACGAGCCCCACCGAGCGCAGTGTCTCCCAAAATAAGCGCCATCCACGATCATGGAAGCGCAACATACGCCGATGCAAGGCATCATAGGTGGCGACGATTACCCTGGCGCGTGGCATTTCGTGACTCTGGGTAGTCACTACGGCGACATCCAGGTCATAATCAGCAATCGCCTGCAACAAGCGCGTCGCCTCGTGAGCGACAATCTGTGCACTTGCATCATCGGCGACCAACAACAAGGCCCGACTCCCTGGGATATCGATGAGGTTGTTGGCGAGCATACACACCATACTCAACAGCCGGCGCGGATGAGCGGCAACGAGCATGGCAGCCTCGCCACGGCGCATGCTCATCAGTGCAGTCGCGTGGTGTGGGCGAAAGGGTTCGCCGGTGACCGCCACCCAGGCGTGAGCCACCGCAGCATCCACCGCAAGATGAGTAATGCGTTGCCCTGCTTGACCACTCATATCTCGTTGTGCGCATACCACATCGTCGTCGTATTGATTTCGAAATGAGGCAATCACTTCGTCGATATGCTTGGCCATACTCCCACCTTTACCCTAACCACAGCGCTCTTTGTTACATAGTGTAGCACAACCACTTTCATCTCCCAAGAAGATTGAGTTTATGCTAATTTGCAAATCTGCTTGCAAAGTCAATATGCCTGTGGTATTATACCCCTCGTTGTTGTGGCGCTAGTCGCGGATGAAGCCACCGGTGAGTAGCAACGGCCCCATCGTCTAGCGGCCTAGGACGTCACCCTCTCAAGGTGAAGACCGCGGGTTCGAATCCCGCTGGGGTCACCAATCACAACAGCACCGCCACGGGGATGTGGTGTAGAGGCCTAACATGCGACCCTGTCAAGGTCGAGACCGCGGGTTCGAATCCCGTCATCCCCGCCACAGACACCGCCGAGTGCAATGCACTCGGCGGTCGTGTTTTATCCCACAACTCGTGTCATTTCGTCGTTTGACAGACACATACAAAATACCATGTACGATACACGTGTCGTTCGTATTATTTACGATTGTGAGGATTGTCATGAATGCGGCAACTGCATTTCGCGATTTAATAGTAGCAAATTCAGGGCGCAAAGCACTGATGAATGTGACATTTTTCATGGGGGCGGGCTTTTCCAAGACGTGGGACAGCACATCGCCGACGGGCAACGAGCTATTCACCTTCCCCAAGGAATTTTTGGTTGACATGGCTACCAACATCGAGGTCGATGAGTTGTTGACGCAGCCTGGTTATCCAACGCTTGACGACACTGCACCGACCAAATTCAAAGAGCTGTTATACAACTTGAGCATGCAGCTCAAGTATCCGGGGATTCGTACCCGCTATATGGACGAGCACAGCATTCGTTATACCATTGACGAAATCAAAGCGATTGTGCAGAAACGCTTTGAGTCGATTTCGACGCTCAACTACTTCGATGAGGCCTTGGGGCGCTTCCCTGCACCGGTTCACCCTAGCGACAATCAGACCAGCATTTTGCAGTTTTTTC
>JBKCGB010000174.1:0-3661 GCA_046303375.1 Roseiflexaceae bacterium
GTAATCCAGACATTGGGTGCATCCCACAATGGATGCGATACTGGCAACGGCTCTTCGGGTTGCACATCGAGACCTGCACCAGCAATTTTCCCCAGTTTCAACGCCTCAATTAAATCATCTGTGTTGATTACATTGCCGCGCGCTACATTGACCAGATACGTTGTCGGCTTCATGAGCGCAAATGCGTGAGTATCAATCATCCCACGCGTACGTTCCGTGAGTGGTGTGGCTAATACGACCACATCCGCTTCTGGCAACAACGTACGCCATTCGTGATCACTCACCACATGATCGACAAACGATGTGACTTGTGGACGGCGCCGACTGCCTATCACACGCATACCAAAGGCTTTGGCACGTTTGGCTGTTTCTTGACCAATCCCACCCAGACCAATAATCGCCATCGTTTTGCCGTACAACTCATCGAGCTTAGTGCGTTCCACATCTTCCCATTTTTCACGAGGGAAATGGCGCAACAGTGGGGCACGTTTGGCATGATGCAAAACAAACATCATGATGAATTCTGCAATGGGGATAGCATGCACGCCAGCCGCATTGGTGAGCACAATATCTCTTGCTTGCATATATGCGAGATCCATGTACTCGATACCAGCACTTGGCGTGTAGACCCATTTGATATTTGGTGCCATGTGCAGAATACGCATGAAGTCTTCAAGTGTGTACCACCAACGTACAAGAATTGTAGCATCTGAGACATCGCCATCAGGGACACCAGCATCGTTCGTAGTCACAATTTGCACATCTGGGTACTTCGCACGAATGCGCGCTTCCGCATGGTGCACCACTTGAGCGGGGAGAATGATTTTCATGAATTGACACTCCAAGTTATCCATTCACCGACCGCAGGCGCCAGCACTTGCACTGATACACCACGTTGAAGCAACTCGGTGCGAAACAAGTCAGGAGTGCCACTTAGATCGGGAAACGTCGCATAATGAATTGGTAATACGGCCTGTGGCTGAATCAATTTGGTGGCATAGGCGGCTTCGTATGGACCCATCGTGTATTTGTCACCGATGGGCAACAGTGCCACATGCGGTTGGTAGAGGTCAGCGATGATTGCCATATCGGCCATGACCGCGGTATCACCGGCCGCATAGACGGTCACATCACCCTGAGTACGCAGCACATAGCCCACTTCGTTGCCAAGCGTACGTGCACCTGCTGCAGTTGGCCAGCTGTTGCTGTGTGCTGCTGCGGTCATGGTGATGCGCAGGTCGCCGAGAGTGACCGTACCACCTTTGTTGAAAGCACGAATTGCTGCAGGCGGAATGTTTTGGTATGTCAACCATTCCTGGGCATCATACTGACAACAAACAATAGCGCCCGTATCATGCTGTAACGCAGCCACATCTGCGCAATGGTCGCTATGGCCATGCGTCAGCACAATCACGTCGATGCCCCAGCTGCGGACAAGTTGAGTCAGCTGCGCATTACATGCGGGATTGGTGTCTACCCAAGCATCAACGAGCACACGCGTGCCGTTGCAGTTTTTCATATAAACCGTCGCATGGCCGAGCCAAACAAATTGCATGATGATGCTCCTACTTGATCAGTACAGGCACAAACTGCGTTTGATCGATGGCAGCTTCGATGGCTGCTGCCATCCGCAGTAGATTGATGTCATCGTGCATGCGACCCACAATTTGCATGCCCACTGGCAAACCAGTTTGCGACATACTGCATGGAATAGAAATTGCTGGATGGGCGGTCATCGTGATATACCAGCACGACTTCATCCAGTCAATGTATGTCGGCAACATTTGCCCATTGATCTCTTGGACGTAGGGCTGATTCACATCGAATGCAAGCACTTGGGTGGTCGGGCCGACGACCATATCGTAGCGTTGCATGAACGAGCGCATTGATGCAATGACCTGCGCCTGGAGCCGATAAGCGTTGGCGATTTGGGCGCCAGTCAGCGCCAAACCATACTCCGTATTCCACACAACCGTGTCCTTCATGAGGTGGCGATGTGTGGCCAATAACGGTTCACGTCCAGTGGCAAATGCCAATGCACGCAATGTTTGGAATGCCTCATCGGCACCGCTAAAATCGGGCACCGCATCTTCAACAATACACCCTAACGAGACAAGCAATGCTCGTTGCGCGGCAAATGATTCTGCGAGGGCTGGCTCGATTGGCAATCCCCCCCAATTAGGCGCCCAAGCAACGCGCTTGCCTCGGAGTGAGCAGGCATCCAATGTAGCAAGCGCATGCGTGTCCATTGGAATCGACATGTTGGCGCCTTGTTCGTAGCCGGCGAGTGCGGCCAACAACAATGCCACATCTTGCACGTTACGAGCCATCGGACCATCAGTCGACAGTGGCGACCAATCATCGCTGTTTGCAACTACCCCTGGTGATGGGCGAAATCCAACCACGCCACAAAATGCTGCCGGATTGCGCAGCGAACCGCCCATGTCGCTGCCGTCAGCCAGTGCGACCATACGACACGCTAACGCCACTGCTGCGCCACCACTGCTGCCACCACAGGTTTTTTGCAGATGATGCGGATTCGTTGTGGCACCAAAAATCGGGTTAAATGTTTGCGAGCCAGCTCCAAACTCAGGCACATTACTCTTGCCGATTGTGACGCAACCCGCATGTTTCATGCGGCGGACAATATGCGAATCCTCCTCGGCAATTCGGTCTGCGTAGATGGGCGAACCGCTCGTAAAGCGCATCCCTTTGACTGCAGTGAGATCCTTGTGTACCATCGGTAACCCAGCAAGTACCCCTTGAGTAACACCATACGCGCGTAAGCGGTCAACGGTATCTGCCACGGTATATGCTTGCGACTCATCCATGGTAATCACCGCATTCACTGCCGGATTGTAGCGACGTATCTGCACCAGATGTGCATCAAGTAATTCACGAGCCGAAACAACCCGTGCAGCAAGTAAATCGCGTTGGGCGCGCGCACTTTGAAACACAACAGAATCGCTCATACATCACCTGTGAAACGTGTGGTTGCAGCAAATTCTTGGCGAGCCGCATCAAGGGTAGTGCCATCCAGCAACAAGTCGATGGCAGTACATGCCATCGCAACAGCCCCATCCACAATGGCTTTGTGGCCTTTGGCAGTAATCGTGGCATCTGCAACTGCAGTAGAATGCCACCCTGCGCTAGTGTCACAAATTTCGAGATATGCACAAATCGCTGGCACATGATGACTCACGTTACCGAGATCGGTTGATCCTGCGCCCGTACGAGATTCTGGTTTGCGTACCTGTCGACCAATGAGCTCGAGATTCTGCGTAAAGGTTTCACCGAGTGCACGATTTGGAATCATGTTGAGATATGCAGGCATGTATTCATGCCATTCGAGGCGGCAACCGGTAGCAAGTGCGCCGGCTTCTGCGCAAGCGATAACGCGGTTAAACAATTCTTTGGTGTAGGCAATATCAGCAGCACGGATACGAAAGCGGGCCGCTGTATAACTGGGAATGACGTTTGGGGCTGTGCCACCATGCGTAATGATACCGTGAATCCGTGCATCACCGCGAATCTGCTGCCGGAGCAAGCCCACACTTGAAAACATGACAATGAGTGCATCGAGCGCATTGCGGCCATCGTGGGGGTTGGCCGCTGCATGTGCTGATCGCCCATGAAATGATAATTCAAGTCCCTGTGCAAC
>JBKCGB010000175.1:0-11206 GCA_046303375.1 Roseiflexaceae bacterium
TACCAACACCTGCCACAAAAATATCGATGGCATTGTCCGTGTCGTTGAGAATTTCAAGTGCAGTGGTGCGTCGATGGATTTCGGGATTGGCAACGTTGTTGAATTGTTGTGGAATCCAGGCATTTGGCGTTTCTGCGGCAAGTGCTTCAGCACGGGAAATCGCCCCACGCATGCCTTCGCTGGCTGGAGTCAAAACTAACTGTGCACCAAATCCTTTGAGTAATTTGCGTCGCTCCATGCTCATGGATTCTGGCATAGTTAGGATAATTTTGTAACCGCGGGCAGCAGCCACCATCGCCAACCCTATCCCTGTGTTACCACTCGTTGGTTCAACGATTACCGTCTTGCCTGGCGAAATCAATCCAGCCTGTTCGGCAGCCTCAATCATCGCATATCCGATGCGGTCTTTGACACTACCTCCTGGATTAAACCATTCTAGCTTTGCAAGTACCTGCGCTTGTGGCGCATTAATCTGCACTAATGGTGTGTTACCGATTAATTCAACTACACTACGAAATATACGTGCCATTGTTCATTCCTTATACTCGAGTTATACACTCAAATTTATCATCTTTATTATATCGAGAAGCAGTACAAAACGCAAATTTCCACACATCATGAGTAAATACTCATATTAGAGCAAATCACCGATGCAACTTTCACCCTATACTAAACGTTGAAAGAGCAAGGAATATGAAAGGAGCATTCCATGTCGGACACAAACACAAACGCACCACAGGATCAACAGGGAGCAAGTAATGCTACAGGGACAAATGCATCGCTCGTAAATGAGCTCCGTGCATTTGGCACACAAATCGAAGCTGTTGCCCGTGCCTTTTTGGCGAGCAACCAGGCGCAACACATCCAGCAAGAGTTGCAACGGGGTGTTGGTGAATTGGTCGACCGTTTGCAAACGGTACGGAGCGATGAACGAGTCGTAGAAGCCACTGAAAAGGGGAAACAAGCGGTAGAGCGTGCGTTGACCAATCCAGCGGTCATTGATGCCCACGCCAAAGTCGTCCAAGGACTGGCGAACATCAACGAAGAGCTACGCAAGCTTGCTACATCCCTCGAAAATGACCGCAACGACACAAAGCCATCCGCCTAGTCTAACAAGCCAACGCCCCCTGCACATATGCAGGGGGCGTTGCTGTTTAGTCACGCACAAGTTTCTGACTGAGCTCCCAAAGTCGGCGTCTACTGGTGACATCATAAGAGATTTTGGATGAAGCTACAGCCGTGGAATCAACAAAATAGCGCCCAGTCACTGTATTTACCGATGGGCTTGTCGCTAGAAATACTGATGTTTGTGCACCTTTTTCAGGAGAAATCGCAAAAAACCGCTGCAGCAACGCCATCGCATTTGCCATGAAGCCTATGTTATTTTGGGCAAAGCCAGTCGCTACAAAGCCTGGATGCAAACAGTTCACCGTAATGTCTGTTTGTTGCAAACGATCAGCGAGCTCATACGTAAAAAGGATGTTTGCCAATTTCGACTGTGCATATGCGTTCCAGCCACTATAGCGCTGCGCGCCTTGGATGTCATCAAAGTTGATTTTGGCAGATTGATGTGCCATTGACGAGACGGTGATGATTCGTGCAGGGGCACTCTGGCGCAACAAGTCGAGCAATGCATTGGTCAGTACAAACGGTGCCATGTGATTGAGCGCCCACGTCATCTCAATGCCGTCGGCACTCAGTTGCCGAGTAGCATAATAAGCTCCCGCGTTATTAATCAGTACATCAATGCGCTTGTAGTTGGCCTTGATGTGGTTCGCAACCGTGTAAACTTCGTGTTGCACGGAAAGGTCGGCACACACCATATCAAGCGATGCATCTGGTGTACTTGCTTGGATGTGCGCAACTGCTTGTGCAAGTCGCTGTTCGGAACGCCCTACCAACACGACTCGGGCACCGGTGGCTGCAAGCGCTTGTGCCGTAATCAGCCCAATACCGTTGGTCGCGCCAGTTACTACCATTACCTGTGACACGCCTTTGCTCCTCTCCAATACACCACACCTAAGGGTGCTTTGATACTTCAATGAGTCGATGTAATTTGAGTGCCACCCAGAGTGATAGACGTGTTTCCGCGTCTTCTAAATCGACGTGGCAGATTTGTGCAATCCTGGTCAATCGGTACAGCAACGTATTGCGATGGACATGGATGGACTCAGCGGTGCGCGCCAGGTTTCCATTGCAATCAAAGTAAGCGGCAAGCGTATGCAGTAACTCACCATCAGCTGAGTTTTCATAATCGAGCAATGGTTGCAATTGCTGGCGGTGAAAATTGAGCGTATCAGGTGATTTCAACATCGGCAGCAACAACTGATAGATGCCGATTTCGTGGTATCCCAATACTGGGCGTGGCACAACCCGCAGCAGCTGCGCAGTCATTTCTGCCTCTTGTAGTGACAATACCCATTCATGAACTGACGACACCGCACGACCATACACCAATTGCGTCTCCGGATAGCGTTGCACCACATCCTGAAAATACATGGTAATAGTGGCCGAGCTGAGCACCGTCTTTCCATCGAGTGGCACCATGCAGACAACCCCATCCGAATGAGACATCGTTGAAATGGTTGAGGATACTGAAGGCATCAGCGCAGGAATCACTGACTGTGATGAAACGCGCTGCGATGTAGGCAATACGCAAAGTACAGCAACGTGTGTTTTGCGCACATCGACACCTGCATCACGGGCACGCTGAAGCAAGATACCACTATCACTCAACGCTCCAGAAAAGAGTTGCTCAAGAAAATTACCACGATACCGCTCTTCGACAGCCGATAGTGCCTGTGTTTTACTGAGTTCGAGAGCGAGTGCCATACCTGCACGTTTGACAGTGGCACGATCCGCACTCGTCAACGAAATCCCTAACAGAACAAGTATGCCAATTGGATGATTGGCCGCAGCCAACTGCAGTGCCCATACATCAATACCACTGACACGCTGCTCACCTGCACGTAATGCAATTGATTGCGCAATCACACGATATTCATGACTACCATGGAATGCGAGTAGCTCGCCTTTACTTGAAAAAAGCGCCAACGAGCGATCTATTTTGCTACTCAACAGCGCCAACATACTCGCCAAACCATCACCAGCCAACGAATGTTCACCGAGCTCCAAGGCAATCTGGGCAGCACGTCGCTCAACGTGCAAATCAAAATCACTGAGGAGACGCTGCAATTCGCGCTCGATTGTACGAATATCAACATCGCTGGTCACACTGATGAGTGGCAGTTGATGCTGCTCTGCAGCGCGAATTGCTTGGTCGTCACAGACACCAAAAATCACTACTGCGCTGACTGGCACCATCGCAAGTCGATCAATCAGTGTGGCCAAGGCAATGGGGGGATCCACGTCGCGCAGCGTATTCATCGAAATGAGTGCAATTTCATTCCCGTTGAGGTCAGTAAAGAGCGGAGCCACGGCGCGTGCAAGTGCTGGCCATGAGACCGTACGATAGAGCCCACTATGCCCGGCTAGTATGAGCGCAGGCTGTGGCAAAATCAGCTGGATGGCATCATGTACAGTGACTGTCGACATGGTTCTCTCTACTCCAGCACGATGACTGGATTACATGCGGGGAAAAGCACATCGCACAACGGCAACTCGGTATCGTCACAGTGGAGCAAACCGGTGCGACGCAACACGGCCACTGAACGATAACCAAAGGCCAGTTGTGCGAGGGCAGCAACATCGACGTGTTTGATGCGTACATCTGCTTCACGGGTACCATCGATCACCGTAACTCGACCAGCGTTGATCATCAACATCGCACGTTCATCGCTGATTTCGACACGGACACCGCCTTGCCAATTTGCATATGCAGATGTACGCAAACGCCGTTCAAATGCAGGAACGAGTGCATTGAGCATGAGGGGCAAATCAATGACCCCCGCCAGCACGCAGACTGCCGATGCAGCGTTGAACGTGACTACTCCGTATTGCGCCAAGGCTGCTTGCGCAAATGGATGCACCAACGACAGGTGCAACGATGGTTTGTGCGGCACAACCGCCGTACACCAGAGCTGTTGCAACAGATCATAGGCGGCGCCGTCGTCACTTGCTACCGCAGCATACACGCGACTCGTATCTGCACCGACTGCAATGTCTGCGGCAGCACGCAGCTGACCATCACGCCCTGCAAGCATCAGCCATGGTCGTTGTGGCGGTTGTGCGGTGTCAAAGAGTGCGGGTGAACGGCGAGATTGCAAAAGGGACATATCTTGTATCAATGACCACGTGTCAGCAGTAGGAATGGCATATTGAGCGAGCTGAGGGATTGCTACTTTGGGGGCATCCTGTTGGATGATTATTACATTGAGTGAAATGGGGGCAAATCCATACGCTGCCCATTCACTCACCGAGCCATGCACCATGATAATCCCAATGCCCTCTGCAAGAAGTGACAATGCCTGCTGCATGACTGTCTCAACCACAACCGCATGCGTTGTTGTGGGAGCCTGGAAGATTTCTCGAATGACTGCCACATCAATAGTTGCACCGTCGATGCCATACCGATCATGCGAAACAGCGACTGCGGCGCACAGCTGGGTGTGTTGCCATGCTACAGCGACAGATGACGCACGCGCACGCGGCAATAGACGCCACTGTGCGAGGGTTGGTACTTGCGCATTGACTGTGTGGAGTTGTGCAGGCGTCAAGTCATCCCAAAGAATTACGTTAATTTCACTCATTATGATTCCCAATCACAATATTGTTCGACATAGTGTGCGCTCCCATCACGCAACCAACCATCGAGTTGCGCTTGATCTTTGAGTTGTTGGCCACGCAGTCGTGAGACATGCAGAAAGCCACAGTTGGCTTCAGGCAACGAAGTCATATCACCCCACAGTTTTTCAAACTGCGCTACCGGATACACATCTTCTTGGCCGTTACCCCATCGCTTCTTCACATCTTTGATCGTGACATAGGTCGGCATGCGTTGTGCAACGTTGCGCACAGCCTGTGTAACACGCTCGGCATCATGCAAAATATCGCTTCGCGTCAAACCAAAGACGGTTAACAGTGCATCAATGTCTATCCAGTTGGTCAGCGTGTTGTAGTAGCGGAGCAAGAACTCATCACTGACACGGGGCATCGCCAACCCCTCAACAAGGCGGACTTGGTCGTCGACACGAGCCAGCCCACCACCACGATCATCGATACGACGGGCGATTACTTCAAACGAAAGCGTCCGTCCCGATGCAATATGTAATCCAAGAATCGCTGGATCGATGATTGCACCGAGCGTATCAATGTTGTGCATCATCAAATACTTGACTTGTGGTTGGGTACGAAAAATGTGCGCCAAGGTGCCGTTACGCATCATATTGGGAAGCTCAAACCAGTGGCCGACAGGGTGCATACACTGATGTGGGAGATTATCCGTATAATCCGCACCTTCGCCACTACTACGCGCCCAGTTTATCAACGCCGCGTGCACGCTTTGGCGCATTTTTTGGGCCTGCTCATCGAGCAACTGATGGGGTGTCTCTTCCCAGGCAAAACGTAAGTCGCGCGTCATCGGTATAAAACGCAAACCTACAGAACGTCCACGTGACAAGAGGACTTGACCGGCATACCCAAATGGGCGCACCTGACCCTGGGCACTTGCCTGATGTAACGGCTCATCAGTGAGATAGCTTGTTGTAAATACGTGGATTGGTGCTGCGCCATAGCATCGCGCAATTTGACGGCTTTTGGCAATATGGACATCAACGAATGTACGATGTCGACCCGCAAACTTTGCAAACGGGTGAAGTGCTTTGACCACGCCAGCACCTTGCGTCCACCGACTACCAGCACCACCCGCCAGCGATACCACCGCAACTGCACCAGATGCAATTGCATCACGCCCAATTTGCACAATTCCAACATCAACGGTGGCTGTTGCATCGACCACATCGCCAGCATCCACGTCACGCAGGGTACTACTCGCCGGGAGGCGATTTTGCATGAGGCCGATTCTGCCAATTTTCATGTCTGCACGAATTTGTTCATGTAGTTCACGATCAAAACCATGCGCATTCAACACATCAAGAACCCGTGGAGTTGTAGCGGTGTCATTGCTGACGTGCGGCAGGATACGATCAAAGAGCATGGGCACAACACGTGCTAACTCTGGACGCGAAAGACAGGCATTCCCGAAGTAGTCGAGTTCACGCCGGCGCGTCATGTTGAGTGTTTTGGCATCTGCACGCAATAATCGTGGCATGTGTAATGCATAATATCCCACAGGCATGAGGCGCTGATCGGCAGGTAACACTTCAGCCCATGTACCACGCTCGTTAATTGAAAAATCGTAGACGACAGGTTTCATTGCAAATGGCAGTGCATGTTGCAGGGCGAATCGCTGGGTATCCATGATTTCTTGCAAGGCCACTTGTGCCGCTGATTTAATGGCAGGATCCACGATGAACCCCATACCACCACCTGACATGCCGCCGAGCATCCAGAATCCCCAAAACTGCGCGCCAAAGCGTTCTTTTACGGCATGAATCAACCCCTCGGTGTAGCGTGTAGTCGCCCAAGGAATGATGGTCTGTATCGGACCGGTAAAATTCTGCGTAGTAATGGCACCGAGCTGTCGCATATCACCGGCTTTGAGGGCGGCAATTACTGCATGCATCAACGCGATGGCTTCACCACGTGCATGCCACTCCTTGGCAGCACGTAACAAGTATTTTTCCGTGACCATTTCAAGAATCGGGCCCACATTTTGTGCCATACCACCGTGCACCAGCACGAGGCTATCTTGCAGGCGCTGGCGCGCTTCCACTGATATTTCGTCATCACCGAGCAGGTGGTGGCGCGGCAACAAGCGACCACGACTTACACCATATTCGGGGTCATCAGCTTGAGCTTCCACGCCTGTGATGAGTTTGATGCCTGGCCACACCCCACCAGAATCCTGCCAGCCGCCACCAGAGCCTGCCAACCATTCCCCGAGAATGGCCCGTGCTGCTACCAGACGGCGCTCTGGCTCTTGCAATCCGGCCGTGAGTGCTGCGGTTTGCCCTGTAGCACGCATACAGACGGTAATCAAGGCAGCGAGCAAATTTGTAGAAACAGCCAAACGTGACCCTTTGGGGATATCATTGACGGCTGAAACCAATTCGAGTCCGTGTCCGGGGGCAACAAGCCGTGCGAGCACATCTGCGAGTGAACGATTCGAGCTTTCGAGACCAGGGGGAACAATACCCGCAGCAATGATGGCTCCTTTGAGGAGCCCCATGTAATCACGGCCAAAATCAAAGACTTCACTAAGCTCGGTAATATCCGCCGTGACGCCAAGATCAACACTTGTTAGACGCAGAATGGGTTCGTCGATGACACGCAAATAGGCTTCAACTGGTGGACGTGTTGCTTGATCACGGCCGAGCACTGCTAAATCGACAGAGATATTGAGCACTTGTGCACCAGCCGGAAAGTCCATTCCCAAGAAAAAAATGTCACTCCAGCCACTATGCGTCAAATCCATGCGCACCGGCGTCGCTTCTCGCAAGATGGGAAATGCCAAATCATGGTCACGTGCAAGCAATCGCTGATCAATGCGTAATGGATAATCGGCAGGGTGCCCCATCCGAAACATCCATTGGTTACCACGCACTGCCCGTACGCTGTGCCGCACCTGATTTGCAAGTGTCTGAAACGCAAGTTGATGGTATGCGGTAGCAAGTGCACTTGAAAGTGCATCAGACGGCGATTCACGGAATGCCCGCAAAAATTCACTGATAGCTTCTTCAAAACGGCGATTCAGTAGATGGGTATATCCATCAAACGGAATATATGCAGCATGCGTGGCCGGATAGTGCGCAGGCAGATAAAAACGATGAATTGCATACAAAAAAAAGAGCGCACGCACGCGTTCGTACAAATTAGTGCGCTGATTGCGGAACGATTCGAGTGCGTCAATTTCTGCTAACAACTGCGCATATGATGCATCCGCACATATTTCATCGAGTGCAGTATCGCGTGTTGGTGCGTCATCCGCTATGATTATGGCACAGAGTCGAGACACAATTGCTCCTATTCACTGCGACGGTGTAGCATGAGTTCGACCAACGTGGCCATGACGTCATCGCGATCAACGCCTTGCATCCCCAACGCAAGTTGAGCAGTCAAAAGACCATACTTGGCTCCAGTATCATAGCGACGTCCAATTTGAGCCAGCGCCAGATAGCGTTCACGCTGCGCGAGCACCTGTAATGCTGGGGAAAGATGCAGCGTTTCATCTGGTGCATCGTGATGCTGTTGCTGCAAAATATCAAAGATTTGCGGGGTGAGTACGTGAATCCCAAACAAACACAGATAGTGACCGACACGCAAACCAGGAGTCATCAAAATCTGCTCTGCCGCAGTGGGCGTAGGCTTCTCGATGACATGCTCGATAGTGTAGATCTGTTGGTGGGCGTGCAACGGCCGGCCAGCCACGACCCCATAGTACGGGAGCAGATGCTCGCGTGACGATTGCACCGCTGAAACTGCACAGGCTTCACTTACTGCAAGATCAACAATCTGTTTGGCACAGTTACGAGATTCATTGCTCACATATACGTGATCACCAACAAGATGCAAAAATGGCGAATCACCTATTACTTCTCGTGCACAGAGAATGGCATGCCCGTACCCACGTGGATGTGATTGTTCAACAAAGACTAGATGTTTGGCAATATCTGGTACCGCATGGCGATATGGATCAGCGCTCCCAGGCGCCACAATCACTACGATTTCGTCAATACCGGCATGCAATGCTTCATCAGCAATGATGCGGAGCAACGGTTTGCTGATGCCATCTCGATCAACGATGCGTTGTAATGGCAGTGATTGTTGCGCAGGCGATGCCGCAGTAATCAAGGCGCGAGATATACGCACATGACCCTCCATTTCTCTACTTAATAGGCATTATAGCAAAGTGATATGTCATGCATGGAAATTTCGTATGCGGTATAGTAAAAAGCGAGGATTTCTACTTGACGGTGTACCCATCACCTCATATACTAGAGGCGCTTGGCAATGGCGCCATTCCGTGTGTTCATGCATACGGCTATTGAGGAGTGCATGATGCGTTCTATCGCTGATATTTTTGGTCCCAATACGGGATACGTACTTGAACTATACGAGCAATACATCAACGATCCGGAATCTGTGGACCCAGAATTGCGTACTTGGTTTGCTCAAAATGCACAGCTCTTGGAGCATGACAGTACTGCGAGTATCCCTCAGCAGCAACCATCAACTCAAAACGTGGATAACATGCATGCAATTGCGGCTGCCCGCCTGGTGCGCACGATTCGAGAAGTTGGTCATCTGGCCGCCTCCATAGACCCACTTGGCAAAAAGCCCATCGGTGATCCGAGTTTGGACCTGGAATATCACGGTCTTACACCACAAATCTTGCAACAGCTACCTGCTACAATTTTGCGTAGCCCACTTGAAACAGAATGCCAGAACGCATATGAAGCAGTCATGAAACTGCGCAGTTTGTATTCTGGTACTGTGGGCTACGAGCCTGACCACATTCAAGTCTACGAAGAACGCAAATGGTTCCATGATGCCATTGAAACACGCCGTTTTTACTATGGCACCTCGGATCGGCGCAAACGAGAAATCCTCGAACGTTTGAGCGAAGTTGAGACGTTTGAACGCTTCCTGCACACACAGTTTGTTGGCCAGAAGCGTTTTTCACTCGAAGGTTGCGATATTTTGATGCCGATGCTCGATTCGATTGTCCGTAATGCGGCGGCAAATGGCACCAAAGAAATCATTATCGGCATGGCACATCGGGGACGACTCAATGTCCTGGCACATGCACTGGGCAAACCCTATCACCACATCCTCAGTGAATTCATTTTGGCGCATCGCGATGCTCATCATCCCGTCGTACGCGAAGCACATGGCTGGACGGGTGATGTCAAGTATCACCTCGGGGCGAAGCGGGTCTTTAAAGAGAGCGGCATTGAACAGATGCCAATCACACTAGCCCCCAATCCAAGTCATTTGGAGTTCGTCAATCCAGTAGTAGCAGGCCGAGCTCGTGCAGTGCAGGACACCCGCGATGTAAGTGGTCCACCAACACGCGACCGTAATGCATCACTGGCGATTATCATCCATGGAGATGCAGCATTCCCTGGGCAAGGCATTGTGGCAGAAACATTAAACTTGTCTGGTTTAGCGGGATATAGCATCGGTGGCACAATTCATATCATTCTCAATAATCAAATCGGTTTTTCTACGGATCCGCATGACAGCCGCACCACGCTCTATTCGAGTGATTTGGCTAAAGGTTTCGAAATCCCAATTGTACATGTGAATGCGGACGACGTACTGTGGAGTATTGCAACTGCACGTATGGCACTTGCCTATCGTAACGAATTCCACAAAGATTTCTTGATTGACTTGGTTGGTTATCGGCGCTGGGGGCACAACGAAGGTGATGAACCGACGTTTACGCAACCCGTAATGTATGCACAAATTAGCAAACACAAAACGGTACGCGAGCTGTGGAGTGAGCAAATTGTTGCCGAAGGGATTATTTCGCAGGGTGAAGCAGATAAAATCATTGCACAACTGCAGAAAACTCTCAGCAAAGCCAAGCATGATGCAGAGACCAACCCCATACTCCCTGAGGCACTGACACAACCACCAGCAGGCATTGCCCGTCGTACACAAACTGCAGTCAACGCAGAGAAGTTGATTTCATACAACGATGCGCTTCTCAAAGTGCCTGAAAGCTTCAGTGTGAACCCCAAACTGGCGCGCATGTTTGACAAACGCAAGCAGGCACTCACCCAGGCTGGCGCGATCGACTGGGCGCATGCCGAAGCTTTAGCATTTGCATCGATTTTGGCAGAGGGCGTACCGATTCGCATGACTGGACAAGACAGTCAACGTGGTACGTTTAGCAACCGTCATCTGGTGTTGCACGACATTGAAAACGGCGATGTCTACGCCCCAATTCAGCATCTCCCACAGGCAACTGCATCGTTTGCCGTCTACAACAGTTCGCTGTCCGAAAACGCGGTGCTTGGATTCGAATATGGCTATAGTTCACATGCACCCGACACACTCGTGCTCTGGGAAGCACAATTTGGCGACTTTTCGAACGGTGCACAAGTCATCATCGATCAATTCATTGTGTCCGGCCGCAAAAAATGGGGTCTTCAACCGTCACTCGTGTTACTCTTGCCTC
>JBKCGB010000176.1:0-6666 GCA_046303375.1 Roseiflexaceae bacterium
GAAAAAGCCGCAGCCGGCTTTGCCTTCGATGGTGACGGTGACCGATTCTTTGCTATCGACGACCGTGGCCAATTCGTGTCGGGAGATTTTTTCACTGCCATCATGGCGCGCTACCTGCTCAAACGCTCGCCCGGCGCCAAAATCGTCTACGATGTGCGTGCCTCGTGGGCGGTACCGCAGTTGGTGGCGGCAGCAGGTGGCACTGCACTCGAAGAGCGCGTTGGGCACGCCTTTATCAAGCGCCGCATGGCTGACGAAGGAGCGTTGTTTGGTGGTGAGGTGACTGGGCACTACTACTTCAAAGACTTCTTCTTCGCCGATTCGGGTTTGTTGCCGTCATTGTTGACGGTAGAAATGCTGGCGCGTGAGCAGACCACGTTGTCGCAGTTGCTCAAGCCAATCGAGGCCAAATATTTCATTTCGGGTGAAATCAACTCCAAAGTAAGTGATTCAGCGGCAGTCATTGCAGCTCTTAGAGCGCGCTACAGTGATGCAAAAATAGAAACACGCGACGGCTTGTCGGTTATTTACCGCGACTGGCATTTCAATGTGCGTACATCCAACACCGAGCCGTTGGTGCGCCTCAACCTCGAGGCCATGGATGCAGCCACCATGGTGGCCCGTCGTGACGAAGTGATAGCAATTATTCGAGGATAAGTAGGCATGCTACGACGATGGGTATCACGCCAATATGGCGTGTCGGATGCGGCGGTCGTGATGGCCGCCGCATTCGGTGTTTCTGCAATTTTGGGTATCGTGCGCCAGACCATGCTCGGCGCCACATTTGGTGATGGTGCCGAGGCGGCAGCCTATTATGCGGCGGCACGCTTGCCTGAAACATTTATCACGTTTGTGGCTGGTGGGTCGTTTACTGCTGCTTTGGTGCCGCTGCTCCTTGCCGAGCGAGACGATGCCCAGCAACAACACCTCTTCCATGTAGTGCTGACCACCGTTGGGGTCGCAGTGGCCGTGCTTTCCCTCATCGGTATTGCGATGACCGAATGGTTTGTGACGACCGTATTGTTGCCTGGGATTGATGTCGATACCCAACAGCTCACGATTAGCGTCAGTCGCTTGCTCTTTGTGCAACCGCTGCTCTTGGCCATCGTGAGTATTTTGAGCGCAGCCTTGACTGCGCATACCCGCTTTAGTGTAATTGCATTGGCATATGTGGTGCATAATCCGACCATCATTCTCGGGATTTGGGTGGCGCAGCAGTGGCCCGCACTCAGCATTTATGCGCCAGCGGCCGGATTGGTGTTGGCAGCGGCCGCCAAACTCGTGTTTGTGGTTATTGGGATGCGCAGCCTCAACTGGCAGTTGCGCTGGGTCTGGCAGCCGCGTTTGCCGCAGTTGCATCGCGTGTTGTGGCTGGCAGCCCCCACTGCTCTCTCCGTGACGGTGAATTATGCCGGCACCATCGTGGATACTTCGTTTGCGGCACAGGTGGGGGTGACGGCGGTGGCCGCGATATATAGTGGCTGGCTCTTGGCCGACATGCCGGCGCGTCTGATTGGCTCCGCCATTGGTCAAGCGGTGTTCCCGCATTTGGCACAGGCTGTTGCGCAACAAGACATTGCCACTGCTCGTCGATTGTTTGTGCGCACGCTTCTAACTGCGCTGGTCCTGACAATCCCCATCGTGTTGGCGTTGTGGCTGTTTGGGCGCTGGGGGATTACGGTGGTGCTCGAGCGTGGAGCATTTGATCAGGCAGCAGGTGACCGCACGTATGCGGTTCTCTTGTGGTATATCATTGGGCTGCCTGCCTATATCACGACTGAGCTGTTGTCACGCATGCTGAATGCCATGCAAAACACGCATACACCGCTCATGACCAACATATTGCAACTCAGTGCCAAATGGGCCATGTTGCGCTGGCTGTTGGGGGGCATGGGGATGGTGGCTGTGCCAATGGCGCATACCGTGACCTGTTATTTCGAGACGTTGGTATTGGCAGTGTTTGTTGGGCGTCGTTTACGGTGAATATGAGGTCATGATGCGGCAATTGCGACAATCGCATGGGGTGTTGCATCCCACACAGGTGCTGGCGCTTGGGTTTATTGGGGTGATTGTGTTGGGCACATTCCTGCTGATGCTCCCCGGCGCAACCGTGAATAACCGTGGGCTTCCATGGCTGGATGCCCTGTTTACCGCCACCTCTGCTGTATGTGTTACCGGTTTGGTGGTCGTTGATACCGGGACTGCACTGACGCGGTTTGGTCAAGTGATTATCCTGTTGTTGGTGCAAATCGGCGGGCTCGGATTCATGGCACTTGCCGCCATGATTGCAGTGTTGCTCGGCAAACGGATTACCATCAACGACCGGGTAATTTTAAAGGAATCGCTGAATCAACTATCGCTCCAGGGCATCGTGCGTGTAGTGCGCTACATCGTGGTATTCACATGTGGGTTTGAGTTGGTTGGGGCAGTTGTGTTGGCATGGGCGTTTTGGCAGAGGATGCCACTCGGGGATGCAATCTACCATGGGGTTTTTCATGCAGTCTCAGCCTTTAATAATGCGGGCTTTGATTTGTTTACCACTAGCCTGATGCCTTACAACACCAACCCCGTTGTGATGATATGTGTGATGTTGTTGTTGACGCTTGGTGGTATGGGGGTACTGGTGTGGGTTAATGCCATGAATCATGGCTGGCAGGTGGCAGCATGGTCGTTGCATACCAAAATTGTCATTGTCACCACCAGTGCACTGCTGATTGTCGGTAGCACGTTGGTCTTTGTATTTGAATATCGTGCGAGTGCATTTGCGGATTTTTCATTGGGCGAAAAAATGCTCAATAGCGTCTTTCAAAGTGCTACATCGCGTACCGCTGGTTTTTTTAGTGTGAGTATGACGTCGCTTACCACGGCCACCATCGTGGTTATGATGATTTTGATGTTTATTGGTGCCTCGCCAGGCTCGACTGGTGGTGGTATCAAAACGACCACGTTTGCCTTGGCAATCTTGACCGTCTACAACGTATTGCGTGGCCGTAGTGAAATCCATGTGTGGCAGCGTACGGTCACTGCGCCACTCTTGCTCAAATCCTTTGCCGTGGTCTTTGTGGCGATTTCGTGGGTGATGGTAGCAACGCTCATTTTGACGGTCACCGAGTCTGCACCCTTCTTGTGGTTGGTCTTTGAAGTCGTCTCTGCGTTTGCGACGGTGGGACTCACCCTCGGTGTCACCCCAGAATTAACGGATATCGGTAAATTTGTGATTATTGCGACGATGTACATCGGGCGGGTGGGCCCACTCACTCTGTTTGCAGCGCTGATGCTGCACACGAAAATTCCACCGTATCGCCATGCCGAAGAAAGCGTATTGGTCGGCTAGAATGAGGACACGATGAAGCATATTGCAGTAATTGGGCTCGGTCTCTTTGGAACGAGTGTGGCCGAGACGCTGGTGCAACAAGGGCATTATGTGCTGGGAATCGATATCAACGAACAGCGCGTACAACAACTATCGCGCCAGCTCAATCAGTGTGTGTCGGTGAGCAGTGTCGACGAAGAGTCGCTTTTGGCACTCGGTATCAAAGAATACGATGCGGTAGTTGTGGCAATTGGTGATATCGAAGCCAATTTGATGGTCGTGCAGACACTACAAGAGCTTGGCGTCAAGCGGGTAATCGCCAAAGCGGTGAGTCATCGGCATGGCCGGGTATTGCAACGGCTCGGTGCGGCACAAGTTATATTCCCCGAACACGACATGGGTGTACGTACCGCGCACAGTTTGAGTGGAGATCGCATTATCGACTATATTGAACTCTCGCACGAGTACAACATTGTGGAAATCCAAGCCCCCCGGCAGTTTATGGGGAAGACACTCGACGAAATCGATTTACGCAAACACTATCGTGTCTCACTGATTGCCATCAAAACTACTACAGACGTCTTGATTTCACCACCTGCTGAAACGGTGATTACGCCACAGAGTGTGTTGGTCATGATTGGCAAGAATGAAGACTTGACCATTTTTTATGACTAACGTGAATACGTGACAACAGCGAACCTGTTACAATCAAATGTCATTACTGACACATGGTGACCGCACATGATAGAGGAATATACAGATGCACAAACGTGGTGATGAACATAATGTGACGCCACATGCTATGGCGCAGGGTGGTGATGTTGTTGCCCGTATTGATGGCATGGCCTGTTTTGTCAGTGGTGCTTTACCTGGTGAACAGGTTCATGTAGTGATTACCGATGTGCAGAAAAATTTCCTCAAAGCGGATGTCGTGACAATCCTGACCCCATCGCCAGTGCGGATTCCACCACGCCTCGCTGATGCTCCGCATATGGAATGGCAACATATCGAGAATACGGCGCAACGAGATTTTAAGGCGCAGATTTTACATGAACAACTGACCTATCTGGGCAAACTTGCAGCTATTCCGGCAGTAGTACAACGCCCGGCTTCACCCCCATGGCACTACCGCAATACAGCGCACCTACACGGCTACGGGACTTATTTGGGCTACAAAAGCGACAAACGTGCCCATGTCACCGAGGTTGCCGATGATCCGTTGCTTCACCCCGTGCTCCAAGAAGCCGTGACAGCGCTACGCAACGTGGTGCGTGCACATCAACTCCCCGCGCGCACCCCATGGCAAGCCACGTTGCGTGTCAGTGAGACGACTGGTGCAGTGGTAGCGGCGTTTGATGAGCTCCCCAATCGTGATGCAATTGCAGTGCGGGCTGCATGGGTGGCAGCGTGCCCAGCGGTAGTGGGTGTGCGGATGCCCTATGGCGTCTATGAGGGCGACGATACGATTACCGAGACCCACTACGGATTGACGTTGCATCTTGGTGCAAAGACGTTTTTCCAGGTCTCGCTCGCAGCTGCTCGTGCACTCTGTGATGCAGTCATTGCCGGGCTCGGTCCCACTGTTGCTGAGTGGCGCATCCTTGATGCCTACTGTGGGGCAGGCACATTCACGTTGCCCCTTGCACAACGTGCCCAACGCGTGATTGGCATCGAAGAATATGCGCCAGCAGTCGATAACGCCATGCATAATGCCCACATCAACGGCCTCGAAAATGTTGCGTGGTACACGGCTCCTGTCGAAAAAGCAATTTCGCAGATCAGTGATATTGATGCTGTGGTGCTCGATCCACCACGGCGAGGGTGTCATCCAGAAGCGGTGCACGGCATATTGGCATTGTCACCACAGCGCATCGTGTATGTGTCGTGCCATCCAGGGACCTTGGCACGTGATGTACAGGTGCTGGTCGCTGGGGGCTATCGTGTCACATCCGTGACGAGCGTGGATTGCTTCCCACAGACGGCACATGTCGAGAGTGTGACGGTGTTGGAGCGGACGGTATGAAACTCATCCCTGCGACGGTCGCCGATTGTGCACACTTGGCTCATATGAATCAACAGCTCATCATCGCCGAGGGATCCGATAACCCCATGAATCATGCCCAACTGACTGCCCGCATGCAGGGCTTCTTGCAAGGGACGTATCAGGCATGGCTGTTTGAATCTGCACATGGAGTGGTCGGCTATACGCTGGTTGATATGGCGCGCAATCCCCGCTATGTGCGTCATTTTTATGTGGAAGCACCGCAGCGCCGCCAAGGAATCGGGCGCCAGGCATTCGCCTTGCTCAAGGCGCAACTCGCCCACCAACCAGTCGAACTCGATGTACTCATCACTAATCCGGCTGGTCTGGCATTTTGGCAGGCACTTGGACTCGTCCCGCGAAGTATCTGTTTACGTGGGTAAATGACATCAAAATGATGTTATAATGATGTAAACTTGTCTTGTTGCGATCATACAAGGGTACATATGCAGACAGCACCAACACAGTGGGTTCGGCGGTTTGTGGTATTTTGGGTGAGTCAGACGGTGGCACGTTTTGGTGGCGCCTTTTCAAATTTTGCGTTGGTGTGGTGGGTCACCAAGACATTTGGATCGGCCACCGCACTTGCCACAGGGACGTTACTGAGCATGTTGCCGGGGATTATCTTTGGCCCATTCATCGGTGCCATCGTCGATCGGCACAACCGCAAAGTATTCATCGTAGCGAGCAATCTCATTTTTGCGACGAGCGCATTGATCCTGTACCTCTTATCGCACTACGGGTTGCTGCAACTGTGGCATTTGTATGTCACGATGTTTGTGAATTCGTTGGCAGGGCAGTTTCATTTCATGGCGATTTCGGCGGTAACGCCATTGATGGTTCCTGAGGCCGAGCTGCAACGCGTGTCCGGGTTTAATCAGCTTCGTGAGGGGGCAGTATCGATTGTGGCGCCACCCTTTGGTGCGTTGTTGTTGGAATTTATTCACCTCGATGGGATTTTGCTTCTCGAGATGTGTTTGGGTGTGGCGGCGGCACTGATGATGCTCACTGTCGTGGTACCGGCGTTAGTCGCGCCGCCACTGGAGTCTCGGCTGAGCATGTGGCAAGACACCAAAGCCGGCATCTCGTATGTTGCCAGCTGGCCCGGATTGATGGCGATTTTGGCAGTTGCCATGTTGTTGAACCTCTTTCTGACACCCGCATTTACCTTGCTCCCCTTGCTCGTCAAGGACCACTTCAACGGTGGTGCCATTCAGTTGGCCTGGTTTGAGAGGGCTGTTGGCATCGGCATGATTGTGGGTTCCGTACTCCTCGGCGTGTGGGGCGGGTTCAAACGGCGCATGACAACCAT
>JBKCGB010000177.1:0-16392 GCA_046303375.1 Roseiflexaceae bacterium
TCCACATACCGACATCGTCGTCATCGCGCGCACACGGAGCTTGGCAACGATGCCGCATCTGGAACTCAATGACACCATCGTGCAGGTGTTGCGCCGGGCAGGTATCTGGCACCCCCCTGAACCACAACCTCAATAATCTGGTGTGCGGGCGATGACAACATCACAACGACGCAATCAAAGGTGAATATCATGGCAATTTGGAACTCGTTGGTGGCCTCTCTCGAGTATATTCTCTTGACGTTCTATGCATGGACTGGCAATCCGGGCATTGCAATCATCCTGTTCACCATCTTGGCGCGCTTTGCATTGTTGCCGCTGACCATTCGGCAACTGCAATCAGGGCGCAAAATCCAAGCATTGCAACCAGCACTCAGCGAGCTTCAACGCAAGTACAGCAAAGATCAACAAAAACTCCAAGCAGAGACGATGAAACTCTACAAAGAGAATGATGCGAATCCCGTATCGGGGTGTTTGCCCGTACTGATTCAGCTACCGCTCTTCTTGGGTATTTATCAGGCTGTATTCCAGTTGACGAGCGTCGCCCCCGGCGAGCATGCCGTCTCACGCATGTTGACTACCCTCGGTCAGGTCAACTTGGGCACCGATCTTGCTGCAACTGCCACAGCACTTGACCTTCCGCAGTTGTCGGGTGGGTTCTTGTGGATGACCGACCTCGGTCGTCCCGACGCACTGTACATCTTGCCCGTGTTGTCGGTGCTCTTCCAATTGATAGTACAATTAATGTCAACACCCCGGGTACAAGACCCCCAACAAAAAGCCATGTTCCAAACCATGTTGTTCATGCCCATTTTGTTCGGGTATATCGGGTTCACCTTTCCTTCGGGTGCGGTGTTGTACTGGGTTGTTGGTAGCATTCTTTCCATGATTCAACAATGGGTCTTTTCGGGATGGGGAGCACTTGCCAACTACCTGACATTCCTACCCACCCGTGCTGGGCTCTTTCCGCCACCAGTGGTGGTGGGAGCAGGTACCCAAGAGGCTGCCAAACATATCGCTGAAGCTGATGCGACCAAGAGCGTTGATTTCTGGGAAGTCGTGAAGCCGTTGCTCGACGACGATAAACCGAAGGAGCGCTCAGCGTAGCGATGTGCTCCGTTCACAATGAGGTCACACCATGAAAAAACCCAAGCAATCGCTTGAAATTAGTGCGCGCACGGTGGCGGATGCCGTTGATTTGGCGCTGGCACAACTCGGTCGTGATCGCGATGAGGTTGCCATCGAAATCCTCATCAACGGCAATGACGAAGAAGAAGCGCTCGTACGCGTGACTGTCGTCGATGATGACCAAGAAGAAGCCCCCCTCAGCGAAGATGACCTCATCAAGCATGCCCGCACCGTCCTCGAAGAAATGCTCGAACGCATGGACATCGAGGGATTCGTCAGTGCAGTGCGCTCTACGGCACCCGCCCAAGACGGTGGTGTCGAAGAAACCATCACCCTGCACGTGGAAGGTGCCGACGAAGAAGCCATGGGGCTCTTGATTGGACGCCGTGGCGATACCTTGCGCTCGCTCCAGTTCATGGTCAACCTGATTGCCGGTCGTGGTAATCGCAAACGCCCACAAATCGTCGTCGACGTCGGCAACTACCGCCAACGCCGCCAAGAAATGCTCGAGAGCATGGCGCTACGCATGGCTGAACGTGTGCGTCAAACCGGTCGCCCGCACGCCTTTGAGCCGATGTCAGGTGGCGACCGCCGCACCATCCACCTAGTGCTACGTGACGACCCCACCGTCTACACGGAAAGCGACGGCGAGGGTGAACGGCGCAAAATTGTCATCTTCCCCGCCAAATCGTAGTCCGTCCACACACAGAGATGCATGCGGTCAGTGGCAGTTGCTACTGGCCGCTATATGTTGGTGCGTGCATCGCTTTTTTTGTGAAATACGTAGTAGCCAATGTGCATACCAAAGACTGTACCCGCAATAACAGAAAAGAACGGTTCCCATGTACCCCGATTACCTGATGCTCGGTCACATTACCAGCGATTTGCTCCCTGATGGACGCACCATTCCTGGTGGCACATCACTCTACGCTGCTCGCACCGCCCAACGCTTATCACATCACCCTGCCATCGTTTCAGCCACAGCTACGCTCCCAGCCGACTGGCCACACGATGTACCTGTGGCGCATGTAAGCCATAGTCAGGCACCGATATTTGAGAATCGCTATACACCGACAGGACGTATCCAGTTCTTGCATGGCGATGCCCAACCACTCACGTTTGCTGACATTCCGGTGGCGTGGCATCACCCTGCTATCGTCCATTTGGGGCCGATTTTGGCCGAAACACCCCTCGACATTGTGACCCACTTCCCTGATGCACTCATTGGCATGACGCCCCAGGGGATGATGCGCACCTGGCAACCACCCTTCCCGTGCCAGATTCAGTACACGCCCTTTGCACCTAATCCTGCGCTATTGGCACGGGTGCATGTGTTGGTGATGAGTATCGAGGATGTACACGGCGACCACACCGTGGCCGAACGCTATGCACAACACTGCGGCATTGTGGCACTCACCCGTGGCGCCAATGGTGCTGACATCTACCTCGATGGTCAATTACACCACATCGAGGCCTACCCGGCGGTCGAACGCGATCCCACCGGTGCCGGTGATGTCTTTGCGGCCGCCCTGCTGGTACGCTACTACGAGACCCGCCATCCCATCGAAGCCGCCCAGTTTGCTGCGGTCGTGGCCGCTGCTAGCGTCGAAGGGCTAGGTATTTCGACCATCCCAGATCGTGCCACCATTGAGTCACGCCTCACCGACTACTAACCCATGAAACGCTTGGCATGGCAGTACAAACTGCCATGCCCAAATGGATAACCCAGCCAACCACATCACCTGTAACCACAAAAGACCAGACCCGGTATCAATAGAATGCGTGCAATTATGATTCGAAAATTACTCGTCATCATCAGCGTGATTGGTGCCACGATACTGCACCTCCCCCCCATCACCCATGCCCAATCAGACAACCGCTGTTTTGCAGAAACAGGCTACTGTATTAGTGGGCGCATTCGCGCGTATTGGGAAAGGCATGGCGGCGTACGTATTTTTGGCTACCCGATTGGCGCACAAATGGACGTACCCGTTGAAGGAACACTGCGCACAGTGCAGTATTTTGAGCGCAACCGCCTCGAAGTACACCCTGAACACGCTGCACCATATGATGTGCAAATTGGCCGCCTTGGTGCAGATCGTCTCGTCCAACAAGCCCGTGACTGGTACGTATTTGCCAAAACGAGTGCCGGTGGTGAGTGTGCCCTGTTTGCCCAGACTGGGCACACCGTATGTGGGCGCTTTTTGGCCACCTGGCGCAGTTATGGGTTGAATCTGGATGGCAACGCACGCGTCTCTGCACGCGAAAGCCTCGCCTTGTTTGGTCTGCCACTCTCTGGTGTAATCAGTGAACGCTTGAGTGACGGCAACGTGTATCAGGTACAGTGGTTTGAACGGGCACGCTTTGAATACCACCCCGAAAACGAGGCCCCCAATGATGTGTTGTTTGGTCTACTCGGCAATGAAATCCTCCAGTCACCACGCACACGTGCCATCCAGCTTGACGAACAGGTGTGGACGTGGACGATGGACCCACCCACGCGCACCGTGGCTGGTCGTATCACACCCATCAATGCCCCTAGTCGTGACGGTCATGCCCTCCAACTCGATTTACTGCACGGCGATGCCTATACCAGCCCACATTTTTATACGACGGTCACCCCGTTCCCCAGCTACGCCACCCGTTTCACCCTGTCGCTGAGTTTCCGCTTCAGCGATACCACCATGGCCAACTGCACGGCACCATCACGCATCCAAGCGCTGGAATTTGTTATGGGCAAGCGGCTCAACCATGTCTGGTGGGAATGGGCGCTGCAATGGATGAATGTCGGGCCAGGTGCCAACGGCTGTGGTGATACACCGCGCTGGCGCATCTGGACAGCCGACCCCACCCACTACTGGGACGACATCGGTCTCAATCAGCCCCTTGCCCCCAACACGTGGCACACATTGCGTATGACAGGTCACATCGCCGACCAACAGCTGGTCTACGACGATATGACCATCAACGACACGACCATCACCATTAACCGCGCCTACACCCCCATCATCGAGCCAACTTCGCCCGATGAATTGGCAGTGGCCATCCAACCCGATGGCAATTTCCGTGCCGATTCGTACAACATTATTGTGGATGACGTCGTCATAGAGTGGCAATAAATGATAATTGCGTGTATGATGAAACGATGCAGAAAAGTGTAGGAATGACATGGGTGCCCAACAAAAAGCACAATCAGGCAAAACAATTGCGGATAATCGCAACGCCTATCACGAATATTTCGTCGAACAACGCTATGTGGCCGGTATCGCCCTGAGCGGCAGCGAAGTCAAATCGATTCGGGCCGGCAAAGTGCAGCTGCGCGGCAGCTACGCCCGCATCGAAGGCAACGAAGCATGGCTCTACGGCGCCAACATATCGCCGTATGCACAGGCGAGCACACACGTGCGCCATGAACCCGAGCGGAAGCGCAAGTTACTGTTGCGCCGCAAAGAAATCAACGACATCGTGGGCAAAATTACGCGCCAAGGCTATACCTTTGTACCACTGCGCATGTTCTTTGACAACCAGTTTGTCAAAGTCGAGCTAGGCATCGCCAAAGGCAAAAAACAGCACGACAAGCGCCATGCTATCGCCGAACGCGACGTCAAACGCGACCTCGATCGCCAACTCAAAATCCGCAATCGCTAGCAGTGCGATGTCGCACGGGGGTGGGCTTTGGCCCATCCCCTCGTTTTGCGTTGCTGGCGCGTTGGAGTACAATTCCAGTAGCACGTTTTTACCACAAGAGGACAACCATGCATATCGGAATCAGTAGCTATAGTTTCGCACGGCTGATGAAAAAGGGCATGACCTACATCGAAGCCGCCAGTAGCGCTAAAGCCATGGGGTATGATGTCTTTGAAGTCGAGGGACTGCGTCTACCCGCCGGTAATGACCGCCTCGCCTATGCCCACGAGCTCAAAGCGCACTGCCACGCCATCGGCATCACGGTGGGCAACTTTACCGTGGGGGCCGACTTTTTGACAGGGAGTGGCGGTGATACTGACCGCGAAATTGCGCGTGTCAAAGACGAAATCGCCATCGCCGTGGCGCTCGGTGCACCTGGCATGCGTCACGATGCCACTTTCGGGTTCCCACCACATGCCCGCCGCAAAAGCTTTGCAGATGCGCTACCCACCCTCATCCGTGCCTGCCGCGAAGTGAGCGAGTACGCGGCAGCGCATGGGGTAAAAACAATGGTAGAAAACCACGGCTTCATGGTGCAGGATGCCGACCGCGTCGAGCAACTCGTGTGTGGTGTGGCACATGACAACTTTGGGCTGTTGCTCGACATGGGCAATTTTTTGTGTGCCGATGAATCACCTGCGGTGGCCTTTGGCAAACTGGCGCCGTACGCATTCCATGTGCACGCCAAAGACTTCTACGTGCGTGACGGTGCTCTGCCCAACCCGGGCAACGGTTGGTTTACCTCACGTGCCGGTCATTATTTGGCAGGCACGGTGGTCGGTTTTGGCGTCGTCCCCGTGGTACAGTGTTTGACAATTATGAAAAAAGCCGGCTATGAGGGCACCGTCTCACTGGAATTCGAAGGACTCGAGGAGAATCTGTGGGCGCTAGAAGTCGGCCACGACAACCTGCGCCGCGCCGTGGCACAGGCCTAGGTGGCACATATGCACACGCATCCATTGCAGCCCTACGGAGCCGTGCCATCGCCACGCCAGCGCCTGTGGCATACACGTGAGTTCTATGGCTTTCTGCACTTCACCGTCAACACATTTACCGACCGCGAATGGGGACTCGGCAACGAATCACCAGATGTGTTTAATCCGACCAACTTCGATGCCCACCAAATCGTTGACACAGCCAAACAGGGCGGCATGACTGGTCTCATTCTGACCGCCAAGCACCACGACGGCTTTTGTTTGTGGCCGTCGCAGTACACCACACATTCAGTCAAAGCCAGCCCGTGGCGCAATGGACAGGGTGACGTGGTGGGTGAGCTGGCACAGGCGTGCGCCACGGCGGGACTGGCTTTTGGCATCTATCTTTCACCATGGGATCGCAACCACCCCGACTACGGCACCCCCGCCTACCTGACCTACTACCGCAACCAGCTGCGCGAGCTCTTGAGTAATTACGGGCCACTGTTTGAGGTGTGGTTCGACGGCGCCAACGGCGGTGACGGCTACTACGGCGGCACCTATGAGCGTCGTCACATCGACAACACCACGTACTACGACTGGGAGACCACCTATGCGCTGGTGCGCCAACTCCAGCCCGACGCCTGCATCTTTAGCGATGCCGGTCCCGACGTACGCTGGGTGGGCAACGAGCACGGCATCGCTGGCGACCCGTGCTGGCATACCATTGATACCACGGGACTCTACCCGGGCAACGCCGCGCCAGCATACCTCAACTGTGGGGCGCATCACGGACCGCACTGGCTCCCCGCAGAATGCGATGTGTCGATTCGCCCGGGCTGGTTTTATCATCAGCACGAAGACGATAAGGTGCGCACACCGGCGAATCTGTGGGAGCTCTATCTGGCGTCGGTAGGGCGTGGCGCCAATTTGCTGCTCAACCTGCCCATCAGCCCTGCCGGACAGGTGCATCCCCATGATCGCGCGGCACTGCTGGAATTTCAGGCTATGCGCACCCGCGCATTTACCCACAATCTGGCCGCGCATGCGCAATTCAGCGCATCGTCGCAAGCCACGCCCGTAGCGGGATGCCACGACGGCGCCGCGGATAGCTTTTGGATGGCTGAGGGCGCTGATGCAGCGCCGTGGCTACACGTGCAGTGGGTGCAGCCGGCGACGATCAATCTCATCGATATACGGGAATATTTGCCACTAGGACAACGCATCCACGCCTGGCACATCGAGGTGGCCACGCCGGCAGGCTGGACGACGGTGGCACAAGGACAATCCATCGGCAATCGGCGCCTCGTCGCAGTGCCATCACACCACACGACGGCGATACGCATTTGTATCGACGGCGCAGACGCACCGGCGGCGTTGTGTACGGTGGCCGTGTATTAATGTAAGGGCGTCATTCCATGGCGCCCCGGTGGCGGGGCACCCCGTGCCACGCCGTCATTCCATGCCACGCCCGCATGCATCGATGCTAAACACGACGAGATGGCACGGCGACGAAGTCGCCATGCCATGACGGGGGGCGGGTATACCGAGGGGTCTTTATACTTCATTTCTCGGCTGCACCGATTTGAGCAGCAACTCGGCCACATCTTGGCGGGCCACCGTCTCGTCGACGCCGGTGTTTTTGGCGGCATCCTCAAACATCACCATACAGTATGGGCATGCGACGGCAATCGTATCTGGGTTCTCACTGCGCAGTTGCTCGAGGCGGATGACGTTGGTCTTTTTGTCG
The DNA here is from genome assembly GCA_046303375.1 of Roseiflexaceae bacterium. Classification (GTDB taxonomy): domain Bacteria; phylum Chloroflexota; class Chloroflexia; order Chloroflexales; family Roseiflexaceae; genus UBA965. Next base: position 7,477 of record JBKCGB010000177.1, read on the forward strand.
CCCCACCCCTCCATCCAGGCGTTGCCGCCACCACCACCACAGCACATGGCGCGCTCGCGGTTTTGGCCAGGCGCCTCAACCAGCTGTATCCCCGGGATGGACTGTAACAATTCGCGTGGAGCATCGTAGATGTCGTTGTAGCGCCCGATGTAGCACGGGTCGTGGTAGGCGACTTTTTGCGGGACTTCGTTGACGGGCGTGAGTTTTTGGTCACGCACCAATGTCGCCAAAAAGTCAGTGTGATGCACCACCTGGTAGTCGACCCCTGCTTTGCCTCCAAACTGCACATATTCGTTCTGGTGCGAGTTGTAGCAGTGAGCACAGGTGGTAACCAGTTGCTTGAATTTGTACTGACCGAGTGTCTCTACATTGGTTTCGGCCTGCTGTTTAAAGAGCAACTCTTCGCCCATGCGCCGCGCCGGGTCGCCGGTGCAGCATTCTTCGCCACCGAGAATAGCAAAGTCGACACCAGCTTGTTGCATCAGTTGTGCCATGGCACGAGCAACCTTTTTGGAGCGGTCGTCGTAGCTGGGCGCACATCCCACCCAAAAGAGCACATCGGCTTCGCCTTTGTCGGCCATGGTGGGGATATCCAGACCAGCCGCCCAACCAGCCCGCTCTTTCTGCGGCAGACGCCACGGATTACTAGCACGCTCGATGCCATCGAGCACGCGCTTGACGCCACTGGGGACCTCGCTCTGGATCATGGTCAAGTTGCGGCGCATGTCCACAATCAGGTCGACGTGGTTGATCATGGCCGGGCATTCTTCGACACAGGCACCACAGGTCGTGCAACTCCATAGCTCGTTTTCGTCGTAGAAGCCTTGCTCGAGCAGGGCCACCGCATCAAATGCACCACGCCCGCTGGCATCTGCATGCGCTGTTTTGACGGTACCGTCTTTCATCGTGACCGCATGTCCACGCTGCAAATCGGCCATTTTGGTGATGAGAAACTTGGGCGACAAATTGGAGCCCGCGGCATGGGCGGGACAAACGGACTGACAGCGCCCACAACTCATACAGGCGTCGAGATCGAGGCGCTGTTTCCAGGTCAAATCGTTGAGTGTGGCGACACCCAGTTGTGGCTCGTCTTTTTCGATTTCCGCATCAAAGTTGGCAATCGGTGCTAGTGCCCCACGTGGTCGGGTGCGCTTGAAAAAGCTGTTGAGTGGCGTGTAGACTAGGTGGCGCAGGCCGGTGTAGGGGATGGCGGCGATAAAGGCAAATGAGACGATGGTATGGGCCATCCACAACCCAAAGTGCAACCCGACCCCAATACTGCTCCCTTCACCGACCCCAATCGCGCGCATGATGGTGGCCAACCCGTAGCCCACAAACGACTGCACTGCCCATGATTGCGTGTAGACCTGTACACCCGCAATCGTCTGGTTGGCGAGGCGCAAACCCTCGATGAAATAGCCACTAATACCGACAAAAATCAGTGACAGCAGCGCTTCACGGTCGTACTGGCGCTCATGCAAGCGCGCATCACGCGTATGGTAGCGCCGCCAGTAGGCCCAGATCAAGCCGGCCACAAAGAGCAGACCAACGGCGTCGAGGATGGTTTCGTAGGCGCGATAAAAGTCACCCACCAAGATTTTGCCGGCATCATGCCCAAAGAGCGGAATCGTGAAGTCTTCTTCGACGGCAATCACATCGGTGCCGATAAACAGCCCCAAAAAGCCAAAAAAAATCAAGGCATGCATCATGCCAGGATGACGATCTTGAAAGACTTTCTTTTGACCGAGGGTCTGCAATGCGAGTTCGCCAGCACGCTCACCCAGCGCATCGAGACGGGCATCTGGGCGGCCTTTGCGCCACGTTGCTACGTCGCGTAAGATCCCGTAGAACAAGACAATCATGGCGGCGAGTGCGGTCAGGTAGACGGTCACACTGCCGATGACCTCACCGATATTCCAGTAGATTTGGCGGACTGCTTCGGTCATGCCATGCTCCATTGCATACTATGCTGGGGGAAAATCTATCTCCTCGCTATCCTAGCACGGCCACAACACCTGCGTCAATCAGCGGTATACTAGCAGTGTCTCCATTGTGTTGTACATCGAGGAGGATGATGCATGCGCTACGATGGCAAAATTACTCTAGTGACGGGTGGTAGCAAAGGAATCGGCGAGGGATGTGTACGCGTATTTGCTGATGCTGGTGCCACTGTCGTCTTTTGTGCACGCAACGTGCAAGAAGGGCATGCGCTCGAAGCCGAGCTCAACGCCAAACGCCCCAATAGTGCCTGGTTTATTAAGTGCGACGTCTCAAACATGGACGAAATCGAAGCCATGATCCACGCCGTCGTCGCCAAATATGGGCGCATCGACTGCCTCATCAACAATGCTGGTTGGCACCCACCTACCCGCACCATCGACCAATTCTCCATCCAAGACTTCCGTGATTTGCTCGAGCTCAACCTCGTCAGTATCTTTGCGGCCTGCAAATTTGCCCTCCCCCACCTGCGCAAAGTGCAGGGCAACATTATCAACATGTCGAGCTTGGTAGGCACCATCGCGCAACCCTACGCCACCACCTATGTGGCCACCAAAGGGGCGATTACCGCCTTTACCAAGGCACTGGCCATCGACGAAGCATCATACGACGTGCGCGTCAATAGCGTCTCACCCGGCAACATTTATACGCCACTCTGGCAGGCGGGTATCGACGCATCAGCCGACCCGGCTGCCACACGCGCCATCGGCGATGCGGCACAACTGATGGGGCGCATGGGTACCATCGAAGAAGCCGGCAAGCTGTGTCTGTTTATCGCCGCCGAAGCCACCTTTACCACGGGTGTCGACCACTACCTGTCAGGCGGTGCCGAGCTTTCGTATGGTCACAAAACCCGCAAAGGTGAGATGGGGCCATCGTGGTAGCAGGCGCATAATGTCACTCCCATTTACCCTGTATGACATCCGCGTGACCGTGGACGCCATCGAAGGGCGCTCGGTGTGTGGGCTAGCTGTGGGTGACTACTTTGAAGTCACCCACAGTAGTCAGGTACGCATCCCTGCTGGCAAACACTTTTGTTTGTACGCCCTAAGTGCTATCATGCCGCTCATCCCTGCCAAACAACGCTTGCTTGCCAGCAACGACTGGCTGGAGCGTGACACACTCGTCGCATGCCCCGACCCCGAAGAGCGCCTCATCATGCGCATCGAACGCATCCACAGCCGCACACTCGACAGCACTGAACTGACATAGGGGACCGCATGCGTGAAATCAGTATCGCCTTCCAGACCAACAAACGCGCCAGCGACTATGTGACATTGGCCAAACACGTCAACCAATACGACTTTGCCGCCGTCAGCGTCTACTGCGATGCCCCGTACCACCCCAGCTACGGACCACTCATCCTGATGGCACCACACATTCACCGTGCCCGCCTCGGTAGTGCTGCGGTATCGCCAGCCCGCATGGCACCCATCGATATCGCTGCTGACGCCGCCTTGCTCGACGATATGGCGCATGCGGGGACCTATTTGGGCATTTCGCGCGGGGCCTGGCTAAGCGATCACGGCATCAGCGAGCCATCTAAGCCCATCCAGGCCATCCGTGAAACCATTGAAATTGTGCGTGCGCTATGGAGGGGCGATAGTGCCAGCTACCACGGCCAAGTCTACCAGATTGCGGCCCATGTCAAAGCCGGCTACCCGTTACCACAGCGCCCCATCCCCATCATGGTCGGTTCGTGGGGTGCCAAACTGTGTGCAGTAGCCGGTGAACTCGCCGACGAAGTCAAAGTCGGCGGCTCAGCCAACCCAGACGTGGTGGCGCATATCCGCGATTACATTGCTGTGGGCGAGCGCAGCGCCCAACGTCCGCTCGGCAGCGTGGGGATTGCGCTGGGTGCAGTGACAGTCGTCGACGACGACCGCCAGGCTGCCCGCCACAAGGCGCGCCAAGCCGCCGTGCTTTACCTGCCGGTGGTCGCCCCCCTCGATCCGAGTGTGCAGATTGACCCCGAACTCATCCAGCGCCTACAAACACATGCAGACAGCGGGGATTTTGCGGGCGGGGCAGCGCTGATTTCCGACGATATCCTCGACCGTTTTGCCTTTAGTGGCGCTGCCCACGACATCATCGCTCAGTGCGAGCGCCTCTTTGCTGCCGGAGTAACGCGCATCGAGTTCGGCACCCCACATGGCTTGGTGCAGGCACACACCGGTATTGATATTATTGGAAAACAAGTCATCCCAGCACTCATGCGTTAGCGCTGTACCACGTTACGTAGCGCACTCCCCGTCTGCAGGGCCTGAATCTGCGCCTGCACCAAGGCACTTGCACCCAGCGGGCGATTGCCCGCCACGTGTGGCGTAATGATCAGGTTTGGGCAATCCCACAGCGGCGACTCGGCAGGCAACGGCTCAATGGCAGTCACATCGATGGCAGCTGCCCGAATCACGCTGTTGCGCAATGCGGCAGCGAGAGCAATTTCATCGACCGTTTTGCCACGCCCCACATTCACAAAAATTGCTGTCTTTTTCATGTGTGTAAAAAACGCCTGGTTGACGATTTTTTCTGTCTCGGCCGTGGCCGGCAAAATCGACAGTACGACATCGGCCTGTGGCACCACCTGTGCCACATCGGCCATAGCAATGACCGGGTGACCGTAGCGCTCACCGGCACTGGTCGCCACGCCAATCACCGTGGCACCCAATCCCTGTAGCAGTGGTGTGAGGCGCCGTGCAATTGAGCCATAGCCAAGGATGACCACCGTGGCCTCGTTGAGCGTGTAGAGCCCGCGTGTGGCAGGCGCAGCCTGGGCCCGCACCATCACTTCGTCCCACACATGGCGGCGCTGCGCCTCGAGCAAACCGGCCTGGTTGCGCAGCAGTTGCAAGATGAGTGCCAAGGCGTGCTCAGCCACCGGCCCGTCGTGGAGCGAGCGCCCCGAACAAATGGCCACTTTGGCGGCAAATCCCGCCGCCAGCACCGCATCAGGCCCAGCAGCCAGCGTCTGCACCAGGCGCAGATGGGGCAACTCCATCACCGCCGAACGCAGATTCGCCGGCGTGTTGCCCCACGCCACCAGTACCTCGGCGCTGGCGTGCGCAGATGTAAAGGGCGCAGTCACGTCATAGGTGGTGTAGGTATGAGTAACATCATGTGGGAGTGTTAATTCGATGGAATTGGGAAGCAAAATATGCATGGCGCTGACCCCGTCGCGGTGAATATATGCATATTGTACTCCGTCCGTGGGGATGTATCCCCACAGACGGAATGAGGAGCGATTACTCCACCGTCACACTCTTGGCCAAATTGCGCGGCTGATCCACATCCGCACCGCGCCGCACCGCCGTGGCATAGGCGAGCAGCTGCAACGGAATAACCGCCAACACCGTGGTGAGGAGCGCCGTGCTCTGCGGGATGTAAATCACCGCTTCAGACTTTTCGGCCAGCTCGCGGTCACCGTGGCTGGCGATGGCGATGACGCGCCCACCACGCGCCTTGACCTGCGACACGTTCGATAGCATTTTGTCGTACGAGGCATCCTGTGGCGCAATACAGACTACCGGCAGTCGGTCGTCGATGAGTGCAATTGGGCCGTGCTTCATTTCGCCGGCCGGGTAGCCCTCAGCATGGATGTAGCTGATTTCTTTGAGCTTGAGCGCCCCCTCCAGTGCAATCGGGTAGCACATCTGTCGCCCCAAAAAGAGCGCGCTAGTGGTATGCTGCAACGAATCCGCCAGCGCCGTATAGTCGGTGCCGTCGTTGAGCAATGCCCCCACCTGCCCCGACAGCGCCATCAGCGCCGTGATATGCGGGCGCATCGTGTCAGGCGTCAGCACCCCGCGCGCCTGCGCCACACGCAACGCCAGCAAGTAGAGCCCCACCAGCATGGCCGTAAAGGCTTTGGTAGAGGCCACACCAATCTCGGGACCAGCATGGAGCATGAGCGAGCCTGCCGTGGCGACGCGTGTGGCTTGGCTACCCACCGCATTCACGATTGCCATGGTTGGCACCCCCGCAGCACGGGCCAACTCCATGGCTGCCAACGTATCGGCCGTCTCACCGCTCTGCGTAATTGCCACCAGCGCCATGCGTGCATCGAGCACCGGTTCGCGGTAGCGGAATTCCGAGGCGTAATCGACCTGCACCGGCACACGCGCAAGCTGCTCGATCATGAATTTGCCTACCAAGGCTGCATGCCAGGCCGTGCCACACGCCGTGAGTACCAGCGTCGACATGTCGCGCATGGCCGCATCACTGAGGGTGATGTCGTCGAGGCGTACCGTACCCGCCTCGAGATCCACGCGCCCGCGCAGCACGTCGGTCAATACACGCGGCTGCTCGTGGATTTCTTTGAGCATGAAATGTTTGTAGGGACCGCGCTCAATGGATACGGGATCCCATGCGAGTGCCGTCACTGGCCGTTGCACGGGGGTCCCATCGGTGCGTGTGAGATGCACCGCCTGTTGTGTGATTTCGGCGATATCGCCATCTTCCAAAAAAAGCACACGCCGCGTATGGTCGACGATAGCGGGCACATCCGACGCCACAAACATTTCGTCGTCGCCCAGCCCAATTACCACGCCGCCAGCATGCCCAATCCGCGTCGCCACCAATGTGCCTGGCTGGTCAATCGTCATAGCCACAATGGCGTTGCCACCCTTGAGTTGACGAGCAGTCTGCCGCAAGGCCTCCACCAGTGATCCCGTGGCCGCATAGTGCACGCCCATCAGATGCGCGATGACTTCAGTATCGGTTTGTGACACAAAGACATGCCCTGCGTCGCTTAGCGTCCGTTTGAGTTCCAGGTAATTTTCTACGATGCCGTTCTGGATGACCACCACCCGCCCACTGGCATCACGATGCGGATGTGCGTTTTGCTCGGTCACATCGCCGTGCGTCGCCCAGCGCGTATGCCCGATGCCCACATGGCCAGTCACCGGCTGGTGTGCGAGCACGCTCATCAATCCCGACAACTTGCCCACGCTCCGGCGAATCTCGAGGGTGCCGTTGTTGTCCACAGCAATCCCTGCCGAATCATAGCCACGGTATTCGAGGCGTGCCAGCCCCGCCACAATCAACGGCGCCGCCTCACGCGCACCGACATACCCCACAATCCCGCACATGCGTTACTCCCTTGATTCCATGGGTCATATCACACACGGCGACACCTTCGTCGGCCCACACGGATAGCCACACCGTTTCATCCTGTCTCATCATACCCAAAAAGCCCGCATCATGCCGTCCATCTGCATGATGGTTGACTGATGAAATTGGTACACATGCGTTTATTTTTTGTGGTGTGGTGAAAAACTGCCTGCCTGCAATGTTTCAGCATCAACCGCATACGATATAATAACCACACAACAGCCATCAGCGAGAACACCGTCTATGAGCAACCACGCCGCATCACGCATCGCCACCTTTGGCACCACGATTTTTACCGAAATGAGTGCCCTCGCACTGCAACATAATGCCGTCAACCTCGGCCAGGGTTTCCCTGATTTCGCCGGGCCAGACTTCGTCAAACAGGCTGCCATCAACGCTATCACCGCCGACCTCAACCAATATGCGCCCATGCCCGGGTTGCCCAGCCTACGCCAGGCCATTGCCGCCACGTGGCGCAACCGCACCAGTCACGAGATTGACCCGCTGACCGATGTCAGCATTGCCAGCGGTGCCACCGAGGTACTATGCGACATCATCATGGCCTTTGTCAATCCCGGCGACAAGGTGGTCATGTTTGAGCCAGCCTACGACGCCTACCAGCCCGATGTGGTCATGGCCGGCGGGAGCGCCATCCCCGTGCGCCTACTCCCCCCCGACGCCACACACAGCGGCTGGCACTACGACGACGCCGTGCTCGCAGCTGCCTTTGCCCAGCGCCCCAAGCTCATTCTGCTCAACACACCCCACAACCCGACAGGCAAAGTATTCAGCCGTGCCGAGCTAACACGCATCGCCGAGCTGTGTCAACACTACGACGTCCTCGCTGTCGTCGATGAAGTCTACGATCGCTTGGTCTACGACCAGCACCAGCACATCCACTTGGGCAGCCTGCCCGGCATGTGGGAGCGCACCTTGACGGTCAACAGCATCGGCAAAACGTTCAGCGTCACCGGCTGGAAAATCGGCTGGTGTATTGCGCCTGCAGCCCTCACCAAAGCCTTCCGCGCCACGCATCAGTGGGTGACCTTTGCCACCTCGACCCCCATGCAACAGGCCTCGGCCGTGGCGCTCAGCGATGCCGAGCACAACGGTTACTACACGCAACTCGTGACCGAATACAGCGCGCGCCGCACCTTGCTCAACAGCATTTTGCGCGCCACCGGCCTGCCACTCATCGACGCCGAAGGCTCGTATTTCGTCTCCGTCGATGTCTCACCCCTCGGCGTCAAAGACGTGCATACCTTTTGCCGGCGCTTGACCAGCGAGCTGGGTGTGGCCGCCATCCCCATCCCAGCATTCTATTTGGCACCGGGCGCACCCGCCTTGGCCCGCTTCTGCTTCGCCAAAAAGGAAAGCACGCTGCGTGCTGCCGGCGAACGCCTGGCCCGCCTGCACGACATCAATTGGACGTTGTAGTGTTGGGATTACCAATCAACGTCAACAGCGCCTGCCGCACACGGCGCAAGCGTTTGTCGAGGCCGTTGGGGCGCATGTAGAGGTCTTGGCGAAGTATGTATGTGTGTGATATACATACATGCTACATCTTACTTTCATCTGCTATTTATTCACGAATAACTTCAACGCATGTTGCCAAAATGTTTCTTGATATTCTGATGGTACTTTACTAACCGGCCACTTCGAATACCAAATGAATATTTGATCTTCTTGTGTCACCGCAATCGATGCATTGTCTGAGGCAGCAATAGCTGTTACATATCTTACATCATGCGGTACATGGGTTTCATCATAGTTTGTGTCTCCACCCCATACTACGACTGTTCCATCCTG
>JBKCGB010000178.1:0-29312 GCA_046303375.1 Roseiflexaceae bacterium
CCCATGCCACGCATCCACTCGTGCCACCCGTGCGGTGTATGGAGGCATTGGGATGCGGCAGACACACTACACCCGCCTGCATGTCGGCGCTGGTATCCACGTCTGCATTGCACTGTTTTACCATAAAATGACAAAAAATGAACAGGGGCGACATGGAATGACGCACCTATGTGTGCATCACCGTACCCTCGTTGATTGTTTCGCCAGCCAATAACGGCACCAAGACCTTGGGATCGGGGCGTACAAACCAGACCTGGAGCTGTGGCAACTGTTGCACAAGACGCCACATGAGTTCGACTTTGCTGGCCATTCCCCCAGTTACATCGATGCCGTATGAGGCACCTGCACTCGCCATGACCAGATGAATATTCCGCTTACTAATCACTGGAATACGTTGCGCATTAGCGTCTTTGTGCGGATCAGCGGTAAAGACGGCTGACTCCCCTACCAAAATAATGCGGCTTGGCGCTAGTGCAGGCACGCCACACAACCACTGCAAGAGCATTTCGGTTGATGCAATGGCACATCCCTGTTGCATGTCAAAACTCACATCACCGTGCACGACCGGCACCATGCGATAGGCTAACGCTCGCTCAATGTGGCTCGTGTTCCACGTGACCACCTGGCGTTGCGCTGTTTCGATGGTGGTCGATGGTTGCAACGACAACGCCGGCACATGGACTGCGAGCAACGCATCCACGACGATACGATTCAACCGCAACGCAGCCCCCGAAGTGGCCGCAAAACCGTACCAATCAGCTTCTGGCAATAACCCTTTGTGCACCCCATACTTGGCAGCAGCAACATGCCCAAACGAGCCACTGCCGTGGCTCAAGACAAGGCGCATCGACGGACGCAACTGCCGTGCTTCAGCGACCGCTTGGGCGAGTCGTTTGATGGCATCGTAATCCGCTGACTCGGGAATACGCTTGTCGGTAATCACCGAGCCACCAAATTTGACAAAGGTGGTCATACACACCTCACTTATGGGCGAAAGATAATCAGCAATGTCACCACCATGACACCCCAACACACAATCGAGAGGGCTAATGGCAGGTCGGTGAGTACCAATTCATCGGGACTGCTGCCTTCATGATTGTGGTGCACCAAATAGATGTAGCGCATAATGGCATAGATGACAATGGGCACGGTAATCATCATGACCGGGTAGGGCTCAAGTGGCATCGTGCGCGAGGTAAAGGTAAACAAGGTGTAGGCGATAATCGTCGCCGATGTCACAATCGACAACATCTGGTCAATCATGCCAATCGAGTACTCTTGCAAGATTTTGCGATGCGACGCCGCCCCGTGTTCGAGCAACACCAACTCGCCACGCCGTTTGCCGAGCCCCAAGAACAACGCCAACAACCCCATACACAGCAGCAACCATGGCGTAATCGCAATGTCGAGCACCATGGCACCAGCAATCGCACGAAAGACAAAACCCGCTGCAATGGTAAAAATGTCAATGATGACGATATTTTTCAATACATACGAATACAACACACCCTGAACCACCAAATAGGTGACGATAATCACCAGAAAATCGGTGTCACCATCTACCATCCATGCACCCAGCACTGCAATAACCAAGAGCACGAGCGCAATCACGGCTGCAACCGGAATCGACAAGATACCAGCTGCAATTGGTCGGTTGCGTTTGCGCGGATGCGCGCGATCCTTTTCGACATCAACAATATCATTGATAAAGTAAATGGCACTTGCTGCAGCACAGAAGACAAAAAAAGCACTTATCACTGTCACGATAGCCGGCACCGAGCGCCACAAATGCTCCTCGGAAAAGACCAATGCCCCAAAAATAAAGGCGTTTTTGATCCACTGTTTGGGGCGCATCGTGCGGATGACCCCACGAATTGTCTGCATTACCGATGGCGATGCCTGCATAACACCTCTCTTATGCGTTGCTAACGCCATTGTACACTGAAACACAACAGCGGCAGCATATACCCAATCCTCATCACGTGTGATGCACCGCAAATAGGCACAGGATGATATACAATCAGCGTGAACACTCATGTATTGAGACTCAAAGGAACACCCGTGCCCACACACTTGCTGGTTGCGACTGGAAACGCACATAAATTGGCAGAATATGCCCAGCTCCTCAACATGCCTATGTTGACGCTGTGCTCGCTCCGTGATGTAGCGATCAGCGCAGATGCACCCGAAGATGGCACGACATTTGTGGCCAATGCGCTCCAAAAAGCCCGCTACTATGCTGCAAAAAGTGGGCTACCTACCCTCGCTGATGACTCGGGCATCGTCGTCGATGCGCTCGCTGGTGCACCAGGCGTCTATTCGGCGCGTTACGGCACACCCGACCTCGACGATGCTGGCCGACGCCGCTTGCTCCTCGCCAACGTGAATGCACTCGGTGACGTTGTGCGGAGTGCACGGTTCGTATGCGTGATTGCGCTCGTGCTCCCCGACGGACGCGAATTCCATACTCAAGGCATCTGTGAAGGACAAATCGCCATGCACGAAGCCGGTGATGAAGGTTTCGGTTACGACCCGATTTTTTGGTTACCTGAGCGCCAATGCACGATTGCGCAGCTGAGTGCCGCCCAAAAGCACGCCATCAGTCATCGTGGGCAAGCCACCCGCGCCATGCACGCCATCCTGCAGGGCCTCGAGCCATAATGCGCAATACCGTGGCAGCTCACGGGGAGTATTCTTTGTTCTTTTATGTAAAAAATCGCATCCAGGCAGACGCACGTACGCGCGCCCCCACCCACGCGGTCATCATGCACGTGCTGGGCTGCGCGCTATGTGGATGCCGCAGGCTCCAAGTAAAAGCGCAACGGGTAGCCGTTGGCTTGCGCCAACTCGTGCGCCTGATAGACTTTGTCACTCGCTTCTTGATAGGGCAAGATGGTCACGAGGGCCTCACCATGCTCATGCGCCACCAACATGACTTCCATGGCACGCTGGAATCCGAGGGCAAAAATTGCCGTTAACACATACACCACAAAGTCCATGGGTGTCACGTCGTCGTTCTCGATAATCACACGATAGGGTGCATCAAGCAACGTCGTATCTGCGACCACAAACGTGGTCTGTGGCACAACCACGGTATCTGGCGGCGTTGTCATTGCGGATACACCACCTGGATACCATCCGCACCGCCAATGATGGCAGCCTTGGCCATCCCCAAAAAGAGCCCAGTCTCGACCACTCCAGGAATGGCAAGGATGGCCGTATTGAGTGACCCGGGGTCGCTAATTCCATCAAAGAAGCAGTCCACGATGACATGGCCCTCGTCAGTAATCTGAGGCTGCCCATCACGCAGGCGCAACACGGGGCGCGCACCTAATTCCTGTAAGCGTCGCATGCACAGCGAGCGCGCAAAGTCGACAATTTCGACGGGCACCGGCGTCACCACACCCAGGGTCCTGACCATTTTGCTGGTATCGCCAAAGATGTAGAACTCCGCAGCCGCACTCGCCACAATTTTCTCACGGAGCAATGCACCGCCAAGCCCTTTGATGAGTCCGAGGTGCGGATCGATTTCGTCAGCGCCGTCGAACGCGGCTGCCAACATGGGGTGTGCATGTAAATCAGTGAGTGGAATGCCTTCGGCACGGGCTTGCACAGCCGTGCGTTCAGACGTGGGGACACCCAGCACGTTCTGAATAGTGCCCGCACGTAGCCGTGCTGCCAATGCCGATACGAAGTGAGTCGCCGTGGACCCGGTGCCGAGGCCGATAACTGTGTTGGATTGCACCATATCGGCGGCATAGGCCCCAACGAGTTGTTTGTAACGCTCGCGCTCATCCATCGTTTGCCTCATGTATACATACCTATGTCATATACATGTATGGTAGCATACACCGCTTGCTCCTATGCGGTACGCGCTGCCAAGAGCTGTGTCACGACCTCATTCACATCCACACACACCATATCTGGCTGGTAGCCACGCCACGTGGCCAGCAATGCGGGTGTAGTGGCACCACTCATCACCACTGCGGCACGCATCCCCGCATCGCCCATGGAAATGTCTGTTTCGAGGCGATCGCCAACCATCATGCACTGCGCCACTGGCACACCAGCCCTGCGTGCAACAGCGTGGGCCGCAAGTTGTGATGGCTTGCCCGCCGTAAACGCCAGCGTGGTGTCAGTACACGCGCAGATGGCAGCAATCAGCGCCGCCGCATCCGGTTGGCCGCCACCCGGTACTGGGCAGTATTTGTCGGGATTAGTGGCAATCAACGTTGCCCCAGCCCGAATCGCATCAAACGCAATTTGTAATTTGGCATAGGCAAAGGTGCGATCAAACGATGCGAGCACATAGTCGATGTGCCCTGGTGTGTCACTAAGTGGCACGCCATGCTGCGTCAACAATGCCACCAAGGCTGGCTCACCAATCGGGTAGACGCGTGGAATGGGGGTTTGTGATGCCAACCACTCTGCCATGATCAGCCCCGACGTGAGCACATGTGATGCGTCGACCTTGATGCCCAGTTTGGCCAGTTTGTGCACATACTCAGCAGGTGTTTTGGTCGGATTATTTGAAAGAAAAAAGACAGGCATACCTGCATCACGGAGTCGCTGCACGGCTGTGTGCGCCCCAGCAATCAACTCGTCTCCCAGATAGATGGTGCCATCGAGATCAAAAATCACCGCAGCCGGATTGAGGTCGGTCATTGTCACTCACTTTCACACAGGTATGTCGAATCACGGTGGTGTGCATCACGAATATGCAGGGCGTGCAAAATGGTCGCTACTGCGTATGCCTGCTCGTCGGGGTGAAACGGTTGCAACACGCGCACTAGTGCCCCATCATGGTGTGGTGAGACACGCCCATAGGTTGGTGCCGCAGTATCAATGATGAGTCGTTGCACGTGGTAGCGCCCAAATCCCTGCCATGCCAGAATGGTCAACGGATCATTGAGTTCAAATTCGCGCTGGTGTGCGTTGCCGTAGTGTTCGAGAAAGGCACGCATCAACGCGAGCACAAATTGCCCAATCACATGTGTGCTCGCATACTGGCACACACGCTGGTACGGAATCGTTACACGGGCGGTGACGTCCCATGGCACTACAGTGATTGGTATCCCTGCCTGCAACACCACCTGAACAGCGTGGGCATCACAATAGCAGTTGAATTCTGCGACCTGGGTTCCCTGCGCATCAACTGGTCCCGAATTGCCAGGTACTGTGATTGCACCTCCCATTATGTAAATATGACGTAGCGTGGGAATTCGGTAGTGCCTATCACGCAGCATGGTTGCCAGGTTGGTACACGGTCCTGTAACAATGTAATCAATGGCAGTCAACCCTGACAGCTGGGTACTGAGGCGATGCGCCAGTGATACGGATGTATTAGCATCGACCACGCCGTGTAGCGCAGCAGGTAAGGTTATATCACACAGTCCATTACTGCCCACGAATGCTCCTGCCCCGAGGGCTGCTTCGGGGTGGGGATGCACGTAAAGGGACTGTGCAGCCCCTTGAATGACCGGGATATGCTGCTGACCTGCCAATGCCAAGACGGCACTCGTGTTGGTCGTCGCATTGGCAAGTGTAGTGTTGCCATAGCTGGTGATAATGGCACAGACTGGCACGTGAAGTGTGAGCGCCAACAGCACCGCAAGTGCATCATCCTCACCGGTATCTACATCGAGCACGACCCCGATTGCCATGACCACTCCCTCTCACATCCATTACACGGTATGCACACGGCGTGGGCGCAACCAGATTCTGAGTACCAACAAAAGCACGATAATACCCGCATAAATGAGTGGCACTCGAGTATCGCTTTTGACCAGCCAGAAGTAGTGAAGTGCTGCAGCGATGGCTGCCACGTAGACGAGACGATGCAGGTGCTTCCACCAGGTACCGAGGCGACGTTGCCACATGCGGGTAGATGTGAGGGCCAGTGGCAACAAGATGGTGGCAGCCACTACTCCCGCAATCAGATAGCGCTTGCGGAGCAGATTGTCGGCCATGAGCGACCAATCCCAGGCATAATCGAGCCACACATAGACGAGCACATGCGCACACACATAAGCAAATGCATACAGCCCAAGAGGGCGCCGCATCACACCGAGTGGCGTGATTTTGCTCAGGCGCATCAGCGGCGTAATCGCCAGCGCTGCAATCAAGAGTTTGAGTGCAGCATCACCACTTTGTGCAGTGTAGGTCGCCACAGGGTCAATAGGGGAGCCATCTTGCCACCATACAAACAGGCTCCAGAGTGCTGGCAACACACCAAGCAGATGAGCAATTAGACGGAGCACAAACTGCACAGCGACCTCACCTTAGTAGAATTTGCGTAGATCCATGCCGGTATAGAGGGATGCCACCTCTTTGGCATAGCCGTTGAACATCAAGGTACGCCGGCGCCCATTTTCACCCAAACGCCGCTCGTCGGCTTGCGACCAGCGTGGGTGGTCAACACGCGGATTGACGTTGGCATAAAAACCGTATTCTTCGGGGGCGGCGGCCATCCATAGCGAGACGGGTTGTTCATCGGTCAATGTGATGCGCACAATTGATTTAATGCTCTTGAAACCATACTTCCACGGCACCGCCAAACGTAGCGGTGCACCATTTTGATTGGGCAACGACTTGCCGTACACACCAGTCACCATCAGCGTCAGGTCATGCATGGCCTCATCAATGCGCAACCCCTCCACATACGGCCATTGATACCATGGTTCGTTTTGACCGGGCATCTGCGCCGGATCATGGAGCGTCTCAAAGCGCACATATTTGGCAGTGGCGAGTGGTTCCACTTGAGCAAGCAGTCGATGCAATGGAAAGCCATACCACGGCACCACCATCGACCATCCCTCGACACAGCGCAAGCGGTAGATGCGCTCTTCGGATTCGATGGCAAGCACATCTTCGAGTGCAAGTGTTTGCGGTTTGGCAACCATCCCGTCTACGACAACTTGCCAAGGACGGGTCATCAGTTGCGCGGCGGCTGCAGCTACAGCCTCTTTGTCTGTGGTGAACTCATAGAAATTGTTGTATCCGATGACAATTTCTTCGGCAGTCAGTGGATCACCAATTTCATCGGTGGGAATCGCAGGCATTGGGGTCGATACCACTGGCGTCTCAGCGGGTTGCGCTGCCGAAGTCGTTGGTGCGAGACTGGGAGCCGTGGCCACCGGGGTCTCTGCAGCCAGATTAGCGGTCGAGGCACACGCATTGAGGAGCAGACTACCACCAAGCATGGTACGCGTCATAAATCGGCGCCGTTGCCAAAATAACGCTTCTGGGGTAATTTCAGATGCGGGAATCTTGTCCATATATCAATCCTTATGACGTACATACAACTGCAACACTTTGTACTATAATAAAAGTACCACGAAAATGAGGAGGACAGGTATGCGGCTCACCGAAGAAAAGATTTATCGCATCGCCGAGCGACTCCACGATGAACTCGAAACACGTGAGTTGCTCTACTACAAAGACCCAACTGGCGTGCATCCGCAGTTGGCTCGAAGTATGCGCATCAAGGCCATAGTCGATTTCATTACGGCAGATTTGCGTATCGAAGACGATATCGACGCCGAAGTCGAAAAAATCCTTGACAGCTATCAACGCACGCTCCGCCCTGCTGAGCGCGACGTATTGCGGCGCAAACACAAAGAAGAAATCGCGCTACGACAGAACTACGACCTGTAATCTACCCCTTCGAATCGAGTGCACTGCGCTCGCTCATGGAGAGTCGCACGCACATGCATGCCACATTTTCAATCCACGTATTGGGGATACCACGGCTTGTGCGTGCCGATGGGGTTGCCGTTCAGTTGCGGCGTCGGCCACGCTTACTCCTCTTTTATGTGGCTGCCCACACTGATGCGATAAGTCGTGACCGTCTATGCGCACTGTTGTGGCCCGATTATGCGCCCGATGCCGCACGTCAATTACTGAGAACCGCCCTACACCAAATCAAACAGGCGTGTGGTGACGTGCTTGAAAGTGATCAACAGCGTGTACAACTCAGACCGCTGGTGTGGGTTGATGTGCGCATGCTGGCAACACTACATGCCGGTGCGGCATCTCTCGACGAGCTTGTGAAGCATCCACCTGGTGACTTCCTTGCTGATCTGGATACTGGTGACGTCGATGCCATTGAACACTGGCTGTATGCCGAACGAAGTCGCTGGCAACGGCGTCTGGCTGATCTCTTTTTTCAGCATGCACAATTTTATGTACATCAAAATCAGTTACCACAGGCACAGCACGTCGTACGCATTGCACACCACTACGAACCACTGCGCGAAGATATCGTGCAACTTGCAATGCAGTTGGCGTATCGCTGTTCTGATCGAGCAAGTGCAATTGCACTCTACGAACAGCTCCATCGCGCCCTAGATGACCAATTAGGTGTCCCACCACTCCCTGCTACCACCGCCATCTATCATGCGATTGTCACCGATACATATACCATTGAGATAACGGCGGCTGATACACGCAGTGTGAGTGGTACACATGCACACGAACCGTTTATTGGCAGACAAGCAGAGCTGATTGCCTGTCATGGTGTCGGCTGGGATGGCCGTCTCATTGTCATCAGTGGCACCGCAGGTATTGGCAAAACGCGGTTGGCAAGTGAGTACCTACGCAGAAGCAATGCGCTGATTATTCACGCCACCGCCTTTGATGGCGACCAACACCTGCCGTATCATGTATTGACTGCGGCAATACGGGCAGTCTTCCAGCAACCGGCACAGCAACACATGCTGACCAGCCCCGTGCTTGCCCCCATCTGGCAGCAAGAATTACGTCGTTTATGGCCAGAATTACCGGGTGGGGATCCCGATAGCATCACACTCGGCAATGGGGAAAGCCGCCTCATTGAAGCCATCGCACTGCTGTTGCTCCACCTCGGTAAACACCGTCGCTTGGTCATCTTTTGTGATGATGCACAATGGTTTGATGATGCAACGCTGCATGCACTCACCGAATTGGTACGGCGGACACTGGCAATCCAATGGCAAATTGTGCTGACGCTTAGACCGAGTACCCTGCACACTGGCATGCAACGACTGCTCACCTATGCACATCGCACCCAACAGCTCACGCGGATCACCCTCGAGCCACTCAACAGTCAAGAGAGTCAGCAGTTGGCACAGCTGATTGACCCCAACTACGATGATGGAGCGCTGGCCCGCGCCGAAGGGAATCCGTTTATGGTCATCGAGCTGCTCCGACAACGGATTCCCACCACAAATTATCTCCCTGAAGCAATTCGTGACATTATTGCGACTCGCCTCAGCCGTCTCTCTGCAAACGCCCAACGATTCAGCGAAAGTGCAGCCATCTGTGGCCGCGAATTCGATATCACCCAATGTGCTACATTGGCGGATCTCACCGATGCAGAATTACCTGAAATCATCGATGAACTCCAACATCATGGTGTCATACGCCTTGTTGATGCGGTGCACGCACGATTTGACCACCCACTCACCGTAGAAAGCATTGTGGCGCAACTCGGTGCACTCCGCACCAGTACGCTGCACCGGCGCTTTGCTGAAATGCTGGCACTGCATGTCCCACCAGACTATGCACAAATCGCTAATCACTTACACCTGGCGGGTGCAGATGCGCTCGCACTCCCTTATGCCAAAGCAGCAGCACAGCACGCACATCAACTCGGTGCCTTGCAAGAATCCATGCGTTTTATGCAGATTGCAATCGCTGGAAGCCCGGTGGCACACCACAGTGAACTATGGTACGAGCTCGGTGACATGTTGAGTTGGGGAGGAGATTGGCACGCAGCGGCACATGCGTTTGAACAGGCCATCGCAACAGATCATAGCCTCGATGGAGATATCAGTGATCATGCGCAGCTTGGCATCATCAAGACGTATCTCCCACAGGCGCGCTACGATGAAGTCATCGCCGTAGCAGAACCACTCAGTACCCACCCACATCCACGGATTGCCATGGATGCCGCATTTGTGTGTGGCACAGCATATTCATTGGCAGGAATACGACTCGATCTTGCGTGGCAGTACCTGACCATGGCTGAACAACTGTGTCGTCAGCATACGGCGCATGAAGTATTGCCTCGCCTGTTATTTGAACAAGGGAGTGTGCTCGCACAACAAGGGGATATTGCAAGTGCCATTGCGCGGTATCGTGATGCGCTTTCTGCTACCGAACATGTACCAGCGCACCATGGGCGTACTTGGGCGATTTTTGCACACAATAACCTGGCATATCATCTACACCTGTTACAACAGTACGACGAAGCCACCCGCCACGTACGTACGGGCATTCGCATTGCGCAACGTACTGGCATGCAAATCATCCAGAGTTATCTCTTTTCGACGAGTGGCGAAATCGCACTTGCCCAGGGTGACATTGATGGCGCTGAACGCCACTTTCGTGAGGGACTTGAGATTGCGGAGCGCTTTGGCTTGCCCGAACGCATGGCTGGACTCCATGCAAATCTAGGATTGGTGGCACGAGCCCGCGAAGATATCCCACTCGCCATTCGTCAACTCACCGACGCTATGCACGAAGCAGACACATTGGGGATTCAGCATCTCGCCGCACAAATTCGCATCTGGCTGGCATCAATTACCCCGACAGACCAAGCAACCACCTACTTGACCACAGCCGAACAACTCGCACGTCACGGTGGCCGCACCTTATTGCTCTCACACATTATGACGCTCAAACAACGTCATCACATCGCCCAATAACCCAGCAAATCACATGTTCACGGACTGTTCACGCTGGTGTTCACTACGCCTTGATATAGTGTGAATGTCAGGCCAACACTATGTTGGCAACTACACACAGAGGAGATCAATATCATGGCATGGAACATCGACACGAGCCACTCCGAAATTTTGTTTGCGGTACGGCATATGATGATTTCAACGGTCCGCGGGCAATTCAGCAAGTTTAGTGGTACCATCGCAATCGACGAGACCAATCCTGTCAACTCGAGCGTCGAAGTCAGCATCGACGTGGCTAGCATCAACACACGCGACGAAAAGCGCGATGGTCACTTGACGTCAGGTGATTTCTTTGATGTGGCCACATACCCAACCATCACATTCAAAAGCACCAAGGTCGAGGTCACTGGCACCTCCACCGGCAAAATTCATGGCGATTTGACCATCAAGGGTGTGACCCGCCCAGTAGTCCTCGAGACGACATTCACCGGCAAAGCCAAAAGCCCGTGGGGCACCACGAGCGCTGGGTTCAATGCCAGCACCACCATCAATCGCACTGATTACGGTTTAGTCTGGAATGTGGCCCTCGAAACCGGTGGTTTCTTGGTTGGCGAAGATATCACAATCACTATCGAACTCGAAGCAGTACAGAGCTAATCAAACTGCGCCATTTACGTCAACGCGCCCATGTACCTGCAGGTACATGGGCGCGTTGGCATGAAGTGGGCATTATTCAGGTGTGACAGTCACCGTGCTTGTTTCTGTACGTGTACTCGTGGCCGTACGTGTACTCGTGGCTGTGCGCGTACTGGTCGCCGTGCGCGTAGCCGTGCGCGTGCTAGTGGACGTGCGCGTGCTAGTGGACGTGCGCGTGCTAGTGGACGTGCGTGTATTGCTAGGCGTCCACGTGTTGGTCGCCGTGCGTGTGGCCGTGCGTGTGCTGGTGGCCGTACGCGTGCTAGTGGCCGTGCGCGTGTTGGTCGACGTGCGTGTATTGCTGGGCGTCCACGTGTTGGTCGACGTGCGCGTAGCCGTACGCGTGTTGGTTGCTGTGGTGGTCCGGGTAGCAGTACGTGTATTGGTTGGTGTTGCCGTGTTGGTGGCCGTATTGGTTACCGTCCGGGTATTGGTGGCGGTAGCCGTATTGGTTGCCGTCCGGGTAGCGGTGACGGTGGCTGTATTGGTTGCCGTCCGGGTAGCGGTACGTGTATTGGTTGGTGTTGCCGTATTGGTAGGTGTAGCAGTGTGTGAAGGGGTACGCGTTTGTGTCACTGTTGCAGTCGCAATAACTCCCCCGTTTAACTGTAGCAACGCATCATACACGTTTACACGAGGCACCGTCACCGAACCACCACTACGCGTATCGACAATATTGCGTCCCGTGGTATAGAGTGCATTCAATACTTGGGACACACTGGCATCAGGGTTGACACTCCGCATCAATGCCCACACCCCCGCCACATGGGGCGTGGCCATGGATGTGCCCGACATGCTAGAGTATGAGCTCGTTGCATAGGACGAATAGATGCTCTGCCCAGGCGCAAGCAAATCGAGTACACGATCACCATTTAAATTTGCAGCATTATTGGCATTGGTTGGCGCATTCGAAAACGAAGAAACATTCTCGTTGTATGTACCATTACTCTGCAGAAAAAAATCAGTGGAGCCCACCGCAATCGCCGTCGATATACAGGCCGGGAACGAGATAACATTGGTCTTTGAGTCATTGCCACTTGCAATAATCGTAGCAACGTTGACACTGCGTAGCTGGTCGATAGCATCTTTGAGTGGCTCATCATCACAAAAACTCGCTGATGAACCACCGCCTAGACTCATATTAACGGCCACCAATTCGTTCCATGCCGGGGTATTGCGATTCACGTAGAGCCATTCGAGGGCAGCGATTTGATCGGAATCAAACGACATGGCACAACGCGTTGAACCACATAGTTCTCCTGCCGGGAACTCAGAAAAGACCTGGACAGCAATCAACGAGGCATCGGGCGCCACCCCAGCAATCGAGCGACCACTGACTGTGACGCGATTACCTGCCACGATACCGGCGACATGGGTACCGTGCGTACACCCGCTAATGCTGGTCGCACATGGTTCACCACTGCCGACGGCAACCGATGATGGCGCCCGTGACGGACACAACGACAGGCTACCATAGCTGGCCACATTACTAGAAAAGCAGGCTTCACCTACCACCTTACCAGTCAAAAATGGATGATTCTTGGCAACACCGGTATCGAGCACTGCGACCGTAGCACCCGCCCCCGTATACCCTGCCGCATAGACGGTCGGTGCATTGATAACTTTGGTGCTGCGATCGAGTGTCACATGCCGCGGACGATCAATGCTGATGCGCGCAACATCAGGATCTGCTGCTAACGCTGCGAGTGCTGTGGCGTCGACATGCATGGCAATACTCGGAAAGACAGTGAAGCGCTTGGTAACACGGCTCACATTGCGAGCTTGGCGGGTCAAGAATTTTTGTTGGGCATGCTGAATCAAGGTGCGTCGCACCGATTGGGCATACGGAGAACTTGTGCGTGATTCGATACGCGTGGTGTTTTTGAGTGTCACGATGACTGCAACCTGGGGTGTACCAGGCGCAGCACGCACCACCGATACAGGCATTACCCCACTAGCAAGCACCACCACACTCACGATGACCAATAACCGAGTGACCACATACCTCATGACAACCTGCTTTGCCCAATCACAATACCGTGACAATCATACCATGCTGACCGTCACGGTATCGCGTTTGTTCCACGCGGAGCGACATGATTATCCTTCTGCTAACACGATGAGCATATCCGCCGGTGTAAATTTCACCGTCTGTGCTTTGGCCGGATTCATGACAATGCCGTATTGGTGGTCAGCATCGGTGTGGAGTGCTTCAATGCGATAGCCGATGGCCACCTCTTTGCGCCGGCTCGCTGCTTCGATGAGGGTAGCCACCGTAACCTCGGTATCAACTGCCACATAGTCTTTGATGGGCTTGAGGTATATTTCCGCACCGTCGGTGTCAAATAAATCGGTAAAGACACGATTCAGCAGTTTGTTGCTTGCAACTTGCGCCATTAACAAGCTGACGAGGCGATCGCTGACAATGAAATCATCGGCTTTGGTGACTTCAGCCAACGTACGATTGCGCACATCAAGCATTTCACTCACAATCGAAAAGTGGTGCCCGCGTTTAGTCGCAATATCACGTAAATGCAACAAAGTGATGAGGGTACGTGCATCGGCAAGCTGGACATCGAGTGTGTCGGAATATGCCATCACAATGATATGACGATAACTTTTGAGGGGCAACGACTCCAGCGTTTTGCGGTTGGTCGTGTCATCAGCGTGAAACGTCAGGGTGTGATTGCGGAGTTCAACGGCGTTGACGGCCATTACAATCTCACCCGTGGGATCGGCGGCCACCACAGTCATCGTTGATCCTGCAGCCACATAACTGTCGATCTCACGCATGACGGTGGCGGAACGCCAGTTCCATCCAAGAATCAACGTCTGTTCTGGTTTTTTTCGCGTTGCCGCACCCTTTTTGATAGCCGTATGGTCCACCGTTGCTGGTGGTGCATCACTAAAATGAATGGCACTATCATCGGCTGCAATGAAAATTAGCTGATCATCGGCCGCAATCAGCGTGGTCGGTGCCGGATTCAGGGTCGTGCCTGACTGTATAGAATGGATGCCGATAACCGTAGACGTCGGGTAACCATTGAGTGCTGCATGGAATGTCTGACCGACCAAAGCAGGCTCATGCTTGAAGTAGATTTCATCGCCACCAAAATCGAGTAATTCGGTATAGACAATGGATAGACCCGACTGCCGACACGTTTGTGCGAGCACACGTGCCACCAAATCACCAACAGGGATTAATTCGACTTCATCACCACCGACCATTTTGGCCACATCAAAATTAGCAATGTCGTAAATTTCAGCCACGATGTGGTATGGTGCAAGGCGCCGCTGCGGGTCTTTGGTAATGGCCAGCAAGATTTTGATGACCTGCGAATCGGGATCTTCACCTTCTGGGCGCATGACGATAATCGATTTACTGGACTGCAGACTCACAATCGCCAAATCAGCAGCATCAATCGGGTTACCGGTACGGCAGACAATTCGAGTCGTTTTGAACGCACCAATTTTGTCAGTCAACGCATCCTGCATTTCGACGGTGTCTTTGTCACCCATGATCACAATACAGGCATCACGTTGGCTCGCATTGGCCTCGATGAGCTCTGCCACCAACGTCATGATGTGTGGTGACCACCCTAAAATGACCGTGTGCCCTGTTTCAATGACTTGCGATCGCCCACGGCGCAACGATTCCAATCGGCCTTCGATTCCAGCACTAAGCACGCCTATCAGCGTACTCACCACAAATATACCACCGATGGTTACTGCTAGCATGGCAAACAAAAAGCCCCAACTGCCAGCATCACCACCCATGGTACCGGAGTCGAGCGTACGCATCAGCCCCATCCAGACAATCTGGGCAAATGAGAGATTGGCGTCAGGAGCCAAATTAAATACTTTCACAACTGTCGCAATCACCACGATAATCAGCAATGAACAAATCGCCAAAAGCACAATCAGTGCCCCTGTACCACGTGCAAAAATGTTGTCAACGCGGTAGCGCAACGTGGCAGCCCAACGTTTCGTGTCCATGTGACACTCCTTGATACTCACAAGCAATATGTGAACTTCAGCATATCGGTGTACTGATTATACGCCCAATCGTTAAAAATACAAGAGAAACCCAATATCGGGCAGTTGTTGATACGTCGACAACCCTAGCGGAACTGAACAATGGGATAAATTGTCATGTGTTTCAAACATTCTACGACACAACATAGTACGATGTTATATGATTGTAGTGCTGTATTTATATTTGTTGACGCTTGCACAATTCTACACAAAAGTCTATAATACAAAGACCGATTCAAGCACAGTAGTCACGGCGCAGACAGAGAGATGCACATGTCATATCGCAACATCGCAATTATCACTGCAGTGGTGTTGTTCTGCATTGTCTTTCCGTCGGCACAAGTGCGGCATGCGTTTTCGGATCGCTACGGTATCCCGACTGCACCCACACCAAATGCATCCATGGCTGATTCTGCATGTGATACATCCAACGACCAGACCGTTGATCATACCGTGTGTGGCAGTGTACTCATAAATATCTTGACGGTTATCATGCAAAACGTGCGTGGTAATCTAGCCCTCGTAGGCATCGTGGATACTCGCGCTGATTCACCTAATGTAGCCGGGGATGTGGTGCCGGGTCCTGGGAGCGGAGCCATGGTGCAGCCACCCACTGCAGTGGCTAGTGCCACTGCCATTCCTGTGGCCACACAAACCATCCAACCGAGTGCAACCATGCCCCGCAGCATACAGACACACACACCCACATTACAGCGCCTCCAGACCATCACGGTCTCAGCTACAGTTGCACAGTCGCCGCAAGTGGTGCAGGCGACTCAGACTACCGTTATCGTCGCCACAGAAACCAGTGTACCTGCCACAGAGACCAGCGTGCCCGCAACAGTCACAGTGGCACCACCCACTGCAACCGCTGTCGTGTTGCTCCCACAATCCATTCTTGACGGATTTCGTACGCGCATGCCAGTGGCCGGGTACTGGGAAAGCAACAAAGATGGGGTGTATGTTGCAGTGGGAAGCTTTAAATATCTACGCACATTCTACTCATCAGAAGCACCAGACACCAAGCGCTTTGTGGTCTGCTCCATTTTGATTGCCAACACGCGCAGTAGTGGCAGTATTGATGTCTATGTTGATCGTACGAACATCTCACTCACCGATATTGACGGCAAACAGACAACCGCACTCGTGGCAAGTGATGACCTCGATAACGCATTACAGGCTGCACGCATTGCACCGGGACAGCGCGTAGGCGGGCAAATTGCCTTCTTGGTTGGCCAATACGCGGCACCAGCCCAAATCACACTCAGTACAGCCAACATGGACGAATACTTGACGCGCACAACCCAAACCATTGAGTTGCGGGTATGGCCGATTGTGCCATGAGTTGCATGATTACTTAAAGAATTACACAAGTTGCCAGCAATCAACACTATTGTAATCAATCTTTCATCGTACAGCGTGTATTAGCGGTGTATTTGCATGGTGCAGTACATCAGTACTTCGTATACTAGGCTTGATACTTCACGCGTAGACGAAGGTACTGTGGTATGCGCACTGGTGTAGGGATTCTCATCATTCTGACCATCATCGTGATAAGCCTCTTTGTTCCTGAGCCCGTAGACAACAGTATGTTTCGTGGAGTCATTCATATCCGCAGCCAAAGCCTAGCCCTGCTTGGGCTCCCAATCGTGATTACGCAGTCACCCGCACAACTGTTGAGTGACTCCCATCACACACCAACCGCAACACCAGGCACATCCATCCACACTGCCGAACACATGATGCTCTGGATGCTCGAGCAGGCCAATGTCGTGCAGCAAGCTACTGATCACATCAAATATGCCACACCAGCCACGTCCACTGCTACGAAGCAGCTGGCGACCACCACAATCACACCGACGGCAATGGTCGTAGCACAGCTCGCCACCGACACACCGATACCACCCACACATAGCACTGCAACCACGCCAATCAGGAGCGAGACACCGACAATCGCATTACCCGAAAGTACTCCTGTGGCGTCCACGGCAACACCTGTACTACTCCCACAACGCATTCTCGACGGCTTTCGCAGCAGAATGCCAGAAGCTGGCTATTGGATGGGTCAACAGGATGGTGTGCGCGTGGCCGTGAGTAGCTTTCAGTATGCGCCACAACTCTACAGCAGTGTGCCGCGTGCCAAGCACCGCTTTATAACACTCACTATCCAAATCAGCAATACTCGTGATCGCACACAGCCAGCCATCTATGCCGACCGCACGTATGTAACACTCAGTGACATTGATGGAAAGTACCACCAAGCTGAACTCGTCAGCGATGAACTCACCAGTGGGCTGATTGCAAGTAGTCTAGCACCACAACAGCAGGTGACAGGGCAGTTGGCATTTCAGATTGGTCAGTATGCCGCCCCAGCACAGCTCATCGTGCAGTTTGCCAACCAAGACGACTATCAGAGTCGTAATGTGGTCGTCGTCGAATTACGCGTATGGCCAATCATCGAATAACAACGTACACCGCCACGCCGGACACGTTTGTCCAGCGTGGCGGCATGCACACAACGCACATACTACAGATCAATGGCGACTTCGCGACCTTCGCGCTGACTACGGTAAATGCCATCCAGGATTGACATGACATACAGGGATTGCTCTGCAGGCACTGGCGAAGGTGCATCATTGGCGACTGCCTTGGCGAATTCCACGCACTCTTGCGCATGTGGCTCGAGCTGATCACTGGTCACTTTGAGCTGGCGGTTGTAGAGTTGGCGTGTCTCGTAGTTGGTCGACAAGAACTCCGCTTTGGGCCAATGAGCACCGCCATCTTGGCCATAGAGCCAGATTTGCATGTCTTCACCCATTGTGTCGTGGTGAAGTGCCCAGCTGACCTCGATGACAAGGGTGGCGCCGTTTTCGAAGCGCACAAATCCCGAGGCAAAGTCTTCGACATCCATGTCCGCAGGAATACCACCCGGGTGCCATACCGAGAATGCACCGGGCTTTTTGGTGAGCTCACGGCGGGCGACACCAGTCACAGCCACCGGCTTGGGGTGCCCCATCAACCACAAGGTCAGGTCGAGCACGTGCACACCGATATCGATACAAGGGCCACCACCACTCAGAGACTTCTTCACGAAGCCAGCAGTAGGAATAAAGGCGTTGCGCCGGAGCATCCAGCTACGGGCATGATAGATCTCACCCAGGGCACCCGTATTAATTTCCTTTTTCATGGCTTGTGACGTGCCCGCAAAGCGGAAGTGCTGGGCAGTCATGAGTTTTTTACCCGATTTATCACGGGCCGCAATCATCTGGCGTACTTCAGCAGGAGTCGGTGCCAGCGGCTTTTCACAGATGACATGCTTGCCTGCCTCGAGAGCAGCAATTGCGATAGGAGCGTGGTGCATATTAGGGGTACAGATGTCGACGATGTCGATGTCTGGATTGCGCAAAATCTCTTTGAAATCGGTTGTCGTATACGAAATCCCATACTGTGCTGACCACTTCTCGAGTGCTGGAGCACTGATATCTGCGCCAGCAACCACTTCTGCATCGGGTGATGCCTTCCAGCCGGGCATGTGTGTATGAGCGATGCCACCAACACCAATCACGGCAACTTTTAATGGGTCCATTGTGCTTCTCCTCTGATACGACAGAACAGTACCATTGTACAACGATACGCTTGGTCAGCGTACGATATTCGTATTTTGATGGAATGTTGCAGCACACACACACGCCTGACACACCACATATGGTCGATATGATTCACAAATGTGCGGTGAGTGCATCAACAACAACAAAGAATGAAGGAGATAAACATGATGAAGAGATGAGAATCACGGTTATTTGCGCCAAAAAGTGATACTGGAAACAAAAACAGACATCCACAACCATGCAAGTAGGGGTACAGTATATAAGGTGAAGAAAAATTGAGACTTCATTGAGACTGCATGAAAGAGGCTGAATCATGGGACAGTGGCTACGCAAGCCTGTCGTAATAATCATTATTGTAGTCGTCGTCGCACTGGTTGGATTTTTGGTGGCGCGTACGGTCAGCACGGAGAGCACCACAACCAAGAGCAACATTACTACCGTAACTCGTGGTGACCTCACTACACTGGTATCTGGCAGCAGTAACATTGTTGCAGAGCAAACAGTATCGCTGGCGTTTCAAAGTAGCGGTATCGTTAATACCATTGCCATCAAAGAGGGCGACACTGTCAACCAAGGGCAAGTCTTGGCAACCATCGATGCACGCGATCTCGAATATCAGCTCGCATCAGCCAAGGCATCATATGACAGTGCCAAAGCCAAGCTCGACCAGCTCACATCTGGGGCGGGGCGAAGCAGCGAATTAGCATCTGCGCAGGCGGCCGTGACCAGTGCACAAGCTCAACTCGCAAATGCACAAGACAAGTTGGCATCGCTCAAGAACCCGACCCGCGACAAAATCAGTGCGGCCCAACTCAAAGTACAACAAGCTGAAACGTCGCTACAGACAACCCGTGACAGCAATTCGGCCAACAAAACCAAAGCTGAGCTGGATTTGGCCAAGGCCAGTGAATCACTCATCCAAGCACAGTCCAAGTACGGCGTTGCCAAATACAACTGGGACTGGGTGGAACGCAATAACACGGACCCATCGACGGGACGTGGCCCCATCAGCGATGCGTCCAAGAATTCATATCGTGATAGTCTGGTGCAAGCCGAATCAGTGCTCCGTACTGCAGAGCAGAGTGTACAGGCAGCCCAAGTCACTTATGACAACACCAAAGCGGCCGAAATCGCAAATGTGGCGCAAGCAGAGGCATCCCTCACCGATGCCAAACTCCAGCTGGCCACATTGCTCAAGCCGACGGCTGCAGATATCAGTGCTGCCGAAGCATCCGTGCGCCAGAGTGAAGCAACACTTGCATCCGCCAAAGCCAGTCTCGACAAAATTGTGACACCAGGCACACAAACAGACATTGTCATGCAACAGGCGGCAGTAACACAGGCAGAATCAAGCTACAACCAGGCCAAACTCCGTTTGGAGAATGCATCCTTGACGGCACCCTTTGCCGGCATCGTGAGTAGTGTCAACATGACGGTTGGCCAGAGCTCCACGGGTGGCACCATTGGACTTATAGACCGTAACCCGATGCACATTGACGTCAAATTCGGTGAAACTGACATCGTCTACATCAAGGTTGGTCAATCAGCACGTCTGAGCATTGATGCATTGCCAGACTGGCAACAAACGGGTACAGTCACCAGCATCTCACCTGTCGCCGATACCACGAGTGGCGTGGTAAGTTATGCAGCACGGATTGACTTTGTTGATAGCGATGTCCGTGTACTCATCGGCATGACCGCCATTGTTGAGCTCGTAACCGCCGAGAAAAAAGGTGCCTTGCTTATCCCCAATTCGGCCATTCTGCCCAAAGGATCTGGGCGTGTCGTACAGGTGCCTGATGGCGCAAATGCCACCAAAGAAGTAGACATCACGATTGGCATAAGTGATGGTGTGCAAACCGAAGTATTGACCGGACTCACCGAGGGCCAAGAGATTATCAGCACGCCACTCACAAGCACGTCTCAGCGTGGGGGGTTTGGCCCACCGTAATGAACATAGGACGAGGATAACACTGTGATTACAATTCGCGATATGACCAAAGTCTATACGATGGGAGAAATTGAAGTCCATGCGTTGCGTGGCGTCAACTTGCACATCGGTGCCGGAGAGTTTGTGGCCATCATGGGACCAAGTGGCAGTGGCAAAAGTACGCTGATGAACATGATTGGGTGCCTCGACACGCCCACGTCAGGAAGTTACACCCTCGACGGAATCGAGGTGGCCACCCTTGCCGACAACGAGCTATCGGCAGTGCGTGCCCGCAAACTGGGCTTCGTCTTTCAGCAGTATATGCTCCTGCCACGACAAACCGCACTCGCCAATGTGGAAATGCCCATGTTGTACCGTGGTATCGATGCCAAGGAGCGCAAGCGCCGTGCCCAAATCGCCCTCGAAATCGTGGGCATGGGCAACCGCACCGATCATCGCCCAAACGAGCTCTCTGGTGGGCAACAACAACGTGTCGCCATCGCACGCGCACTTGCTGGAAGTCCTGCAGTCATCCTCGCAGATGAGCCCACCGGGGCACTCGATAGTTCCACCAGTGAAGAAATCATGCTTACGTTGCGCCAACTCAACCGTGATCAACAGCTGACGGTCATCATTGTCACCCACGAAGCTGATATTGCGGCGTATGCGGACCGTACCATCACCATCCGCGATGGAGTGGTCACCAATGACCGCAAAAACGAGGTGCCCCATGTCTAGTACCACACCACGCCGTGTATTGACTCCCGTCGAAGAAAATAGTCGCAATGGGCTCGATTATAGCGAATTGCTCCGCGTATCGCTGGACAGTCTGCTGGCCAACCGTTTGCGCACATTTCTGACCATGCTGGGAATCATCATTGGGGTGGCATCGGTCATCTCGTTGATGACACTCGGGAATGGCGCAAGTATAGCCATCACTAATCAGTTTTCATCATTGGGAACCAATGTACTGACCATTTTCAACAGCCGACCCAATCGCGGTCCTGGGCAATCAGGAAACATCCCGCCGCTGACGATGGCCGATGTCAAAGCTATCGAAGTCATGAAACTACCGATTGTTGGACCAGTACCTCAGTTCAGCTCCAACGCCACCATCACTGCAGCCGCTGCAGAGAAATCAGCCCAAATCCTTGGCACCACCGCAACATACAAACAAGTGCAGAATGTCACCATGGAATCGGGGACGTTTTTTACGGATGCCAACGTACAAGGAGCTTCGCAAGTCGTAGTCCTGGGCACAGGTCTCAAAACATACCTCTTTGGCAGTGGTGAAGCAGTTGGTCAGATGGTGCGCATCAATTCAGTAGCGTGTCGTGTCATCGGTGTAATGGAATCAAAGGGTGGTGGTGCATTTGGCTCGGTCGACGATCAAGCGCTCGTACCAATTACACTCGCGCAGAATCGACTCTTTTCGGCACGTACTGCAGATGGCAATCTCCGCGTCAGTGTCATTTCGCTGTCCGTGGTAAATTCAGATGACATCGAATTCACCGAACAGCGCATTGAGATGGCACTGCGCGACAAACGCAAACTCAACAGCGATGGCAGTGAAGATGATTTCAACGTGCTCAACCAGGCTTCATTTCTCACGTCGCTGTCTACCATTACGTCGTTGTTGACCACATTTCTGGCCGCCATTGCAGGCATTTCGCTGTTGGTGGGTGGCATCGGCATCATGAATATCATGTTGGTCAGTGTCACCGAGCGTACCAAAGAAATCGGCTTACGCCGTGCAGTTGGGGCACAGAGTCGTGATATTTTGTTGCAATTCATGATTGAGGCCACCGTGCTGAGTATGCTCGGCGGCTTATTAGGGGTCATCATGGGCAGTATTCTACCCATTGCCCTCACGGTGACCGGCACATTTGAGGCTCCCATCACCATCGATTCAATTCTCATTTCGCTGAGTGTGTCATTAGCCACAGGACTCTTTTTTGGGATCTGGCCTGCACGCAACGCAGCGCGGCTCAATCCCATCCAAGCACTGCGCCACGAATAATCAGCGCACGCCGTACCTGTTGCATCCTGCCACGACTATCCTGAAGTCGTGGCAGGATCTTTCTGGAAACCACGCACACGCACACGTTGACCAGCAATTTCGACATCATACAAGATGTGGGTACACCAGTACTGTCGCAGATTTTTCCACAGTTGGCTCTGCGCAGCAACAGTGGGATCCTGCGCAATATAATCGAGCACTTGCTCTGAGGCCACCACAATCACCTTGTGACGCGCCCGACTCAACGCCACGTTGAGTCGGCGCATATCAAACAGAAACGATTCAATGCGCCGAATGTAGGCACTATCACTTTCGGTAGCACTCACAATCATCACGTCACGTTCACTCCCCTGATAGCGTTCCACGGTGTCCACCCCAGCCACATCAACCTCATCAAAGAGAATATCGGCACGTGCCGGCATATACGGCCGTAACAGGCTCTTGATGGTGCTGCGTTGTAAACGATGTGGCACCACCACCCCAAAGCCACGTTGGGCATCATAGTGAGCCTGAATCAGTGGCACCAGCATGGTAGTCACAAGGTTCGCTTCAAACAGATTACGTGTACGGCTGCCTGATTCGTCATGCTCAATGACGATGATTGGATAATCGGGGTGGAGTACTGCTGCCACAAATGCATCACGACAGGCAACCAGCCGCATTTGCTCTTGTTGCACCGAATGATAGGCAATGCCGTCGTGTTGATAGATTTCATGACGAAGAAAATCAGCTAATTGTGGAGGTACACGATAACTTGTAGCCAGGCGAACCATGGCAGGAGTTTGCCCAAACAATTCGTTGCCATCACGCAAATAATCAAACAAGGCGCGATAGATGGGGTATCGCACAAAACTCCGCCGCTGCATGCTGTCCCAATCGTGTGCCACGATGACCGGCATTTGACGCGGATCACCCACCACAATCAACATGCCGGTGGCATGCAATACCCGCGCCGCAATCAAGGCATGCGGAATACTCATTTGTGATGCTTCATCGAGAATCAACACGTCGCACCACGTCAAATCGTCAGCAGCGAGTGATTCAATACTTGTCGGCGTTGCGCCGACCACACACCACTGTTGCGCCTGAACGAGCTGGAGCATTTGGGCTTTGTCTTGGATATGCTGAATCCCTGTGTGTGCTGCATCAGTATCAGGGCGGCGGTAGCGAAACAGTGCAATCCGTTGCAGTTGTTTGGCCATGTCAGACGATTGTGTCGTCTGATGCGTTTTGACATCAGCAAGCTTGTTCAAGAGCTCATTGATGGCGGCATGCGTTTGACAGCTGATGACCACACGCAACGGTCGATTGTGACGCATTGCCGCATACATGCGTGCCATCACCGCATGTGCCGTGGTAAAGGTTTTACCCGTGCCCGGCGGTCCTTGTACCAACAACATTGGTGCAGCTGCATATCCAGCCACATAGTGACGCGCATCTCCCGCAAAAAACGGTCCCGTCTGATCACAGGCGGCAATGTACTCGTGCATGGCATCAGCATCGAGTGCATCCGTGGTCACAGCGAGTTCGGCCAAATGACGATACAGCGTGTTGTAATCCGCACCAGCCAGTACACGCTGGAGTGCACGATTTGCCACACGCGCAGGGACATTGTCAGGCGCTGTATCGAGTACATATCGTGCACCATCAACGGGCATAAATGAGCGCCCCCCATACGAGTATGGGGCATCGTGTTGCATTGATTCAACGTCGAGTGCAAGCATGCCCGTCTCACTATTCCGCTGCACCACTTTGACGCGCATCCCCTGTTGCATCAGCTGATCTGCCCATATCGGTTTACCAGTCGCGTTATGCAACGGGTTCAGGATTGCTGAAGATGATTCACCAGCAAGCTCACTGAGTTCAAGTTGCTGCGCCAATGGGGGGAGTTCGCCATCCGCACAAATTTGTACCACCAGCCTCACACGATTCATCGGTATCGGTGTACCGTCAGTATATGTTTTAGCCAGTTGCGTGAGTTGCAAAACGGTCTGTTGGCTCTGCGATACCATACGAAACTCAACAATCAGCGATGTCCCAGCACGTACGCGTGCCAACGGGAATGGCTCGTGCGCCGTACGCCATTGGCGTAATTCAGCGTGGCGTTCACAATCCATGTATTCGCGCACCACACCACTCAGCTGCGTTGGTGCAGCATGGGTATGCGCAATTGTACGAATATCAACTGCATCACAGCGGCTGTTCCACCAGCGCCCCGCACGTTTGGCAAGATGCGCGAGTCCGAGCAATCGTTGCCGACAATATGCAACCAACATATCACGTGTCACATGGCGAAACCGTGCCATGCTATCCGGAATCGTGGAGTTATCGACGTTTGGGAGTGCCTGCCACGCCGCATACGCATATTCGAGTGGAATCGCACTACTAAAGCGGGCACGCTGGATGTAGTAGCCGTCACCGTCGGCCATCCGCCCGCTCGCATCAAAATGCATGTATTGGAACTGTGCGCGGTAGTTGTAGTGTTCGTCTTGCCAACGGAATCCATGCAGACTCGCCAATGCCATCAAACTGGGTACCGTGGTGGTGATACGATTCGCATTGCGAATTTCATCGATGAGCATCGTGGTGAGTGGCGCATCATGTGGACGTGGCGTCGTCACAAAATCATGCCACATCTGACATAGCGTATCATCATAGTGACGATTCAATGCATCATTGAAGGCGTGCCACACCGTCGCATCATAGACCACCACATGGAATGGCACCGTGTGCGTCGTATCACTATTACGAATGTGCGTATCCCACAGCCGTATAATTTGGATAAGCCACCGTTGCAGCAAGCTACGCTCATCAGCGAGTGTGGTTGGTGGCTGTTCGGCTATTTCGACAACATGATATTGCGTGTATGAAACACCATTGAGATAATAATCCAACAGTGCACCACACTGCCACACAAAACCAGTAAGATGGTTGACATGCATGTCGACATAGAGCACTACCGCAGTTGGATTTTTTTCGGTGTTGATACGTGGCAGAGAAATAAATGACTGCTCCGGATACGCTGCGACGGCAGTCTGCCGGTCACTACTATTACGCAATTGCTGCGCTCGCACAATCCAGTAGTCGAGCAACGGTCCTAACTGTGTATCGTTACCGAGTGTGTGCAACTCACGTGCATAGTTGGGATTTGCTTCAAGCGTGCGCTGCGCATTGGTCAATTTGAGTTCAGCTACTTGTGTCACCGTTTTGATGCCTTGGGCCACAAATGCGCGCCTACTTTCGCGGTCGAGCAACGGAATCAACGCAACATCTTGGCGCTGATCACTATCCGTCAAACAGAGTTCCATGTATCGGCACCCTTCACAGGTACGACAAATGGCATATGGCAATTCACTAAAACGTGTTTCAATAGACTGCAATAGCGAAGAGCGTGGGTCGAATGCAAACATCCGCGCCACGTCGTTGCGCAGTTGCAGTGGCTGAGCAATCAGCTCGAGACATGCATCTGTCACACCAAACCACGTTGCAGCCGCTTGTTGAGCCTGCACGAGCGCCTGGTGATCGTGCGTAGTGAGCGCAGAGTGATGTGGCGGCTGAAAGAGCACACTGGTCGCAATCGTACATGCCGGAAGTTGCCGTAGAATCACATCAAGCATGATGTGATAGATGGCCACTTGCGTGCGGTGCTCGGGCTTGACTCGGAACGCCGATTTGATGTCAGTTACCAGCACATGCACCTGACCATCAGGCTGACGCATAATACGGAGCATGTCGGGCCGTCCCGTCACCGTCCACTGACCAAGGACCGCCTCAAGATTGGGCTGCAAGACACACATCACATGCCCTACCGGGAGTGTAGTAATCAGCTGACACAGTTCTTCGTTGTGGAGCGTATCAATCTCGCCGAGTGCCACAACAGTCATCCCTGTGCGTTTAATCGCATCGGTAATCGTATACTCGAATGCCTGGCCGACAATAGCAGGGAGTGGTGATGGTGGCTGAACTGCTATCCCATTGCGGCGCATGATGACACCCAATACATGCGCACCGGTGTTATGTTCATAGAGGCGCAAGCGCAAAAAGCGCTGGCAACTATCGAGGTGATGGTGCAATGCGATATCCGTAGGGGAAACACGCCGTGTCCCATCGTGATGTAGCGCAATATCAAATCGTTCGTGGATAATCATGTATCGTTACTGCGTACTCCTCAGCACAATGGCATCTCATCATATCCAGTATTACGCACATTTGTCATCAAGACGACCACGCACGTCGAGCCTGTACTACACCCGCTCATTGTACACTGTGGCGCATGCTGCGTGCACCCACACATGAGCATATGTAGCAAGTGCTTGTGCTATGATGGTGTCGTTCACACGAGGGGGAGCCACATCGCATGCACCATGACCCACTCAACGTCCGTGCCGAATTTCCCGTGACGGCGCAGTATACGTACATGAATAATGCGGCGCTTGGCCCACTCAGTCGCACTGCACATGCCGCTGGTCTGGCGTTTATGGACGAGCGTATGTACGACCCGTGGCCAGACCCGCCACCCACGGGGCTCCTCAGAGTACGCTCACTCAAACAACAAGTACGCACCAAGTTTGCCCAACTTTATGGCGCAGACCCGAGCGAAGTCGCCGTGGTCGAATCGACGAGTGCTGGTGAAAATATTGTCGCCAACGCGTTGCTCAAACCAGGTGATAGTGTGGTGGTTGACGAGTTGCATTTCGAGTCGAGTTTTTTACTCTACCGTGAAATGGAAAAAACGCACGGCATCACCCTACGCATCGTACCCCACCGTAACGGTATCACGACGGTCGAAGATGTGGCGACATATTGCGACCGCACCACCAAACTCATCTCGGTGTCATGGGTCTCCAACCGCAACGGCTACCGTGCCGATGTGGCGGCACTGGCCCAACTCGCCCACAGCCACGGTGGCTACTTGTATGTGGATGCGATTCAGGCCATTGGCACATTCCCTGCAGACTTGCATGCGCTCGACATCGACTTCTTGACCACCGGTGGCTACAAATGGCTCTATGCTAATTTTGGTGTATCACCGTTTTATGTCAAACAATCGCTCTTGCCACTCATTCCTCCCGATCGTTTCGGACATACGCATGTGGCAGGGATGAGCGCTGATTACCGCTTCACTGTCAAACATGATGCCAGCAAATACGAGTATTCGGCGCAGGCACACACTTCCACTGCGCAACTCAATGGGGCACTCGATTTGATTACACGCGTCGGGCTCGACGCTATTGCCGCCCATGCCATCCCACTTGCGAATTATCTGTGGCGCGAGCTCCATGGTATGGGCTACCAGATGTTTACGCCGCCTGATACGCAATCGGCGATTGTCGCGTTCACGCACGGGATTGATGTGCCCACACTCAATGCGCGCCTGGCAGCCGAGCGGATTGCCGTGCTGCTGCGTGAGGGTGACACATCACTACGTACCGGTGTCGGTTTCTACAACAACCGTGCCGATATTGATCATTTCTTGAATGTGATGCGTGATTTACGACCACACCGTACGTATGCATGAGGTACCAATGATGCAATGCCCAGTGATTCCATTTAATCCGTTTGGTGAATCATATCTCGCTGATCCATATGCCTTTTATCAGTGGGCACATCAGCATGCACCCGTCTTTTTTAGTGCCGAGCTCAACTACTGGGTGGTCACCCGTCACAGCGACATCAAACAGGTCTTGCGTGATGCTGAAACGTTTTCGTCGCGTAATGCCACTGACCCGTTTACCCCGGTGACACCTGAAACTGCACAGATTTTCCGGGATGGCGGCTATGCCATGCAGCGCGTGCTCCTCAACGCTGATGCGCCGACACATACACGCATCCGCCGCCATGTGTACGCGGCATTCACCCCACAGCGGGTGGCCGCCCTCGAGCCACGTATCCGCGCCTGTGCACAACGCTTCATCACGCAAATGACACAATCAGCACACCAACGTGCGGATATTGTAGCAGCACTGACCTATGCGCTGCCCGCCTTGGTGATTTTTATGCTGATTGGGCTCGATGACGACGACGTGCCAGCCATCAAAGCTGGCTCAGAGAGTCGCGTGCTGTTTACTTGGGGTAAACCGAGTGCAACCGAGCAAGCTGAATTAGCACAGAGCATGGTCGATTTCTGGCAACGTGCTGCCACATTCGTCGCCAAACGGGCACAGGATCTACAACACGACTTCACTAGCGACCTGATTCGTCTGCGCAACGGTGACGACAATATCTTGAGCATGGGCGAGATTACGAGTGTGGTCTTTGGCTTGCTCCTCGCCGGCCACGAGACTACGACGGGACTGCTCACCAATGCCCTGCGCCAGCTCCTCAGCAACCCGACACACTGGCAGGCGCTCCACGCC
>JBKCGB010000179.1:0-16652 GCA_046303375.1 Roseiflexaceae bacterium
TCGCCAAAGTCACGGCGTGGGGCATCGCTCCCACGGCGGAATCCGCCACGTGGTGTGTCGTCACGGCGTCCGTGCTGGTGGCGGTCTTCATGTGGGATGAAGTCGCGGCGATGTGCTGGTGCATCATCGTCATCATCACCCGTCATAATCCGGCGCGCCCGATCCGCTTCTCCTTGGAGTTTTTGCAACTGATCCGATTTACTCGGTTCAGCGGTTTCTTCGGTATGAATGGTGGCACGGCGGGTAGCAGCAGCTTGACGTTGCGCAATGGCACGAGCCATGGCTGCCGCTTGTTCGGCGTGTTGTTGTAATTTGGTTACTTCTTCTTCACTGAGCTGGCGCCATGCACCTGCGGGCAAATCACCAAGCTCGATGGGACCTTCGCGTACGCGAATTAGGCGCAACACATCGTAGCCAAGAGCTTTGGCAACACGGCGAATCTGACGCTTGCGTCCTTCGTGGAGCACAATGCGCAGCCAGGCACCGGCATCGCCTTGATCCATGACTGTCACCCATGCTGGTGCAGTGGTAATGGTGGCGCCACCTGCAGTGTCCATTTCACCGTCGTAGTTGTCGTTGTCGCTTCCCTCGTCTTCGAGCGCTGGCAACGTAATGCCTTTGCGCCAATCACGCAAATCGTCGGCACTCGGTGTCGCATTGAGCAGGGCATGATACTCTTTCTCGACTTGGTGGCTTGGATGGGTCAGTGCTTGGGTAATTGCACCGTCGTCGGTGAGCAGCATCAGGCCTTCGCTGGCGAAGTCGAGACGACCCACCAAGTGCAGTCGCTGTGGCACTTCAACCATGCTGGTGACGGTCGGGCGACCCTGCGGGTCTTCGGTGGTGGATACCACACCCACTGGTTTGTGGAACACGATATACGTGCGTGGTTGGCGTGCGCCGAGTGGGCGCCCATCCACTAGAATTTCGTCGACATCGGGGTCGACACGGGTGCCAGCTACTTGGACGACTTCGCCGTTTACGACGATGCGCCCCTCAGCAATCAACACTTCACAATCGCGGCGCGAGGCAATGCCTGCGCTGGCCAAGACTTTTTGCAGTCGTTCTGGGGCCACTGATGGGACTCCTTTTGTCTGTGTGACACAGATACTACATAGACGAGCGGCGCCTCACGGCGGGCTCAACAATACGCGCGCCTCACGGCGGGCATTCCAGACGGGCATCGATGAGGGTGATGCCAAACGTGTATGAATATGCTCCGGCATTATACCACACTGCACGCATGCTGTCAGGTTGCCGTATGATGAACGTCATATGATACATCACGAGGATTGTATGCCCATCGAACGCACTCCCTTGTTGCCAATACACGAGCTTCCCGCTGGCACCATGACCTGCATCTGGGTCGACGGTCTGCCTGTTGGGGTCGCAAATGCTGCTGGGATCATCTACGCTTTCGACGATACTTGTCGTCACGAAGGCGGCTCACTGTCGTCGGGTGTGCTCCGTGATGCAACCGTGACCTGCCCGTGGCATGGTTGGGCGTATCAGCTCCACACCGGCAAAGCAATCGTGCCACCAGTGGGTATTCGCATCCGTGTCTTTGCAGTAACCATCTCAGATGGTATGATTTATGCAGATATTGAGTGGTAATATACCGCAATGTCTAAATCACTTGACGAAACGAATGCAAATCGTCGACAATATTCAGACGCAGTATTGTCATACTACGAGGAGGTTGTGGTGACAAAAGATATCAGTGTGGCGTTGCGCGGTAGCGATGTCCTACCTGTGCCAGGACCGCGTGGGCAAGCGCTGGTCGCCCGTGATGCCGACATTCTGGCGGCATGTATGGGGCGAGTCTATCCCTTTGCCATGGATAAAGGCGTGGGCTGTGAAGTCTGGGATGTCGACGGTCATCGCTATTTAGATATGGCAGCCGGTATCGCGGTGGTCTCTACCGGTCATTCTCACCCACAAGTCATTGGCGCCATGCAGAGTCAGTTACAGCGTTTTGTACATATGGCTGGTACCGACTTTGTCAACGAACAAATGGTTAGTGTCGCAGAAAAACTGGCTGCGACCATGCCTGGCACCGACCAATGGCAGGTCTTTTTGACGAACTCTGGCACCGAAGCCATCGAAGCTGCCATCAAATTGGCGCGGCATGCCACGGGACGCCAAGGCATCATCTCGTTCCTAGGCGCTTTCCACGGGCGCTCATACGGCTCGATGTCACTTACTGCTTCCAAATCGACCCAGCGTCGTGGCCACATGCCACTTGTACCCAGTGTCTTCCACGCCTTCTACGCCAATCCCTATCGCACGCCGTTTGGTATTCCAGCCGAACAAGTGACTCAGGCCACCCTAGATTACATTGAAAAGACGCTGTTTGGCACTATTGCTCCACCCAGCGATATTGCAGCCATTATTCTTGAGCCCATCCAAGGCGAAGGTGGCTACATCGTACCAGCTCCCGGGTTTCTCTGTGGGGTGCGCCAAATCTGTGACCGCCATGGTATTTTGTTGATCTACGACGAAGTTCAGAGTGGCGTGGGGCGCACCGGCAAAATGTGGGCGCACCAACATGAATCATCGGCTGTTGGTAGCGGCGCCTGTGCCCACTGCTCCATGTCCAAGGTACACGGCTGTACCCCCGACATTCTCGTCACTGCCAAGGGACTTGGTGCTGGTATGCCAATTGGTGGTATTGTGGCGCGTCGCGAACTGATGGATCGTTGGAGTGCCGGGGCCCACGGGAGCACCTACGCCGGCAATGCCATCGCCTGTGCTGCCGCTAACCAAGTTCTCGATTTGGTCAACGGTGGGCTGGCCGCCAATGCGGCGTCGGTGGGTGCGCATCTCAAGCAGGGGTTAATCGAGTTGCAGTCACGCTACGCCTGTATCGGCGATGTGCGTGGACGTGGCCTGATGCTGGGTGTCGACTTCGTGCTGGATCGTGCCACCAAAGAGCCTGCCAAGGCCTTGGCTGATACCATCATGGAAGAAGCCTTTCGCCGTGGTATGCTCATCCTAACCTGCGGCTACTCCACGATTCGTTTCTGCCCACCCTTGGTGTTGAGCATCGCCGAAGCCGACGAAGCACTCGAGCGCTTCGAAGCCACCATAAAGGCCGTCTGGAAGTAACTATGATGCTCACGGAGCGGGGGTGGCGTAACGCCACCCCCGTTTGTTATGCCATCGTCTGCCACTGGGCAGGGGTTACTTGGTGCTGGAGTGGTTCACCCTGCACAAAACGCCTGATTTCTGCCACCGTAATGTCGCGCTGGCGCAGACGCGCTTCACGGGTCACCGCCGCCATGTGTGGCAAAATTACACAGTTGTCGAGTGCCCAAAACGGTGAATCTGCGGGCAATGGCTCAGTGGGCTCGGTCACATCAAGTAATGCATTGATACGCCCCTGCTGCAGCTCGACGAGCAGGGCGTCTGCATCGATCAAGCGCCCACGTGCCGTGTTGATAAACCATGCCCCATCACGCATCAGGCCAAATTCACGTGTGCCAATCATCCCAATCGTGCTGGGGGT
This sequence comes from Roseiflexaceae bacterium, assembly GCA_046303375.1. Taxonomy (GTDB): domain Bacteria; phylum Chloroflexota; class Chloroflexia; order Chloroflexales; family Roseiflexaceae; genus UBA965. The sequence goes on from JBKCGB010000179.1 coordinate 3,509, forward strand.
GACCGGCGCATGCAGCGATACCACATCACTCTGTGCGAGCAATGCATCGAGTGATACGAGTGTGGCATGGTAGTGTTGTGCTAGTGCGGTATCGGCGTAGGGGTCAGCTAGGAGCAGATGTACGCCATGATGGTGCAACAATTCCATCACGCGCCGCCCTATCGCACTTGCGCCAATGATGCCCACCGTGCTTCCCCGCAATTCGTGTTGGGTGTGGATGGGTAGCAGTGGTTGTTGGGTGCGGTAGCGTTGTGCTGCCGCAAAGACGTTGCGCTGTGCCATAATCATACAGCCCACAGTGAATTCCGCTACCGAATCAGCCAGTGCCACGTTGGCATGACTGACATGCAAGCCGGCGTTCAATGCTGCTTCGGGGATGAGATGTTTGATGCTCCCCGCACTATGCACAACCAGTTGCAATGGCTGATGTCCTGCCCATGCAGTCAGTGGCGCTAGCGCAGGTGTGCCCCAGCCGGTGACGACGATGGTGGCCGTCATCAGGGCGGTATCGAGCTGCGCAGATGTTTCATCCCACAGGGTGACGTGCCCCAGTGTGGCCAGCTCTGCCAGACAATCTGCAAACTCGAGTTCGGCACGTACTGCCGCTGGCACGGCAATCACGATGTGTGGTGTTCCCATAGGTAGTACCTTGTGCCACTGGTGAGCCGGTGGCGCTGCTATGCACGATTATCGATCGAGCGATCCCCAGACTTCGATTTTTTTGCGTACGCGGGCAATCACTTCATCGGTGAATTCACTCGTGGTAGAGTGTCCCTGCAAGTCAGCCGTACAGATGCCGTCATACACCGCCTCAAAGACTGACTCTTGGATGGCACGCGCTGCGAGCACGCCGTCAGCACCACAGTAGCTGAGCAGTGACGCCCCTGCCAAAATCATCGCCATCGGATTGGCAATGTTCTTTTTAAAGAGGCTTGGTGCGGTGCCGTGGGGTGCTTCAGCCATGACGACGCGTGGTTTCCACTCGTTGTCGAAGCCTATCAGCAACGACTCGCTCCCCGCAATCGAGCCAAACATCTGCAGCACCATGTCACTCAAACAGTCGCCGTCGCGGTTGAGTGCCGGAATGACCATAGCATCGCCGTGACCGGCGAGCAGTAACGCATAGGTTGCATCAATCAGCTGCGGTTCGTATTTGACGGCGGGATGACGCTTGGCAGCGGCGTCCATTTCTTCTTTGAGCATGCCTTCGTAGATGGGGCTGACGGTGTATTTGGGTCCCCCAAAGACTTTGGCACCGATTCTTTCGGCATATTTAAAGGCATATTCCGCCACGCTGCGGCAATTACCCCGGGTAATCATTTCGGTACGGTAGGCGACCTCGTCGTCACCCGTCCCCTCACGCCATTCTTTGGCACCATAGGCGTCGCCCACCGCCATGCGGATGACTGCAATCGGTGCATAGGCGCCAGCCACAGTCCGTACCCCTGGAATGCGCCGCCCCGTACGCACAATCACAGTGCCGTCGACTTTTTCACGCAAAATGGCATTGGGACTGCCTACATCCCCTTTGACTTCAGGAGTGATTGTGGCCGCTTTGAGCCCGAGACCCGCCTTGAGCATGGCGTCTGCAGCGGCACCGACGACGGCGTTTTTGGTGGCGCGCCGATGTTCCAAACTCAAATCAAAGCGCTCAAAGGTGACCGCAACACCGGTCACTGCGGGATCGATGACGCGTAGCCCTTCTTCGAGCAGCTCTTGCCCGGTTTGGTCTCCCTCGAGGACAACAATTGTACGGCTCATAGGTACTCTCCTTGTGGTAATCTGTTGCGCCACGCATACCATACCAGGTGTTTGTCAACGCTCCATCAAATTGCGCTTAACCGTAGGTCGGGCGTTGTGGCCATCCCGGTGGCGAATCTTCGAAGTCTTGTTGGCGCCCATATGGCGTGATATCGAGCAGTGCGTCAAAGCTGGTCAACCCCTCGACTCCACGTTGTGTGGTGGTGTAGGTGTGGTAGACCTGCCCATCGAGTTGGAAAAAGACGCTCATCCCCTGTCCCTCGCCACCATCAGCACTCGACATGCCCATGTCGAAGTTGAATGTACTGCGGAACGATGAATACATTGGGAAGCGGATACCAGCTTTGTGTTTGTGATCAAGGATTTTGTGGATGGGGGCACGTGCCACAATAGCAAATGTGGTATCGCGTTGTGCCAGTGTGCTCAAGTCACACAATTCGTTCATGTAGCCCGTGCACACAGGACATCCCGCTTCCCATTCCGGTCCAAACATGAAGTGGTAGATGATGAGTTGGCGTTGCCCTGCAAACAAATCCACAAAACGCAGCTCGCCTGCATCACCATCAAACACATAATTCTCCAGCGCGACCATGGGCAGACGGCGGCGCAGCGCATTGACACGGTCACGCTCGCGCGTTAGTGCCTTTTCGGCTGCCAACAACTCAGCACGTGCCTGCTGCCACGTCGAGCGGTCACTAACAGGTGGATGGGGAATGGATTCTGGTGACATAAGTACGTTCCTTTAGGTGAGCATGGCGTCCTTGGCCATCACTCCACGTGCCGTCAAATCACGGTACCGTGCCACGGTGTCGTGCACGGCTTGGTCGAGCGGTGTATATGGTAGCTTGCCGATGAGCGCTTCGAGCTGTTGCGACTCGTACTCATCGGGGAAGGGCAAACTCTGCTCGGTGTAGGTGATTTTGCCTTTGGCGTTGGGGGCTACCGCCTCGATGGCACCGATGACTTCAGGCATGCTGGCCATACTGCCACGGATGTTAAAAATTTCAGCGCCCGCAAATGGGACGCGCGCACAGGCAATGAATGTTTTGGCGACATCGTCGGCATAGTGGTAGTCGGCGCGCCCACCAAACGGGATGTGGTAGGGCTGGTCGACCGCCGCTGCAAACATGGCCTTGGTGGGCGTCGATGTCATCCCCTGGTCGCGGCCTGTGCCATACACGATATAGGGGCGCAACCCGATGCTGGGGAACTTCTGCTCGTGGTAATAGACGCGTGCCGTGCCTTCATTGGCCTGCTTGTAGACACCGTACAACGTAGTGGGATGCCCCACCAGTCCATGGCTGACACCACTGCCACTATTGCCATCAGCGGCATCGTAGACGGCCACGGATGAGGCATAGACGATTTTGTTGATGCGCTCTTTGCGTCGATTGGCCGCCTCAAACATGTTGACCGTGCCGACCACATTGACATGTGCACCGAGGGGCGGATTGGCACGGCAGAACGGTACCTGCAAGGCGGCCAAGTGGATGATATGCGTGATGCCATAGGTGTCGAGGGTATGCTCAATAGTCGCCAAATCGGTGACGTCGCCGTTGACAAACGTAATGGATGCGAGTTCGTTATCACTCATCAACTGTTTGAGGCGTCGTGGCTCACCACCGATATCCAGAATCACTGGGGGTTGTCCTTCGTGCACGAGATTGCGTGCCACCCAGGCTCCAATACACCCCAACGCACCGGTCAGCAAAAAACGATCTGCCATAGATCTCCTCTTTCTGTATGCGCATCAGTTGCGGCTTAGTGTGCGATTTCACCAGCAGCACGTTTGCCGATTTCGACGGCGAAGTTGGTGCCGCGATCCCATGGGTAGACGTGGCTCATGCTGGCCCAATACAAGCCCTTGAGCGGGGTCGCAATACTCGGTATGTTGGCACTGTGATTGACGGGGGCCACGGGTTGGGCATAACGCTCGCGGTGCACCCATGCATCACGTATCCAGCTTCGTTCAAAGGCTGGATTAATGCGGCGCAGTGCGGGTACAAAGCGTTCGAGAATCTCTTCTTTGCTGAGTGTCATGTATTCGTGGTCAGCGGGCACATAATCACCACAGTAGATGAGGTGGTCGCCGGCATACCGACTTTTATCGACGAAGTTGGTATGCTCGACGATTGCCAACATGGGGAACTCGGGTTTGGGCGTGTTAATCCAGTAATCGCCATTACTCAACGGTTGACGCAGTGCAATGGTCATCACCATCGCCCCCAGCGAATTGAGTTTGGTCAACGCCGCCGTGTACGTGGGTGGCAAGGCTGGCACGAGGCGTTTGAGCATCTCGGGACCAGTGGTCACCAGCACGCGGTCGGCGGTCATGATTTCGCCGTTGGCAGCAGTGGCAAACCAGTGATTGCCGTCGTAGGTCAGTGACGAAAGCAGCCGCCCAAAGTGGAATTTGACGCCGTTGTTTTGGAGGTATTCCACCAAATCATCGGCCAAGGCTTGGAAGCCACCCTGGTAATACCCCAACTTGAAGCTCCGTGCCTTGAAGCGCGACCACAGCCATGCCATGTTGACCTTTTCGGCGTGTGGGCCAAATTTACCACGCAAGAGCGGCTCGATGATGGCACGATACGCCTTATCGCCCATCACCCGTTGGCACCAGGCAATGGCGGTTTCACGCTCAAGTGGGCGCCAATCGCGTACCAGGTATTTGAGCCAGGCAATACTCATGCCAAAGCGGATGCGATCGATGAATGGCATCAACGGCAACTGCAACACCTTGACCGGGCTGTCCACTGCCCAGGTGCGATCACGCCACCACTGTACGGAGCGGGGTGCCTCGAAAAAGAGTTTGTGACCACAGCCGATGTCGTTGAGCAAATCACGAATCTCGGTGTCTGTTTCAAAGACGTGGTGATAAAATCGCTCCAACGGCCATTCCCACTTGTCGCTCCCCTTGAAGCCCGACGCCAAACCGCCGGCAACTGCCGCAGCTTCGCTGATAGTGACACTATGACCGGCTTTTTGCAGATGATACGCAGCAGTCAGCCCCGCATATCCGGCACCCACAATCAGGATACGCATGCCTTACTCTCCTTGGCGTGCGGTAACCGCGCGCCCAAAATCATCCCAACTCATGTGTTCACGGAGCATGTACCAGGCGCCGAGCAGGGTAATTGGCAACCACAGCGCTACGTGCAAGACGAGCGTATAGCCGGTAGCCATGGCCTGTGCCACGCCGTAACGCTGCAACACCAAAATCCCTGGCACATCGAATGTCCCTGCATAGCCGGGCGTAGAAGGCAAGGTGGTGGCCAGATTGACCACGGCAGTCATCAGCATCAACACGGTGAAATCAACGTGGAAGGGGAATCCCTGCATGATTACCCAGTACTTGCCTGTTTCAGTCAGCCAAATGAGTGCCGACGATGCGAAAATAACCAGCATCTCACGCGGGCTTTTGAGCGATTGCAGACCACTCACAAATGACAGCACAATGTCATTACCACGATTGGCAAAACGTGCAGGTAACAGGTGTGTAGATACCCAGTTCCACACTGCCAAAAACTGCTGTGGGCGCGCTGCCAGGACCAAAAAGAACAGCAACGCTAATCCGAACACGACGCTGAATACGGTCACAATTTGATTGTAGAAAGGAGGCAACGGCGCAAATGGTAATGTCACAAAGACAAACAACAGCATGATGAGCCCGTCGAAAAGACGTTCGAGCACCACAGTCGCCAGCGATGCGCTCATGGCGATACCTTCGCGTCGGCGCAAAACATACGACCGCAATACTTCACCGGCACGTGCAGGATAGACGTTGTTGCCCATGTAGCCGATAACAACCACAGGCCAGAGTCGCGTAAGCGGAATATGGGCGATGGGGCGCAACATGGACTGCCAGCGCCACGTGCGAATCACGACTGCAACGGTGTAAACGGCGACAGCTGGGATAATCCACCAATAATTGACAGACTGCACCACCTGCCAAAAATCACCGAAGTGGAGTCCTTGGAATGCGATGTAGATACACACGACACTGATGATGATACCGACCCAAATCCGCAGGTTTTTCACACGAACCTCGTCAGATAGTAGTATTGCTGTTATTGTACTGTATATCGCACCCATACTCACAACGAGTATACCCGTGGTAAGATGCATCTATGACGACGCCACGCTACAAAATTGATGCCGATGATCGCACGCTTTTTGATGTGCTCAGCGACCGCAAATATACCGTTGATTTCTTCCAACGCGAGTATCGCTGGCAGCATGTGCATGTCGAACAACTGATTACCGATCTCACTAGCACCTTCCTCGCATCATATCGTGTTGGTGATCCACGACATGCGGTGGCACAGTATACGAGCTACTTTTTGGGGCCGATTGTGCTGAGCAACAAGGCGGGTCACAAAAGCATCATAGATGGGCAGCAACGCTTGATTTCACTTACGTTGTTGCTAATTTTTCTCTCTCATCTGCAGAAAGAAAGTGGCAGCAACGAAACCATCGAGCCACTGATTTTTGCGGAACGCTACGGCACCAAATCGTTTAATATCAATGTGCCCGAACGCACCAAGTGCTTCGAAGCCCTCTTTCGAGATGGCTACTATACGCCACAACCCGGTGACGATGAATCCATACGTGCCATGGCACAGCGGTATGCTGATATTGATGAACTCTTTCCCGATGAGCTCAAAGGTGCAGCACTACCGTACTTTCTCGACTGGCTCAAATATAACGTGATGCTGGTTGAAATCACCGCTTACGCTGACGAAAATGCCTATACGGTCTTTGAATCGATGAATGACCGTGGCCTGCATCTTACGGCGAGCGAAATGCTCAAAAGTTTTGTGTTGGCGCGTATCGATGAACCCGCCCGTGCTCGGGCAAACCAGCACTGGAAACACGAAATGCAGGCGTTGCACGAGTTTGCCACCGACGAAGACCTCAAGTTCTTCCAGGCGTGGTTTCGTGGGCAATATGCCAGTACGTTGCACCCAGGACCAAGTGGGGCTGACGACTTCGCACATATCGGCATGCACTTCCATCGCTGGTTCCGTGATCATCTCGCTGCTGCTCACCTGCGCCCCAATGAGCCTGCTGATTTCCAGGTTTTTGTGCACGAGACGATGAGCTTTTATGCGTACGCCTATCGCCAGATTCTTGCGGCTCAGCAACGCGAAATCCCCGGATGGGAGCATGTGTTTTACCAGCATCATTGGCGTATTGCTGATGCACTGAGCATGCCGTTGATGTTGGCTCCACTGCGTTTGGGTGATAGTGCTGACATCATGCGCCAAAAAATCACCATGGTGGCACATTTTCTCGAATCATATACGGTACGACGGGCGCTCAGTTTCCGCAAAAGCGCTGTAAGCTCGGTACGTTTCCCCATCTACACACTGGTCAACGCTCTGCGTGGTGCCGATATTGCTACCGTGACGCACGTGCTCCAGCGCACCATCGCCGACATGCCCGAGCAGTGGTACGCTGTGGTCAACTTTCGCCTGCATGGCACCAATCGGCAGTTCGTCAAATTCCTGTTGGCGCGCATCTGTGGATTTATCGACCAGCAGAGTGGTGCAAGTACCAATTTTTCAACCTACTACCTGACCAATACAGCCAAACCATTTGAAATCGAGCATATCTGGGCTGACGTCTACCACGAACACCGCGACGAATTCCCGCAACAGCACGAATTTGACGCCTACCGCAATCGCATCGGTGGCCTAGTGTTGTTGCCACAGGGTACCAATCAGTCATATGGCGCCTTGCCGTATGCTGATAAATTACCACACTACCTGCGCGAGCACCCCTATGTGCAGTCGCTCCATGCCCAGTTCTATGAAAACAATCCAAACTTTATTGGCATGATGCATCGCCTTGGTTTGCCGTTCCGCCCACACAAACACTTCCGCAAAGACGATATCGATGACCGTCAACGGCTCGTGCAACGCCTCTGTGAAGTGATTTGGATGTAACCACGCTACTGCTGCCACAGCAGATATGCAATCACCACCAAGATGCCCACAATCAGCATGTCACGGCGCTGCTGTTGGCGCTGCATGGTAGCGAGTTGCCCGTGGAGCTGTGCGAGGTCGGTGCTGGTCTGATCACGTTCGATGCGCGTCATGATGCGCTCAATGCGCCGTGGCAGACCGATTATCGTGCGTAGTGTCTCTAGTACATCGTCGAGCAGCGATGTGTGCGCTTGCGCCACCCAGCGTTGCGCGAGTGGTCGTGATGCCTCGACGAGATTGATGTGCGGATCAAGCATCGTGACCACACCACTCAACAATCCCAGTGTCCGCCCCAAATAAATGACATCTTGGGGCATCTGGAAAGGTAGCGTGAGCAAGAGCGCCTGTGCTTCAGTTGCCATGCCGCGCACATCAATAGTGCGCATTTCGCTCATGCGCCGACTCGCCACTTGTGCCATGACGATGCCGATGACGCGGGACACCTCTTGTCTGTCCGCATGCGGTAACAGCATCCCCATCGCATCCAGGCTGGTGACAACGCCCGGGATATCGTTGCCGACCACGGCCACGACGCCCGCACGTAGTTGCTGTTGTAGTGGTGCCGGCACACTGGCTACTGCACCCAAATCAAGCAACACGATGCGCCAATCACTGCCGTCACCTGGCACAATCAGCATATTACCGGGATGGGGGTCAGCATGAAACGTCCCAGCCACGAAACACTGTTGGAAGAAGCATGCCAAGAGTGCCTGTGCAACCTGTGCCCGTGGCACCTGTGCCGCATCGAGGGCTGCACTCTGGTCTGGGGCAATGCCCGTCACCCAGTCCATCACCAGTACCGTCGCACCACTCAGATCGTAGTGGATGACGGGCAGTGCGATGCGTGGTTGATCAACCAACATGCGTGCCAGCCGCACGTTGTTTTCAGCTTCGTGACGGTAGTCCAACTCTTGACGCAAGACCACGGCAAATTCACCGTATAGACGCTCTAAATCAGCACGTTGCTTGATGAGCGAGTAGTCCTTGATGAGGCGCACAATCGCATGCAGTGCCGCTAAATCTGTCTCAATAATCTGATGAATCTGTGGACGGAGCACTTTGATGGCTACCGTGCGCCCATCGTGCCGCACCCCACGATACACCTGCCCGAGTGATGCGGCTGCGACAGGTGTCGTATCAAACGCACACAATATACGCTCAATGGGTGCTTGCCATGCCGCCTCAATCAGGGGGATGACCCGCGCATTGGGCTCAGCTGGAACCTGATCGCGTAGATCTGCGAGGAGTGCAGTCACGGTTGCGGGTAGTACATCAACGCGTACACTGAGAAACTGCCCCATTTTGATGGGCATGCCCCCCAACGCCACGGCCAACCGTTTGAAGCGTCCTGCCAATGCCACCCAGCGCCGTGGCGCACTCGCCCGTGTCCAGCGAAAGGCAATCACGTCGTATACAAAGATATGTACGACAATCGAAAGTAATGTCAGATAGAGGCGCCAGTAACGGTAGTGTAGCATCGTGTTGTCTTTGTGCTATGTGTCACAAACTCATTCCATTGTACCGAAAAACTGCTATCTGCGTATGCGCACAGGTAGCAAACCACTATAATAGCCCCATCAGCAGTGCGTTAAAGGGGTGCTGTCATGAATCATGCGTGTAGATACGCTATCGGCGGGGTATTGCTCACGTTGCCATTTGTGTTGGGTAATCTGATTGTGTCGCAGCACTTCACACCATGGGACAACTACATCCATGCGGTACCAGGCGTGCTGTGGGTGGCGTTGACGTTCATGTGCGCGGGTGCGGTGGTGGCGAGTTGGCCGATGTGGTATCGGCGCGAGTGGTATTGGCTCAACGGCATCATCAGTATTGTCATCGCAGTCATCAGTGTGACTCTGATCGGTGCATTCGCTGATGAATTCATGCGCTGTGACATGCTCACGCACCCCAACTGCGACTAACGTATCACCAAATCGTGGTATCATGGCGCCGTTCGTGTGAGTGAAAGGAAACACTGATGTTAGCAATGTGGGGCAAAGCCCTGCGCACCATCCCGCGCTTGAGTGGCGCTGAATGGAACGCACTCGACATCGTGTCGCGCTGGTTGGTTGCGACACGCGCCGCCGTCCTCGTCATGACGGGCACATCCGCTACGATTGCCGGGGTGTGGGCTTGGCATGACGGGCAATTCAACTGGGTGCTGTGGGGGTGTCTCTTTGTGGGGCTCACCATGGCTCACGCCACCAACAACCTGCTCAACGACCTCATTGATTATCGTGCTGGAGTCGACCACAACAACTACTTCCGTGCCCAGTATGGCCCACAACCGCTCGTGCACGGACTCCTCGATCAACGCGGTTTATTGCTGTATGTGGCAGTCACTGGGCTGATTGCCCTCATCCCAGGCGCCTATCTGGTCTGGTTGCGTGGTGAATTAGCGTTGTATCTGTTGCTCACTGGTGCTGTTTTTGTGGTGTTTTATACATGGCCACTCAAATACATCGGCATGGGTGAAATCGCCGTACTGGCAGTCTGGGGTCCACTCATGGTCGGTGGCGGCTATTTTGTCATCACGGGGCAGTGGTCGTGGGCAGCGGTGCTTATCAGCTTGCCACAGACACTGGCAGCGACGACCGTGCTCTTTGGCAAGCACATCGACAAAATGCCATCAGATCGCGCCAGCAAAATCTACACCTTGCCAGTGGTGCTCGGCGACCCACTCGCCCGCTATGTCGCCGTTGCGTTGTTTGTGGCTGAATACGCCATTGTGGCGTGGCTCATCATCACGGGAGTGGTGTCGCCGTTCATGGCCATCGTGCTTTTGGCGCTACCACATGCCTGGGCTGCCATCAAGGTGTTTGTGGCTCCTCGCCCTGATGCACCACCAGCCAACTATCCACCCGATGTGTGGCCGTTGTGGTATGCGCCATATGCCTTCGTGCACACCCGGAATTTCGGGTTGCTCTTTTTGGTTGGGTTAATCATCGATGCCATGGTACGCCAGCTTTGGCCATAAGGGCATGATGGTGCGTTCCGGAGTGATGTTCTCCGGAACGCATTGTTATTTGTAGCCGAGGAGTTGCAGGGCAGCGGCGAGTTGTGTGTCACTGCTCGCAAGCAACTCACTGGCACTCAATTTGGCCGCTGCCGTCGGATTCAACATGTCGGACAAATTGCTCAACACCACCTCTTGGGTGGGGGCAATGCCCACGCCACGTACTTCTTGTCCTTCGGGGGTCAACCACTGCGACGTCCCCAAGCGGATTTCTGCACCAGAATCCAAACTAAACGAACGGAGCACGGTGGCCGTTCCGTAGGTGGCTTCACCCACAATCGGGGCACGCTTGCTGGATTTGATGGCGCCAGCCAAGATTTCAGCAGCACTCGCACTATTGTTGTTGATGAGCACCACCATGGGGATATCACGTGCCATGCCACTGCCACTTGTGGTGTAGGGGGTGCGTGTACCGTCACGGGTTTCTTCAATCAGCACGGTGGTATCGGTGGGGAGAAATTCGCTGGCTACATTCATCAGTTGGTCTACGTAGCCACCTGGATTGTTGCGTAGATCGAGAATAATTGCTTTAGCGTTGGCTTCTCTGACACTGCGCAAGGCGGCTTGCATGTCGTCAGTGGCTTGTGCCGAAAACTGATTGAGATGGATGTGTGCAACGTCATTGGGCAACATTTTCCACGTCACACTTGGGATTTCAATGCTCGCACGGGTGATGGTGACGGTCACGCGTTCACCTGTTTCGTGCTGAATCAACAGGGTCACACTGGTACCACTCGGACCGCGTACTTTGCGTTGCAGTTCACTGATACTCGCATCACGCATATCTTCGCCGTCTACACTCAAGACGCGATCACCGGGCAGGATACCGGCGGCAGCTGCGGGTGAACCCTCAATTGGCGATGCAATAATCACGTAGCCGTCACGTTCACTCAAATAGGCGCCGATACCTTCGTAGCTGCCTTGGAGTGCCTCACGCTCAGCTGCCGCATCTTGTGGTGAAATATAGCGACTATGCCCACGATCACCCACGCTATCTACCAACCCACTGATGGCACCGTCAATCATGGCATCTGCACCCGCCGCATCCGGATCAACATAGTTGTCGCTGACGATTTCCCACGCATTATACAAACGCTCTAATTTGACACATTCGTCACGCGTCAGCGTACAGGGTGTCGTAAATTGGGTGGCCAACACATACCCTAGCCCCAGGGTAACAATACTCATGAGCGCCACGAGCGGCACCACGAACCAAATCGGCAACCGTAAGCGCAATATTTCGCGTATCATGGAAGTTTCTCATCTGTACAATACAAAAAGACCACTACTACGGCGATTGTAGCAGTCACTCATGAGTGATACATGAGTGATACAACGAAACGGAATGCAGTGATGATTCAACTCAATTTTGCGCGGCTCCCCTCACCAGTGGGTGAATTGTTGATTGCGGCGACCCCCCAAACATTGCTCGTGCTCGACTACAGCGACTATGAAGCACGCATGCACCAGTTACTGGCACGGCGCTACGGCACAGACAACTATCAACTAGTGCCCCACCCAGATCCATTACAGATGGTGTCACGGGTGACCGCCTATTTTGCTGGTCAGCTCAACGCATTCGATGATGTGCCCGTGGATACAGGTGGTACACCGTTTCAACAACAGGTGTGGCACGCATTGCGTACGATTGCACCAGGTACCACTATCAGTTATGGCACTCTGGCAGCACGTATCGGTCACCCCACTGCAAGTCGTGCCGTGGGCCGCACCAACGGACTCAATCCCATCGCCATCGTGTTGCCGTGCCACCGTGTGGTGGGGAGCACGATGGCGTTGACAGGGTATGCGGGCGGCCTGCACCGCAAAGCGTGGCTCCTCACCCACGAAGGGTGGTCTCATACCGACCGCCAAACACGCCTGCCGTTGTAGCTCACCCTGCAATCAGGGCCGTCGCAATCAGCGTGGTCACCAATCCCCAGCGTTGTGGGCGCGTAATCGGCTCTCGAAGAATCAGATATGCGAGTGCCACCGTGACCGCTGGGTAGAGCGATGCCAGCACGCCTGCAATATCGAGCCGCCCTGCGTGTGACGACATCATAAATGTCCAGCTGGCACCTACATCTGCGAGTCCAGCCAAGATGGCGAATGCAATCACTGGTGGGTGTACCCGTGATACTGGTTTACGTACCAACCATGGGATGGTGACAAGCAGGGCGGCACTTCTGCTAATAGCTAATGGCATCGCATATGTATCAGTTGTTTCTATGGCGTTGATGCACACAAAATACCACCCAAACAGGCTTCCCGCAATCACCCCCTGCCATAGCCCCGCAGTCTGACGGATATCTCCCGACCACGATGTCATCACAATCGCCACAATCCCTACGCCGATACCCATCACGACCCGTGTGCTGGG
>JBKCGB010000180.1:0-41428 GCA_046303375.1 Roseiflexaceae bacterium
GAGTAGCACGGTTGTCACGCACTTCGCGCTCCATGGCCTTGATTTGCGCCGGGTCATAGCCCATCTGGCGCAATTTTTCCATCAGCTGTTGCAATAACTCGCTGGCCTGACGCATGCCAATGCCTTCGCTGGCTTCACGCATGGCCCATGACAGCGGCATGCCTTGGCTCATGTCGGGCATGGCATCATGGCGCTCGAGCATCTCGCGCAGGTCACGACGCGTCATGCCTTGACCCATCATGGCCTCGATGAGGCGCTTGATGTCGTCTTCGCTCAGCTCGTCGAGCATGTCGAGCAGCTCTTGGAGCATCTGCTCAAACTGTTGCGCTGCATCGTCGTCAAGCCCACCACCCGGCTGTTGCATGGGTGGCGGCGCATCCACGCCAAAGTACTGTGCAAACAATTCATCGAACACCGCCATATCGTGGGCATCTTTGACTAATGTGGCACGCAAGGCGGCTTGGACTACCTGTTTGTCAGCAACACCACCCAGCTCGAGGGCGCGCAGTGCGTCGATGCTTTCGGCAAGCGAAATCCGCACATCGCGCCCACGCAGCGCGCGCACAAACGCCACTAAACGTTCGTCCATGGCAGGCTCCTTTGTGCGCTACGAGCGGCGCCGGTCGCGATCGCGATCACGGTCACGGCGCATGCGCGGCTGATCATCGTCACCATCACTGCCCGATTGGAGCATGCGTTTGGCCTTTTGTACGTCGCTCTCGTACTTGAGCAAGACGTTGAGCGTGGTATCGATGGTACTCCGGTCGAGGTGGCGCACATTCAGCTCTACCAAGGCGCGTGCCCAGTCGATGGTCTCGGACATGCTGGGGATTTTGCGCAAATCGGCTGTCCGCAACTGTTGCACCAGCTCAACCACCTGTTGTGCCAGCTTGGGGGGCACACCAGGGACACGCAGATTGACCACAGCCAGCTCAGCCTCGGCATCGGGGTACCCCACGTAGAGGAAAAGGCAGCGACGTTTGAGTGCTTCGGAGAGCTCACGCGTGTCGTTGCTGGTCAAAAACACCAGCGGCCGATGTACTGCTTTGATGGTACCCAACTCGGGGATGCTCACCTGGAAGTCACTTAAAATTTCCAACAAAAATGCTTCGAATTCGGCATCAGCACGGTCGATTTCGTCGATGAGCAGTACCACCGGCTTGGGGCTAGTAATCGCTTTGAGGAGTGGACGTGCCAACAAAAAGCGCTCCGAAAAGAAAACGTTTTCTTCTTGGGCAATCACATCGGCTGCGCCTGCGAGTGTGGTGGCAGTCTGCACCATGCCACCCACGCGTTCGCGGAGTAGCTGGGTGTAGAGCAGCTGTTTGGCATATTCCCACTCGTAGAGTGCGCGGGCTTCGTCGATGCCTTCGTAGCATTGCAGCCGGATAAGCTCGTAGTCGAGTGCTGCTGCGGTGGCTTTGGCCAGTTCAGTTTTGCCGGTGCCAGCAGGACCTTCGGCGAGGATCGGTTTTTGGAGTTTGCTAGCGAGATAGAGCGTTGTGGCGATATGGTCGGTGGCAATGTAGTGCTGGCGGGCTAGGTGCTCACGCACGGATGCAATAGTGCCAAACATGGCAGACCTCGCTTGTGTATTGTGGGGGAGGGCAGGGAGCGGTAGTAGACCACCACTACAGGTAGTATAGCACTCATCTATTGCTGGTATGGTGTACGCACCGTTTACACCTCATAGTATTCTTTGTGCCCATCTATACTACATACAATAATAGTGTTATACTACACAAGGATAATATTGGATTCGTATCGTTGTAGTTGAGACCAGAGGTGGGGTTGGCATGACCACACAGCCGCGTATTCATGGGCGGTACCGTGTCGACGGGCGGCTCGGTGCCACACGCATCGCCACCGTGTATCGGGTATATGACGACAAATTACATCGGCCCGTGCTCCTCAATCTGATGCGCAATCATCTAGTTGAGCAACGGAGTCTGCGTGAGCGTTTCATCGCAGATTCCGAGTTGCGTGCACGCAACGTGCATAGTGCGTTGCCCGAGGTCTATGATAGTGGCGTCATCGAAGATCGCCCATTTTTTATCACCGAATTTATCACGGGTAATACGTTGCGGCAGATGCTCCCCCTGAGTGGGTTGATGGCACTGCAGTATCTCAAACAAATCGTTGGTGTGGTGCATGCGTGTCAACAATCGCGCATCCCACATCCTCCTATCAGCAGCAACGATTTCATTGTGGTGAGCGAGGGGCATGTTAAGTGGATCGAAAACTGGCAAATAAGCCCCACCGAAGCACTCATCGATATTGCGAGCTATCGGGCGCCAGAACGCAAAGAAGGGCACGCTGAAACCGAAGCGAGCGTCATATATGCCATTGGCGTTCTGCTCTTTGAGATGATGAGTGGCATGCGGCCATTTACGAGCGATGACCCTGAAATGATTACGCAGGCACACGAAACTACCGATATCCCGCCAGTCTCGACCGTCATGGCTGAAGCCTGTCCACCACAAATCGAAGAACTCATATTGCGGTGTACATCGCGCAATCCCGACTACCGTTTACGTGACTGTAATGAGCTCATCGATATTGTGGCACGGGTACGGCGTGAATTGTTGATTGCCGCCAACATGCCCGTCAACACGGCTCCCTTTCCAGAGGGCAACAACGACACCACTGCGGCGGCCATCTATACCGAGCAAGCAGAACGCCCACCACGGAACTGGGGACGTGTAGCACTTTCCGGCATGGTGCTGATCGTCGCGCTTGCGGCTGGGGTACGTTATGGGCCCGATTTGATTAATGCGGCGCAAACCGGCACGTTGACACAGACCCTGACGACACCAGTTGCCAATCTCATACCACAAAAAATCATCATGCCGGGGTGGCTCGATGCACTCATCTACGGCAGTGCCGAGAATGAGGCGCAGATTCTGGTTGTCAACGGTGACAGCAAACTCTCGCTCCATAGTGACCCCGACCAAGAGAGCCCTGTGGTTGGTGATATTGGCGCAGGGAGTCGTGTAGTATGGGTTGACGGCCCACACACTGCTGATGGCACCGCCTGGTTGCGTGTGTCATATACAAACACAGCCGACAACACGACCATCGAGGGCTGGGCACCCCAACAACGCCTGATGTCACCGCTCTCACCATAGCCACGAGGTCTGCTGATGCACACAGAAGCAATGCTCAAACAGGTGCGCGCGTCGCAGCGCATGGTGGTCGTAACCGGTGCTGGGATGTCAGCTGAAAGTGGTATTGCCTCATTCAAACAGGCGTTGGTTGGGCCATGGGCGCACTACGACGTACGCGATCTTGCGACCCCACAAGCCTATGCGCGCAACCCCAAACTTGTCTGGCAATGGTACAACTTTCGCCGTTCATTAATTGAACAAGCCGAACCGAGTGTCGCACATCATGCCGTCGTGGATCTCGAACAACGAGTCCCTGAATTCTTGCTGGTGAGTCTGGCCATTGACGGGCTCCACTGGTCCGCTGGTTCACGAGACATCGTTGAGCTCAACGGTTGTGTGCGCCGTACCCGTTGTGTCGAAAACGGGCATGTCGGCGATTGGGACGAAGAAGGCGACATCCCGCCACGTTGTCAGCGCTGTGGGAGTCTGCTGCGTCCCGATGTGGTGCTGCTCGGTGAGGGATTTGCACGCACCGATGTGGCCAAAGCCAAAAGTGCCGTTGAACGCTGTGATACTATTCTCTTTCTCGGTGACATTAGCGCCAACGACCCTGTTGCACAATTTCCGTTTATTGCCCAACGCGCTGGTGCATGCATCATCACGATTGCCCCCGATGACTCGATTTTCAGCATCATGGCGACACACGTCGTTGCCACCACCCCAGGTGCCGTGGTACCTGCGTTGGTGGCGCAACTCTAGCACGGGAAGCACACCTCATGAGCATCCACACACCACGTACCATCATCCGTTCGTGGAATCGCTACGACGACGAGCGCAGTCGGTTTTGGCCCGAATACCATGATCCGTTTGAAGGCATTTGGAACCTACAGCGGCCGCAGTCACCTTTTTCAGGAGCATGGCTCAACGACTTCATTGGGTCGCGACGTCATTGGGCAGTCGATGACCGCGCAGGCAACTTGATGGGACGGATTTCGCTCCGTGATATCAACAAAGACGACAAAACGGCACGGTTGGGTATCACCTTTTCGGCTGAGTATGTGGGCAAGGGGCTCGGCACTGAAGCCATGCGCGGCTTTCTCGACTATTACTTCGATGAGCTCGGATTCGTGGTCATGATGCTGGATGTGGCAGCTCCCAATGAGCGTGCAGTGCGTTCATATCGCAGTTTGGGCTTCGCTTATGTTGAAAGTGACTGGCGGAATGCCTACAATAGCATAAGTATGTCTTTATTAGACACGCCGAGTTACCGTCATCTCAAGCCACATGTGCGCGAGGATCAAGGTGCCATCTGGATCGAGTTTTTTGAGATGCGCCTCACACACGACATGTGGACCCAGCATCGCGACGGTGCTTCTGCCACGGGAGAGTAATCCATGCAATTGTATTTGCGCCATTGCCTGAGTGCACTGGTTTTTATCAGCATACTCACGTCCTGCCAAATCGAAGGTGGCGTACGCAGCCGCACGCCAGTCAGCGCGAGCACCGAACTCGCAGCCGATGTCACACAGGCAGTCCCCACCAATCAAGCTGTCGCCGAAGCATTAGCAGAGCGCAACGACATCTGGGCCATTGGTGTGGCCGATCTGCCCAATGACCTCTTTCCCTATGCCAATGACAGTGCCCTCAAACGCACCAACGGCATCATAAGTGAGCTTCTCTATCCATCACCAATCCTCCCCTACAGCTATGGATACACGACCACTGGTGTACTGACGCGTATTCCCACCATTGACAACGGCGATGTCAAAATCAACGACGTATCGGTCTATCTCGATGCAGCCGGCAACATCACGAGTACCGTGACCACGGTGATTACTCAGGTACAACAGTTGACGATTACCTACCACTGGAATGAAAAATTAACCTGGTCAGATGGAGTACCGGTTACCGCTGATGATTCAGTGTTTGCGTATAATTTGGCGCGACAAAACGCCCCACTCGGCGAAGAAGCACGCCTGCTCCTAGACCGCACCGCCAATTACCAAAAAATTGATGATTATACGACCATGGCAACGCTGCAACCCGACCTGATCGGCTCTGGTTTTTTCTTGAGTTTTTGGACACCGTTGCCACGTCACCTGCTTGCCGAGGTCAAACCGACCGACATTCGCACCAGTGAATTTGCAGAAAAACCACTCGGTTATGGACCCTATATGGTCGAATCACGCAGTACCAACGAAATCCGATTGGTACGCAATCCGCACTACTTTGGCACTATTCCTGCAGCCTCGCAAGTGGTCCTCACGGCCATGTCAGGGGTTGACATGATGCGCGCCAATCTGCAGAACGGTAACCTCGATGTAGCATCCACAGACAAAGTGACCATTGATCAATACGCGTTTATCGACCAAGACGCAAGAGCTGGGCTCCCCGTGACCTATTTCAAAAGTCCGGTGTGGGAGCACATCGACTACAATCTGGATGTACTCCTGCTCCAAGATATCCGTATTCGCCGCGCATTGGCATATGGGTTTAACCGACAATCACTTGCTGATACGCTGTTTAACGGTCGTTCACCTGTGCTCGATAGCTGGTTATTGCCCGAACAACGCGGTGCAGTGCCCGCTGATCAACTCACTGTCTACCCGTTTGATCGTGACCAAGCCAATGCCCTCCTTGATGAGGCAGGATTCCCTGTAACCGATAGTGGGGTGCGTGTCTCGAAACAAGGCATCACCCTGACCTTCGAACTCTTGACCACCACGGGTAGCCCGCTACGCCAAGAAATTGCTGACCGGTTCCAGAGTGACATGAAAGCGATCGGGGTAGATGTCAAAGTGACCACACTCCCCCCCGAAGAAATCTGTGCCCCCAATGGACCACTCTTTTTACGCCAATTTGAACTCGCCTTGTTTGCGTGGATTGCCACCCCCGACCCAGCCGGGTTGCAACTGTGGAGTTGTGGAGCAGTCCCCAGTGATGTCAACGGCTGGGTGGGCAATAATTTTGCGGGCTGGTGTACCAGAGATGCTGATTATGCGGTAAAACGTGCAGCAACGTCGCTTGATCCGGCTGAACAGCAAGCACAATATGCGGCACAACAGGTGCTCTTCACACAAGAACTACCGTCGTTGCCCCTCTTTCAACGCCTCGGTGTCGTCATCACCAACCCCAACGTGCGTGGAGTCATGCCCGATGCACTCGCCCCACTCACATGGAATATTGCAAGCTGGCAGCGAATTCCCACGCCCTAATCCGCTATCGCCGACTAATGCCACCGTAATGCATGCCTGCCACGATATCCTCACAACGTCAAGGAGGGTATCATGGACGAACAGGCAGCATTACTTGCATTGGTACGTGTGGATGGGCTCGGGTCGCTGCGGATTCACAAGTTGATAGCGCACTTTGGCAGTGCGTACGCAGTACTCAATGCGGGGTATGCTGCGCTGGTGCAGACAGGGCTGGCTGCGCACATTGCGACAGCAATTACACAGGCAGCCAGCCACGACCACCAAGCCCTATGGCAAGACATCCACGAACGTGGGATGCAGGTACTCGCCTACGATGATCCCCGCTATCCCGTCTTGTTATCGCATATCCCCAATCCGCCGATTATCCTCTTTGTGCGTGGGAGTTTGGCGGCATTCACGAGCCCGAGTGTCGCCCTCGTAGGCACCAGACGCCCCAGTAGTTACGGCATCGATATCACAAGACGGATAGCCACTGATCTCGCCAGTCAGGCTTGCACTATTGTGAGCGGACTCGCCATCGGCATTGATGCGGTTGCTCATGAAAGTGCACTCCACGCCCACGGGCACACTATTGCCGTATTGCCCTCTGGTGTGGATTTGATTTACCCAGAACGCAATCGGGCACTCGCCGAACGCATGTTGGCCACACCCGGGAATGCCCTCGTCAGTGAATTCTTTCCTGGTACCAAAGCCACTCCACTTCTCTTCCCGGCACGGAATCGGCTCATTAGTGGGCTCGCACATGGGGTGGTCGTCTGCGAAGCTGGTGCACAGAGTGGCGCACTGATTACCGTCAAAGCAGCCCTTGAACAGGGGCGCGACGTGATGGCAGTGCCTGGTTCTGTCTTTGCACCACAAAGTGCGGGATGTCTCGAATTGTTGCGCCAAGGGGCAACACCGGTGCGCCACGCCCGTGATATCTGCGACACGCTCGGCTTCACCACGGTCACAACACCCGCAACATCACATGATGCGTTGCTTCAGCTGCTTAGTACTCCACGGCACATTGATGAGCTCTGTCGGCACCTCGACCTGAGTAGTGCCGAGCTCCTCGGTGATTTGCTCATGCGCGAACTCCGTGGCGAGGTGCGTGAACTAGGCAACGGGTTTTATGCGCGCTGCTAGAGTATAATAGAGCTGAGGTGTTTGCACGGGAGTGTGCACAATGAGTAATTCATGGCGAGACTACAATTTCATTTTGCTTGGTGCACTACTAGGGCTCAGCGCCTTTAGTCTGGTGATGGTCTATAGTGCTACCCTCAATGACGCAATGACTGTCGGGTATTTCAATCGCCACCTCATCAACCTCTTGGTGGGTGTGGTGGTCATGGTGGGTATCACCTTTCTCGATTACCACACGTTTCAAAGTTGGACGTTTCCCCTCTACGTGATGAGTATCTTGCTGCTCGCCGTCGTGCTCGTCTATGGCAACATTCGTGGTGGTGCACAAAGCTGGCTCGACCTCGGCATACGCACCGTTCAACCATCAGAGCCCATCAAGCTGGTCATCATCATGGTATTGGCTGGATTTTGGGCGAGCCAAGAACGTTTTGGCGGTCAGTGGCGCCCACTCATCGGGAGTGTGTTGCTGTTGAGTATTCCCCTATTACTTGTCTTTATTCAGCCCGATTTTGGTACGTCACTGGTATTTGTAATGGTGTGGCTCTTTATGACGTGGGTGGCTGGCATGACAATCGTGCAATTCGGTACACTCATCGCCATCGCCTCGCCCATTGCATACTTTGGTTGGACGTACATACTTGTCCCCTATCAGCGCACGCGTTTGCTCATCTTTCTTGATCCACTCAAATACGACCCTGAACTCAAGTCCGGTGCCTGGAACATCATCCAATCACTCAACGCCATTGGTGCTGGGGGCTTGAGTGGTCAAGGCTGGACCCAAGGGGTGATGAGTCAAGGCAAATTTTTGCCCGTCCAGTACTCCGACTTTATTTTTGCGATTACCGGTGAAGAGCTAGGGTTTGTGGGGACGACAGTGATGCTGTTGCTCCTCGGGATATTGATTTGGCAGGCGCTAGACATTGCCGCCAATGCGCGCGATCTGCTTGGGCGCCTGATGGCAACAGGTATTGCCGCCATGTTTTTGTGCCACGTGTTGGTCAATGCGGGGATGAACATGAGCATCATGCCAATCACCGGTATTCCACTGCCGTTTATATCGTATGGGGGGAGCTTTACCGTCACATCGTTTGCGGCAATTGGGCTACTCCAGAGTATTTCATTGTGGCGGCGCCGTATCCACTTCTAGTGCAGATTACACAATCGTGTCAGCACTGAATGATGCCGTGATTTGGTGTTATGATACACACATTAGGGTGTGTCATTGGCGTGGGTGCGAGGAGTCGAGTGCTATGAGTGATTACGCCGCTGCAGGGGTCAATATTGCCGAAGGCAACCGCGCTGTGTCATTGATGACCGCCGCTGTGCAGTCAACCTATACGCCGGCAGTGGCTGCTGGCCTCGGTGCGTTTGGTGGCTGTTTTGACCTGAGCAAGGCAGTCAGTGATTTTGAAAACACCATCCTCGTTGCCTCGACCGACGGTGTAGGCACCAAAACCCTGGTCGCATCCGCTTGTAACGACTATCGCCATATTGGGGCCGACCTTGTTAACCACTGCATCAACGATATCCTCGTCCAAGGTGCCCGTCCGCTCTTTTTCCTTGACTATATCGCCGTCGACAAACTACACGCTGAGCAAGTTGCAACAATCGTACAAAGTCTTGCCACTGCCTGTCGCGCCGTAGGGTGTGCGATTTTAGGTGGTGAAACAGCCGAAATGCCAGGTGTGTACCGTGAAAACACCTTCGATGTGGCAGGTACCATTGTGGGTGTGGTGTCGCGCGATGCCATGCTGCCCCGTCAGGTAGTCGCCGGAGATGCGATTTTGGCAATACCGTCCAACGGATTACACACCAACGGATTTTCGTTGGCGCGCAAACTGGTCCCTGTGCTCGGTGGCTACGATGCTCGTCCTGCAGAACTCAAAGGCATGAGCATTGGTGAAGCACTGCTTGCACCACACCGCTGCTACCTCCCCGATTATGCCACCTTGAGTAGTGCGGGTGTCCCCATTCATGCCTTGGCACACATCACGGGAGGCGGGGTCATCGACAACTTGCCACGAGTGCTCCCCGATGGCTGTGGTGCGATCATTCATCGTGGCACGTGGCCCGTACCTCCCATTTTTGACTTGTTACTCGAAGCTGGGTCGCTCAGTGACGGTGAAGCCTACCATGCCTTCAACATGGGGTTGGGGATGCTCGTGATTGTTCCAGCACATGCAGTTGCTTCAGCGTGTATTGCGCTCCCTGAGGCAAACATAGTCGGTGAAGTCATTGCAGGTGCAGGAGTCGTATTACGATGATGCACACCGTCCAGGCAGCCAGTGGGCGCACGATTGCGTTTAGTGATAGCGGGCCTGCACACGGTATGCCAGTGGTGATGTGTCATGGACTCCCTGGTGCGCATGTGCAGATTCCCGATCACCACGTCTTACACACCTACAATATACGCATGCTGATCATCGATCGCCCCGGCTTCGGTATGTCGGATCCACAGCCCGGTCGCAGTGTGCAAAGCTGGCACGAAGACCTAAACGTAGTACTTGATCATCTGGGTATTGCACAATGCATGCTCCTGCCCTTCTCCGCAGGCACCCCTTATGCGCTCTCGTATGCGGCCAGTGCTCCAGCACGCATCACCCGTCTGTTTATCGTATCTGGTATGGCTCCCAATACGCCCGCTGATATTGCACGCATGCGTTGGTATCACCGCATCAATCATTCATTTGGCAATGCCATGCCTGCATGGGTCAATCATCTGGTAGCAAGCGCTGCGAATGTGGTCATCGGCAAAGGCGAACACGCCGGACGCTTCGGTATTTGGCTGATGCGCAATGTCTTCACTCCCAGCGAAAACGCCTTTGCACGCGCACCCGAAGGGCACGTCTTTCGTGCTATGTTGGCCATGAGTTTTGCGCAAGGGTACCATAGTTACCTCGAAGATTTGCGCATCATCACCCAACACTGGGACATTGATATGTCGCGCATCACACATCCTGTTACGTGCTGGTATGGCGATACTGATCGGATTACCCCACCAGATGCAGGTCATCAGTTAGCCGTGCACCTGCCACAGCTCCAGCTCCGCGTCTTTGCTGATCATGGACACTTGCTCATATTCCGTGAATGGGAACAACTAATTGCCCAAATCGCCAAAGAGGGACACCCATCATGACACACGGCACACTCCTCGCTGAAGGCAAAACAAAACGCATTTATGCACACCCTGTGGCAGCTGACCTCGCCATGATTGTCAGCAAAGATGATATTACTGCTGGTGATGGCGCACGCCGCCACCTCATCGCAGGCAAAGGGCAGATTAGTGGGCGCACCACTGCCAACAACTTTGCTCTGCTCCGTCGCCACCACATCCCCACACACTTCGTCGCATTCGGAACGCACGATGATACCATGATAGTGACACGCTGTGACATGATCCCCCTTGAAGTCGTCACGCGCCGTTTTGCTACTGGCTCATACCTCAAACGCCATCCCCATATCAGCGAAGGACAGCGCTTTGACCCACTTATTACCGAGTTTTTTTACAAAGATGATGCCAACCACGATCCGCTGATGAGTATGACTGCACTGATTTCTGCAAAAATTGCTGACGAACACACACTGCTACAAATGGAATCAATGGCACAAAACGTATTTAGCATATTAGAAATAGCCTGGGCCACACATGCAATCACACTCGTCGATCTCAAAATCGAATTTGGTTGGACAGCAGCTGGCACACTCGTGGTCGCCGATGTCATCGACAATGACTCATGGCGTATCTGGCAGGGAGGCACCAAAACTGCCATGCTCGACAAACAAGTCTATCGCAACATGGCACACGTCGACGACGCCGGGCTGGCACACATCAAGGCCAATTATGAAACTGTGATGCGGTTGACCGATACGTGGCGGTGATCCCGTAACAAACGATTCTCTGCGCAGCATCATGGTATGGTGGCGTGATGGTGTGGCGACCGTGTGCTCAAGTGAGTGCCGACATCACGACCAAGGTATGGCGCTGGCCGAAGCGATCACGCACGTGTGCTTTGAGCGTCCCTTCAATACGAAATCCGAGCCGCGCAAAGATGGCTTGGCCACTTTTTTGAGCTTCGAGCATTTCAACCACAACTTTGTGCGCAGAGAGCCGTTTCGCTTCGTCAAAAATCACTTCACCCATAACGGTACCCAAACCGACACGTCGATAGGCATCAGCAATGACGAGTTTGACCATGGCAACATGACTCGTACGCCCAGCCAGCATGCGCACTGACGCATAAGCAGCTATCACATCATCGGCATCCACTGCTACAATTTGGCGCCAATGCTCAGCAGTAGCAGCATTACACAACCGTGCTACAATTTCGGGGCTACGCAAATCGTGCTCCAAATAGAGCCAATCGTCTTGTGGCAAGGCTTCGCCAAAGTGCAAAAGATGTGTTTTGTCGTCAGACAACAACGGTCGAATCGTAACAATCCGCCCATCACGGAGTGGCACGGGGGGCATCAGTTTGTGGGGGGTATCGGGCATAAAACACTCCGGTGTGCCTACACACCACGGCACATTTTGCTATGATAGGCGTATAGTACCTGAATTCACGACCGACCGCAATGAAAGGCCACCACACATGACTGCACTGCCACATTGGCGCATGGATACGCCCTTTGCTGATATCAATGATCCAGCCCTCAGCCATGCCATTCTCACACTCGATGATACAATTACTCAGCTAACTACACTATTTGATACGCACCATATCACTAAACACGATACGCCACCACCAGTCGAGGTATCCGTCGTCGAACAGGTGCTCGCTGATTTGGGGAGTTGCTACCAAACCATCCGCACGCTGAATGCCTACATCTACTGCTTTGTGAGCACCAATTCACGCGATAGTGTGGCGCAAGCACGCCTGAGCGAATTACGCCAGCGCCTCGTGCGTGTCAGCCAGCTTGGTACTCGGCTGACAGCGTGGGCGGGCACCCTGGATGTGGCCACGCTGGCGGCACAGTCTAGTGTGGTGGCAAACCATCGCTTTATGCTGGAGGAAGCCGGGCGGCGCGCCAAACACCAAATGCCCCCTGACAGCGAAGCACTGGCAGCGGAGCTCAACGTGAGTGGGGGGGGTGCCTGGGCGCGCTTGCACAGCAACGTGACGTCACAGTTGAGTGTGCAGTTTGATGGCAACGCACAACCCATGAGTGCCATTCGAGCCATGGCCTACGACGGTGATAGCGAGACACGTCGTGCTGCCCACGACGCTGAAATCGCCGCCTGGCAAACCACCGCCATGCCGCTGGCCATGGCGATCAACGCTATCAAAGGCGAAGTCAACACCCTCGCCAAACGTCGTAGATTTGCCGACCCCGTTGATATTTCACTCCTCGACAACCGCATGGATCGTGCTACGCTTGATGCCATGATGGGCGCTGCATACGATAGCTTCCCACTCTTTCGCCGCTACCTGCGTGCCAAAGCACGCCTGCTCAAATCGGGCACCCAGCTGCCGTGGTACGACCTATTTGCCCCGGTCAGCAGTGCCGGCAAAGCGTGGAGCTACACCGAGGCTTGCGAATTCGTGGTCACACAGTTTCATGCCTATTCACCACGCCTCGGTGATTTTGCACAACGTACATTTGTAGAAGGCTGGATCGATGCCGAGCCACGCCACGGCAAGGTGGATGGAGCGTTTTGTATTGGGCTGCAAAACGATGAATCGCGTGTATTGATGAACTACAAGCCGTCGATTGGCAGCATTATGACACTCGCACACGAGTTGGGGCATGCCTACCACAACCTCAACCTGGCCACACAGACACCACTCAATCGTGACACACCGATGACCCTCGCCGAGACGGCCAGCACCTTTTGTGAAACGCTCACCCAAGCAGCGGCACTCCAACACGCCGATGCCGCCGGTAAACTCGAGATTCTTGAATCATCGCTCCAGCGCTCGTGTCAAATCGTGGTTGATATCACCAGTCGCTATTTGTTCGAAAGTCGCTTGTTTGCGCAACGCCAACAACGTGAACTCTCACCAGACGAGCTGTGTGCATTGATGACCCAAGCTCAGACTGAGACGTATGGCGACGGTTTGCAAGCCGATACACTGCACCCCTACATGTGGGCCGTCAAAGGGCATTACTACAGCACGGGGCGCTCATTCTACAACTATCCATATATGTTTGGCCAGCTCTTTGGCACCGGACTCTATGCACGCTATCGCGAGCAACCATCCACCTTTGCCGCACAGTACGATACACTGCTGAGCAGTACGGGCAAAGGTGATGCGGCCACACTCGCACGGAGCATGGGAATCGACATCACCACAC
Organism: Roseiflexaceae bacterium; assembly: GCA_046303375.1. Classification (GTDB taxonomy): domain Bacteria; phylum Chloroflexota; class Chloroflexia; order Chloroflexales; family Roseiflexaceae; genus UBA965. The sequence goes on from JBKCGB010000180.1 coordinate 13,739, forward strand.
GGGCCTTTTGGGAGGGAAGCTTGGCAGTGGTCGCCGAAGAAGTTGCCCAGTTTGAGGCGATTGTGGGCGTATAACGCACACCAAACCCACAACCACTGAGATGGGCACATTGCCAAGTGCAACAGGGTGGTATCAGTGGTTGTGGGTGGTCATATCCACTATTGTGGTAAATACTTGAGAAAGGTAACGACTACCGGCCAGTACATATAGATGAGCCAGCTGCCAATTCCGGTGCTCATGATAGCGACTAGGCCACGCCACGGCGCTGGCTTCCAGAGGAGTACTGCCGCCATTATCACCAAGCAGATACTGGCAACTATCGCGGCGAGGGGCACGAGCTGTTGCATGGGATATTGCAACAGTAATTGTAACTGCGTGATTCCTGCTATGGTCGCTGGCACATACTGAATCCACAGCCAGAGTGCCAACCCCAACAAGAGCACCACAGCCGTCATCCGCATGAATGCAACACTCCACATTCTCCGCAACCCAATTACAACCAGCCATATCCCTAACGCCACTGGAGGGACGATTTTGAGGGCCGACCACGAGGACTCGATGGTTAAACCGTCGTTGGCAATCGCACCAATCATGATGGTGAATGGTACAGCCCACAACAAAAAGAAGACGAATTCGATGGCAAAAATCAACAAATCTCCCACATCTGCGGTAGCTTGATCACCATGCCAGAGTTTGTCGCGGTTTCGCCAGAGTATCTTGGCATATTGGAAAATATTAGCAACCACGATAAATTCAATCAAGGTGCGAAACAAAAAGACCAAGAATCGGGTTTGCGCGCTGGTGGCACGAATTTCTGAAATTTGCCAGTTGTAGATGGTCGGCCAGTCAAAGAGCATGGCATCAAGAAAATTCGCTAAACCGAAGCGCAACCAGTGCCAATACCCCGTTTGATCGGCATCGAATCCTGCAATCATGTATGACAAATGCCGGAAGGTTTGGCTGAATCCTACCACAAATATAAGGCTCGAGAGCATGACTGCACCGAATTCGAATTCAATAATTCGGGTCGGATTATCAGACTGTTCTTTTGGGAGTAATTTGATGAGTGAAATCACACTCACAATCAACAAGATGACATTCACCACAATGCCTAGTGGTCGCCATGTTTCTGAGACAGCTTCGACCATGGCCATGATCAAACACAACGGCAAAAACCCAAGTGCCAATAGTTTTGAAACATTCGCTAAACTATATGAACTTCGTTTATCACCGTCAGCTGATAATTCAGTTGACGGTTGTGCAATGGCGTCTGACATATTTCACAGCCCTCACTCACACGTTAGTAAACAATTCCTGTTGGTCCATGCGACTTTGCGTAATATTTCAATCATAATTGTCAAAAATGCACTATGTCAAGTAGTATCAAGGAACTGCAATTCTTTTGTAATATACGAATCCAGCGCGGGTACGTATATACCCGCGCTGGTAAAGACACCCACACACCACGAATGATTACACCCGCGCCAATACCCGCCATATTTCGAGCATCGCCAGCGCATCTTGGCCACAGTAAGTCAACAATGCCTGCCGGATAGCGGCTCTTTCGACAGTTGTCGTCTGCGTATCAATGCTACGGTTCCATGCGAGCACTGCAGAGCCACCATCACCAATCACCAGTTCGTTGTAGTTGAGCTGAGGCACCAAAACGGGTAATACCGCCTTGATTGACCAACTCCCCTTGCAACGTGGATCGACGTATGCGTTTTGCTTAAAGACATCAGCCAAGTCCACAATCCGTGCATTCATCGCTGCCAAATCGCTGGCAAACTGTGGGTAGGCACTAGCCATGTTTTGGTTGATACCACGCTCGTAGGTTTCGTTCCACACCACCACACTGCCGTGACGTGGCATATCATGCAAGAGCTGCTCAATCAGCCCACGCACATAGTCACCCTGCCCATCTGCGAGATGCGCATATGCCTGTGGTTGGGCACCCAGTTTTTCCACCACATATAAGGCATATTGGAATGCTGCATCCTGGTTTGGTGCAAAGCCATCAAGTGGAATCGCTTGGCGGGCCGCCTCGTAATCCAAGAACGCAATCGGATACGTCAGCTGTGCAAGCGCCTGCCGTACCGCCTCACGGTCAATGTGGGGCTGCCCACTCTGCATGGCACGAATATGCAGTTGCTGGTTGGCACTAAACGGGGTCATGTCACGGACATCGTGAATATCAACCACATTGGCCTGCCGTAGCGTCTGTCTGTGCGCCGCATCCAGATACGGGATATCGTAGATTGAGTATGCTGGCAGATTCGCATGACAAAGTGTCGGGCATGGGCATGTTTTGGGGCTAGTACACGGAGTCAATCCGTGTGGCGTCAGCGCCGCCGCAATCTGTACAGCCTGTGCTTGCAAGGCGTGCACATCGGGGAGAATGCGGTCAATTGCTGCATCCATCGCCGTGCGCTGAAAGAGTTGGCCAATATCGAGATCACCACGGCGCACGTAGGCTGCATTCAGATGCACGATATAGCTGTGTCGCACACGAAATTGCTGTCGAAACACTTCTCGCTGAAAGGCAATATCATAGACGTACTGCTCTGGCCGTGTCCCCGACTTGATTTCATAGAGGTCGTACACCTGTGCATCTGCATCGTAAATGACTGCGTCAATCCGTGCAAAAAACGCCTGGTGCATACATTCCACCTGCTCGCGCACTTCGGCATGTGCATAGGTCGGCAACACATGATCACGCAGGTAGCGCTCGGCAAGCTCCTCGGCACGGTATCCTTGGATTGCCAGGTATTCTTGCATGGCAGAACCAGCATCGGGCATCTGGTCGTGCATTGCCGCCCAAAAATGGGTCTGGTTGTCAACCAACACCATGAATCGTGATTTGGAAATACGCATGTCACACTCCTATTTCTTTTCAATCCATCGATGATGCATAGATTTTAGTAACGTAATTATACCGCATGTGGTTCATACCTGTGTGACCACCAATCGACACACACCATGCTATAATCACCAGTAGCACATTTGTGTTTATGACAAAGGGATACACATCATGCCGTCGCGTTACGCATCTGTGGCCGATTACTATGCCACACTCACCCCTGAGCAACTCCATACCATGCGAGAGTTGCTCGATTTTGTGGTGGCCGAATTCCCACAGCTCGAAGTCAAGATTGCCTGGAACAAGCCGCACGTGCATGTACAGGGCAAATACGTGCTCGGGGTCGATGCAGCCCGCAAGCACCTGATGGTCCACCCGTGGAGTGTCCCCGTCTTTGAGCGTTTTTTGCCACGTTTGACCGGCTATGTCACAGGCAAGCGCACCTTCCAGATTCCGCTGGGCTGGCAGCTGGATCAGGCGCTCATCCGCGATATTGTGACTGCCCAACTTGCTGAAATGGCGTAACGGAGAAGACAATGAGCCCCAAATCAGATACCTTTTCTGCAGCCGAAAAAGCCGCCATGCGCGAACGCGCCAAAGAACTCAAGGCCCAGGCGCGCGCCGCCCAACAGCGCGACATCGGTGAAGCCGATGTACACGCCAAAATCGCTGAAATGCCCGAGCCTGACCGGAGTCTGGCCAGCCAGATTCATGCACTCGTCAGCCAACACGCACCGATGCTGTGGCCACGCACCTGGTACGGCATGCCCGCATATACACTCGACGGCAAAGTGGTCTGCTTTTTTCAGAGTGGGCAAAAGTTTGCCACGCGCTACTGCACCCTGGGCTTCCAAGAGCGTGCCATGCTCGACGATGGCAGCATGTGGGCCACCGCGTTTGCAGTGACCGCCATCTCCCCCACCGTCGAAGCACAAATTGTGGCACTCTTGCGCAAAGCTATTGCAGATTAGGAGCATACTGCCGTGGCTGACATCGTCCTCTTCCACCACGCACATGGACTGACTACCGGGGTAATCGCCTTTGCTGACCAGCTCCGTCACGCCGGTCACACCGTGCATACTCCCGATTTGTTTGCTGGGCAGACGTTTACCGATATCACGGACGGGGTGCAGTATGTCGACCACATCGGCACCATGACCATCATCGCGCGTTGTGCACAGGCCGTCCATGATTTGCCTGCTGACATCGTCTATGCGGGGTTTTCGTTGGGCGTGATTCCAGCGCAGTACCTCGCCCAAACCCGCACCGGTGCCCGTGGCGCTATACTGATGCACGCCTGCGTGCCCTACACCACCTTTACGCCACAGTGGCCACAGGGAGTGCCGGTGCAGATTCATGGCATGGATGCTGATCCGTTTTTTGTGGGGGAGGGAGACATTGATGCTGCCCACGCACTCGTGACCCATGCTGCCGCCCAATTATACCTCTACCCAGGGACGGGACACCTCTTTGCAGACACCACCTGCGCCGATTATGATGGGGTAGCAGCCACACTCCTGATGCAGCGAGTAGGTGCTTTTCTGGGGTAATGTGAAACTTCACGTCGGAGCAACTCACGCAGTATAGCTGGCATGTGTCCCAAAACTGACGGGATGCCACGGCGGCGTTGCCGCAATGGAATGACGGATCGGGTGCGTGGCCGCAATTCTTTACGTTATAATGAGCATGCGCATCTGGTGTGCTGAGGAATTTATCAATCCAGTGAAAGGTCATCTCCATGAAAGTAAAAGTAGGCGTACGCATACCTTCACTCAAAAAACGCATCGCCGCGCGCCTCTCCATTAAACGCTACATCCGCCACAACCTAGGGCTCAAAGCACCGCGCGGCTACGGCTGGATTACCAATCCGCGTAAAGCGCTCTACAATCGCATCTACAACCGCACCACCTGCGGCATCCCCGGGTTGAGTGTCTTTGTATTGACCATCATTTGGTCAGTGTGGCGCTAGTCATACCCAGCCCATTACACGCCATTCCTCGAGGCGCGCCACCAGCGCCAGCCGCCAACGTGGCGGCAGATCCGCAGCCATGCGTCGCAGCACATGCCCACCGAGTACACGTGCCCCCGCTGCCAGCACCGCTGACCAACTAAAGCGCACATAATCGGCAATCCACTGCCCGACACGCCACCCCAACACGCGGAAGGCAATCCCCACAATTGGGCGGTAAATGCGAAACATGCCCAAGACCATGGTGTGGTAATCACCCCAGCGCATTTCGTCGCGGAAGTAGCGTGTGGCGAATTCCACCCCCTCCTCCTGCAAAATCCCCATAAAATGATGCTGCAAGCCATTCACATCGTCGGGTGTATCCCCCCACGGTTGCATGAACCGACTAAAGACCCAGTTGAGCGAGATATTCACCTGATATGGCGTAACATGTCGTAGTGCTGCCACATCATCCAAGCCTGCATCTAATGCCAACGCCAGCAATCCGGTGGTACGCCCCAAGTTGCGTACATGCGACCCAAACCCACAAAACGTCAGTGGCGACTGTTGCGCCGCCGCATCCCCGACCGGCACCACTCCACGCAACAGCGGCGCTTCGTGACGGCGCAACGAATGCCGCGCCGGAATATAGCCATACACCGGCTTGTGGTGGTGTACGTCTGTGGCACTTTTTTTGTAGGTATGCAACAATGTAAAATAATCCTCAAATAGCTCCATTAAATTTGGTGTTGGACGCGTATCAATAGGCTTTCCTAGGTGAAGTGTGTCATAATAAAAGAGATAAATAGTGAGCTCATCACCACGCCCAGGGAAGCCTTCCCACATGTATTGTTGGGTCTTTTGCGCATCGGCCACGGTCAACAAAATATCACCTAACTGTGGATTATGTTCATCTGGCGCATCACCCACCACAAAGCCACTCGCCACGGTACCAACGGTCGGACAAACGCCAGCGTAGGGTTTGCCTGCAAAGCGTTGTAATGACAACGGCGAAGTCGTCCCCATGCCATCGAGGAGCAGGCGTGCCGCATACTGCTCATTGTCACCATGGTCGTCCTGCACCGTCACTACCACTTGGGTGGCACCACTGGTATTGCATTCCAATTGCACAAAGCGCCGTCCATCACGAATCACCCCACCTGCAGCCAGTAGTTTGGTGCGAGCGAGTGTAAGCAACGCCTGGGCATCAATCGCCACGTTAAGCACTTCAGGGAGGTGTAACGTGACTGCATCGCCATCAGGCCGATAAAAGCGTACAATGCCATCACGGTATTCGTTCATGATGACGGGAGTGAGCTCATCCCACGTACAAAACCCGGTAGCCACTAGTGCAGCCAGCTCGTAGCGTGAGATGTTCCATTCACGGTGGGCACAGCCCACTTCGAAGCGGTCAAACACCAACACCCGGTAGCCCTTTTGCGCCATCACCACAGCGTGGATGAGTCCAAGTCCACCACCGGCATAGACCAAATCACCATGCCAGTAGGCGGTGCGGGCAGTGGTGGCAACTGTCGCGTTGTCGTGCTGGCGCCACACCACCGGTTGCGGTAGTGCCGCATTGCTTGCCACCGCCATGCGGATGTGGTGCCACACCGTGTCGAGATGCGCGATACGGGCAATATGTGCGTCGGCATGCATAGCCGCAAAGGCGGCGGCGGTGCGTGGATAACGCTCAGCATCGATAACCATCACAGGCTCCTGACGCGTTTAGATAAGAAACTTTCCGTCTTTGTGGATGAGTTGGCCATCGGCAAAGACCTCGCCGCCACTGCGCAGGTCACAGATCATGTCCCAGTGCAGTGCGGACTGGTTGTGGCAGCCCGTCTCTGGGTAGGCGGCACCCAAAGCCAAGTGTACCGTACCACCGATTTTTTCATCGAACAAAATATTGCGACTAAAGCGCTGAATGCCGTAGTTAGTGCCAAAGGCGACTTCACCCAGGCGGCGGGCACCCTCGTCCATGTCGAGCAGCGAGTGGAGCAATTCTTCACCTTTGTCGGCCGTGGCTTTGACCACTTTGCCATCCACGAATTCGAGGCGCACACCCGTGACTTCGCGTCCCATGTAGAGGGCGGGGAAAGAGTAGGTGATATGGCCGGTCGTTTTGGTTTCTTCGGGGCCAGTAAAAACTTCGCCATCGGGGAAGTTGCGATCGCCCGCACAATTCACCCAGGTACGGCCATTGACATAGTAGTGCAGGTCGGTGCCAGCACCGACGATGTGGATGTGATTGGCCGTCTGCAAGCGGTCAATGATGCGGGCTTGCTCGCGCTTTTGTGACTGCCAGGCGGCCACGGGATCGGCGTCGTTGAGTTTGCCCGCTGCAAAGACAAATTCAGTGTAGTCGGCCAACGACATATCAGCTTCTTGGGCCAGCGCTGCGGTAGGGTAGAGTGTCAACACCCAACGGAAATCGCCGTTGGCCGCGCGTTCCATCATGCGCTTTTGCACGGGGCTCATCGCAGTGCGTCGTTTGGCGACCTTTTTGGGATCGACGCCACTCAGAGCACGCGTATTTTCGTCGGCAATAATCGAAAGATGCACATCCACCTGCTCGATTTCATCGCGACTCAGTTGTGGCACATAGTCAAGCTGAGCATCACCCGCATGTTTGAAAAAGATTTCATCGAGGCCATCGAGGCTCAGGCGCATCAGCGGGTTGGCACCAGCCAGTACGGCTTCGTGGTAGACGGCTTTAATGAGCGGTGCTGCATTGGTCGGTGCCACAATGCGAAAGAGTTGCCCAGGCGTCGTTTCGAGTGAGTAGTGCACCAATACTTTGGCCAGACGTTCTAGACGCACATCGTACATGGTTGTATCCTTTCATTAATCGTGTTTATACACTTGCATACACGCCATCCGTAATTCGGGGGTGTGATGACGAGTTAATTCTGCCACAGTGCGCGCCGATGCATCCGCAGGCAACGGTTCGAGCATGTCACGCACAATCACTGCAATATCAAGTGCAGTGAGTACATGCTGATCCGCATTACTGTAGACCAGTGGCGCCATATCTTGGTGTTTGAGCATGGCAGTCTCAACTGCCGTGTAGTCGTTGCTGTTGAGCAAGGCCACATCAATGGCTCCCCGCCCAATTGTGCGGGCAATTCTCGCCACATAGTCTACGGCACGGAATGCATCAGTATGCCCGGCAATCGTAGTAAGTGCCCCACAACACGCCACACGGCCGGTCAAGGTACGCAACGTCTCACCAATACCAACCGGCATCAAGGCGGGGAGCACCGAACGATACAAGTTTCCGGGTGCAATCACCACCAAATCAGCCACGCGCAAGACTTTGAGTGTGTGTGGGGGTGCTACTACAACAGGATCCAACGTGAGCTGCTGTACCGGTGCAGACAATGGCTGTGCCAGTGCACTCGCCCCCACATACGTATGATCATCACTCGTGTGTGCCACAATGTCGTGTGGGTGTTCACTTGCCATGAGCACGTCGATATCACAGCGCAACTGCTGACGCATGGCATCAAGTGTATCCGCAAGTACACCTGTGCTTTGTGCCATGGCGATGAGCTGAAGCACGGCAAAAGGAATGCGGTCATAGGGAGTCCCAAGGGGCACAAATTGTTGCTGCATCAGCCGTTGTACTGCTGCATCACCACTGTACTGGAGCATGACCTCGACTGCAGTTGCCAGCCCAGGGAATGGACCCAAGCGGCGAATCAGCGCATCGGCACCACTATTTGCACAGGTCGGCACAATCACCGATAAGCGGGTGGCAACAGGCCGCACTGCAGCGATGGTTTGCCACAAGCCACTGCCGCCACCAATCACTACTACGTGCATGGGGCCACTCCTCTCTGCCTATTCACGCCATTGCTGCTCACCGAATACGACATCACGTGACGAATCGGGTACGCTGCCACGCTCGTCACTCGTCAGGTCAAAGACATGGCGTAACACCGCTATTTGACTAGTCGTGAGCTCAACTTTGCGTCGAGCCATCACTTTGTGCGCCACATCAATCATCCGGTCAATGCGGAACTCACGAAAGCGTTCGCCACCCCACGTAAAGGCGGGAATCGTTTTGGGCGCCATGTGAATCCCAAAAATATTCGAGCCCGTCGCCACCACTGCGCCCCCATTGAGATGCACACCAATACCGAGTTTGACGTGGTCAGCCAGAAAGCAACCCAACTTGAGACGCCCACTATCGATTTGGCCGTAGCCGTCGATGGTAACCTTAATCGTGCCATAGGTATTTTTCAAATCACTGGTAGTTGTCATTGCACCAATGTTGACCCATTCACCGAGATATGAGTGACCAAAAAACCCGTCGTGGTGTTTGTTGCTATACCCTTGCACCACTGTGGCTTCAATTTCACCACCAATCCGGCATACCGGTCCGATGGTGGTACCGGCACGCACACGCGCGCCTGAAATCAACGCACCATCGTGGATGGCAACCGGTCCCTGGATCGTGCTAAAGGGTTCGATGCGGGCTGCACCAATCACAATCGGACCATCACGGGCATCAAGTGCCACTGGAGCCTCGATATGGGCATGTGGATGCACATAGATGTGCTCTGGCGCCAGCAGGTAACATCCTGCCGCCGCACTGTGTTGTCGAATAGGAATATACCGAGTCATATCGCACAATGGCACATCATTGCCAATCATCGGCGCATTGTGCTCAACAATGTCCCATGGAAAGTTAAGCATCAACGGGCGACCACTGACCGTACGCCCAAAGCGTTGTAATTCGGTGAGTGCAGCCTGGCCACGTTGTTCGAGCAGGTCACCAAAAATAGCACTCGCAAGCGCCGGTGTCACCCGTGCAGCCACCAACGTGGCCCCGCCGGCCGGTGTATTCGCATCAGCACTGACGAGTATGGTGCCGAGCGGTGCATCATGGAGCTCGGCCAAGCACGCCACATCAACGAGTCGGCTATTCACCAGTAGCAATGGCACATTGCGACTCAACAGACGGAGCGGCCAACGTCCATCACCCCATACATCAGCCAGATAGGAGCGGGTGATGGCTGCCGGCGATACGCCGTAGCGCGCATGTAGTCGTTCCCGTAGCGTAAACACCCCACAGCGGATATCTGCGGCTGTGCGCGTATACGTCAGCGGCAACAGCGAGCGATAGCCTTCGTCTTCAAATAGGACAATTGTATCGTCCATGCCAGGTTACCGCCCCCGTTGCATAATACTGGTGATTGCTGCTGCCACTTTATCAGGATCGTGGCGCAATACCCGCACCGTTCGACTCTTGCCCGGGTCTTCGAGCGAGGCAGTGAGCTGAATGACCGCAGTGGCCACATCTGCTTCGATGACGAGGGCGCCTTCGACCACCACACCACTCCCCGCACCACGATCAATGGCTTGCACCACCGTTTCTTCGTATTCTTCAGGTGCCAAGTAGACAGGTGTCTGACCGGCTGCCGCATAAATGCGCTGCACATCAGCATCGATGCGTTGCGCATTCACCAACACATAATCTGGCACAACGCCACCATACCGCACAATTTGGCGAATATGATCGGCCACCGTAAATCCATGGGTCAGACCGGGTTCCGTCATAATGCTACAGATGTAGATTTTTTTGGCTTTACTCGCCTGTAGTGCCTCACGTACTGCAGGCATCAACAGATTGGGGATAATGCTTTCAAACAAACTCCCCGGACCGAGGATAATCGCATCAGCCTGCGTAATCGCATCAAGTGTGGCTCGCGTCACCTGTAGCTCCTGGAGCGGAGTGGTACTCTCGAGATGCACATCGACCACATAGCGCTCTGCATAGCGTTCATCATGCGTCACACGATCACTTGGTTTGACACGCACACCATTATCGAGCACAAACACCACATCAATCGGCTGCGGTGTCGGCACTACAAAGACCACTTTTTCAAAGTTAAACAGACTCGATGCGCGATAATAATACTCGACGGGATCTTGCACCGGCGTGATACAGGTCATCGTGTCCACGGTACGACCCAAACTCGCCAGCACCAACATGCCAGGGCCGCCCGACAGCACCGCCAGCCGTGGCGTACGATCAGTACGCCGGTAGTCGAGCAATACCTCATCGTTTTGGGCTTGCGTGTTGATGGGAATTACCACTTTGTCGCTCAGCGACCAGATGCCGTAGCTGAGGGTACCAACCCCGAGCATCAAAAAGAGCACACCGCGCCAAAACTGTGGCACGAATTGAATCGTCAGGTAATAGAAGATCCACGGCAGTTCCAACGTACGGTAGAGATACGTCAGCACATAGCCGATCCCGAGTGCCAGAATAGCGCAGCCCACGAACGCCAACGCGAGGGGGCGCATCAGATGTGAGAGGTTGGCAAGTCGCCGCCGAATCCCAAACATGGTTGCTCCTTTAGTGTGGCATCGTATAGCGCTGCAAGGCCGCTAAAATGGTATCACGGATGAACGCTGCTCGTGCTTCACTCACCGCTTCGAAGCGTGTGGTAATCACTGGCTCAGTGTTGGAGGCACGTAAAAGTCCCCAACCATCACCAAAGTCGATACGCAGTCCGTCAGTCTCATTGATGGGATACTTCCCCACAAACTGGGCCCGCACATGCGCCACTGCCGCAAATTTACGCACATCATCGAGCTCGATGCGTTCTTCGGGGACCTCGGCCATCACCGGGTATGGCGCAAGCGCCTGCGACAAGGTCTGCCCGCTGTGTGTCAACGCCTCAATCAAGCAGGCGCCCGCAAAGGTCCCATCATCGAAGCTGTGACCGGGACGATTATTAAAGACGTGCCCACTCAGCTCACCGGCCACAGGGGCGCCTAGCTCACGCATTTTGGCTGACTGATTGGTATACCCCGTCTTCCACATCACCGGCGTCCCCCCCATGGCCGTAATCGCATCTGCCAGCACCTTGCTACATTTCACATCAAACACAATCGATGCTGGGCCTTTTTTGAGCGCTTCTCGTGCCATCACAATCATGTAGCGATCAGCAAAGACCATCTGGCCTTGGTCATCGACCACACCCAGACGATCGCCATCGCCATCCAGACCAATACCCAATTGGGCACCAGTCTCTTTGACAACACGCATCAAATCACGCATGTTTTTTTCTTTGAGTGGGTCGGGATGATGATTGGGGAATGTACCATCCGGCTCGATAAAGAGCGGTACCACCTCACACCCCAAGCGCTCAAAGACACGGACACCCAATGGACCGGCCACACCATTGCCCCCATCAACGACAATTTTGATGCGCCGCGGAATCGTCACCAGTGCCGCAATATGTTCGACATAGGCGTCAGCCACGTCGACCGTGGTCATGCTGCCACTGCCCGACGCAAACTGTCCGGCCAACGCCAACCGACCAACTTCTTGGACTTCTTCGCTCGAAAAGGGCACCCCACCATGCACCGGCTCATAGTGGCGCATCTTGAGGCCGTTAAACTCAGGAGGATTATGACTCGCCGTGACCACTGCACCACCATCAGCCTTGAGGTAATCCACGGCAAAGTACATCACCGGCGTCGGTACCATGCCGATATCGACCACATCACACCCCGTAGCCTGCAGCCCACGCATCAACGCCGCTGCAAACCCCGCTGATGTCAGCCGCGCATCATACCCGACCACGATGCGGCGACCACCCTTGGCACGGAACAGCGTGCCGGCGGCGTGTCCGAGGACTTCATACACTGCCTCACTCAGCTCTTTGCCCACAATCCCACGGATATCGTACGCCCGAAAAATAGACGGGTGAATTGTCGTCATACCCACTCCTTGACCACTTCGCACCATTCCTCTGTATTATAGCCGGCTAAAACAAGCGTGCCTGCTCCGGTGGCAATTCGGCTGCTGACGGTGTCGCTGCGGGAAGCGCACTTGGCAACGCCATCTCACCGACTAGTGCCACAAACTCGTCCCACGATTTGACAGGGACGCCCAGCTCGTTGGCTTTGCTGATTTTGCTGCCACCAGGATCCGTCCCCGCCAGCACAAACGACGTCTTTTTGGAGACGCTGCCAGTGGCTTTGCCACCATGCATTGCTACCAGTGCCTCGACCTGCTCGCGCCCCAGTGGCAATGTGCCTGTCACCACCACAATCTGGCCAGCCAGCACATCGCTCTGTTTTTGGATACCGCCACCACTCACCTGCACCCCCACTGCCACTAGTTTGGCGATGAGGGCACGATTCCCAGGCCGCGCCCAGAACTCCACCACGTTCTGTGCTTTGATGGGGCCAATACCCTCGATTTGGCTGATTTCGGTCACATCGGCATCCGCCAGCGCATGCAAACTACCAAAGTGGTTGATTAAGAGTTGCGCCACCACCGTCCCCACCATGTGGATGCCCAAGCTGACCAACACGCGCGTCACTGGCCGTGTTTTGGCGTCAGCAATGGCGGACATCAGGTTGGTGATTTTTTTCTCGGCAAAACCGTCCATGTCGACAAAATTCGCCGGCTGGAGCGTAAAAATATCTGCCACGTCGTGAATCAGTCCGCGCTCCACCAACAATCGCGCTTGTTGCTCACCAAAGCCCACAATGTCGAGCGCTTCGCGTGATACCGCGTATTCGATGCGGCGCTTGCGTTGCTCGGGGCATTCGTCGCTATTGGGGCAACGCCATGCCACTTCACCAGCAGGGCGCACCACGGCCGTACCACACGACGGGCACTGCGTGGGCATTTGCCATACCAGCTCGTGACCAGTGCGTGCCGCCACCACTGGACCAATGATATAGGGGATAACGTCACCAGCTCGCTTGAGAATGACGCGGTCACCAATACGCAAATCCAGCTTCTCAATCAAGTCCGCGTTATGCAGGCTGGCGTTACGCACGGTGACACCACTCAGCTGCACCGGTTCAATCTCGGCGGCCGGGGTCAGCACACCCGTACGTCCAACCGCAACCGTGATATTTTTCAGAATGCTCGACGTTTCACGGGCTGGGAACTTGTAGGCCAGTGCCCAGCGTGGATCACGCCCTGCCACCCCTAGCTCACGTTGCTGGGAGAGACTATTCACTTTGAAGACAATGCCATCGACCTCGTAATCAAGCACGTCGCGTTTCTGCATCCAGGCCCGCGCATAGCGTAACAGGTCATCAAATACCGCAAACTCACGGGCGTCTTCGTTGATGTCAAATCCCAAATCACGCAGGGCACACAACGTGCCCCACTGCGTATCAGGCCAGCGCCCACCTGCAACGGGGCCGATAGCATAGGCAAAAAAGCGTAATGGGCGCGTTTTGGTAATGGCAGGGTCTTTTTGGCGCAATGAGCCCGATGCCGCGTTGCGTGGATTAGCGGCCGTTTTTTCGCCGGCCTCGTGCAAGCGTTCGTTGAGCTGCGCAAAGTCGTCGGAGCGCATGTAGATTTCGCCACGTACTTCGATTTCCATGGGTACTGCAGTGGCCGTGTCGCGCCGGAGCTCCCATGGCACCGTCTTGATGGTACGCACATTCGCGGTCACATCCTCACCAACGGTGCCATCACCACGGGTCGCAGCCCGCACCAAGCGACCATGGCTATAGGTTAAGGCGATAGCGAGACCGTCGATTTTGGGCTCAGCCGTCCACGACACATCGTCGCTCCCTAGCAGTTTGTAGACACGGTCACGCCATTCGCATACACCAGTTTCGTCAAAGGCATTTGCCAATGACAGCATGGCTTGTGGGTGGAGCACCTTGGTGAACTGTGTATCAAGTTGTGCCGGCACCCGTTGGGTCGGTGAATCCACCTGCACCAATTCTGGGTAGATGGATTCGAGGTGGCGCAACTCAGTCATCAAGGCATCATATTCAGCATCAGTAATGGTGGGAGCACTCAGCACGTAGTAGGCGTGATCGTGGGCACGAATACGCTGAGACAAATCGGCCACACGTTCGGCAGGTGTCGGCATCACAAACCTCGCAGACTAGCACACAGGTGCGTTTGTTTCATTCTATACTGAAACAATGTGAGCAACATGCATCCAGCACAACTATTTGACACGTCCATCATGCCCATGCTATAATTCGCCACGTTGTCAATAATCCTCGATAGCTCAACGGTAGAGCGGCTGACTGTTAATCAGTAGGTTCCTGGTTCGAATCCAGGTCGAGGAGCCAATCTGACCGCCGTGGTGCTTTGCACCACGGCGCGATTGTTTTTAGCGTGGCAAAATTTCTAATTGCTGTATCAACAACGCAATAAATCGAGCATCCTGAGGTGATGCTTGCTGGCGATAGGCAGGCATGATGGTAATCGTCGTAGCCGTGCCATCCGTCGTAAATCGTGCATCTTGCACGGTCATCGTCGCCCCAAACTGCACGCTACGGCGCTGGTCACCAACCACCACCGTCACCGGTGCATTGATGTTGCGCTCCCACGCCAATGCCGTAATCCGCAGCGTGAATGCGGCAGGGAGCGGTTGGTTCATCACGACCACCACCTGACGAAAGTCACTCGCATCGCTCCACCGCCCATCCACCCCCAGCCCATAGATGCCAGTAATCACTTTCACGTTGCCTGGCAGCCACGGCTTGCGTAAATCAATGGGAGTCGTCACATCAGTGTTGCGCCGCAGAGCATATTCATCCTGCAAAAATTGCGCTGCAGCAATCACCTCTGCCGTACTACGCCCGGGACGCACAGGGCCAGCAGGAGGCGGTAAATCATAGTAGGCAATCGTGTCAGTAAAATCTTCGAGGGCTGGCTCAGATCCGAGTACCGCACGAAATGATGCTTCGACGGCAGGCATGTTGCGATAACTGCGATCAATCAGGAGCCCCGTAAAACCGAGGCGTGACAATACGGTGAGTTGAGTAGACACTGGCGCACGTGCCAACATGTGGTAAAAAATGGCACCATCACGACCGAAGCCATTCCCATGACTACAAAACAGCCGCGTATACAGCGCGCATTGCGTTTGTGCGTAATTTGGATCATTCTCGGGGAACGCTAATGCAGGTAGCTGATAGACGGCTGCATTGGCACCAGCACGCGCTTCTACCGCCCGGAAAAAATCCACATCACGCTCCCAGGATACGTTGCGGTTGGTCTTGGTCGGGTACCAGATCATTTCAGCGATTACGGGACTGTCACTCACCCCACCTACCACCAACAGCCCGACGGCAACAACCGTCGCCACGCGCTGTGCACCCTGCCGGCGTGTGAGCCATTGTTGTACAGCCCACACCACTGCCACAATGCCGATGAAAATGGCATAAATGGCAAAGCGATTCGTGCCCCGGATAATCGAAGTCAAGAGCAAGCTCACCACCAGACCACCACCACCAACTGCCGCATACAGCACCAACACACTCAACTCAAATCCCAGCAAACGCATCAGCGGCGATACAGTATGGCGTAACCAGGCACGCAACAATCCCCAAAGCACCAGCACGATACCCAGTGAGCCCACCACACTGTTGGCGTGGTATTCGTTCCAGCTGATACCGTACATGACGTTATTGAGACTGCTTTGTAGACGCATATCAGAAATGAGCTGGAAGAGCGCTACCGGCCATAGTGCATAGCGCACACTATCCTCGACAGGCCGACTCAACGGAATCGTGTTGGGGTCAATAATACTATTGATGAGTGGCACTATCAGACCACTCATAATCCCCAGCATGATGCTCGTCACCATGCCCCCACCATGCCAGAGTACACGCCATGCGTGATCACGCCATGCAACAACCAGCGTGGTCATACCCAGCATGATGACACTAAAAATGGCATAGTAGATGTTGTACCCACCCATGACAAACCCGAGCAGCATACTCGCAAGCACGTGTGGGCGTTGCCAAAACTGTGCGGCCCGCCCCTGCCATATCTGCCATGCGATATAAAACGTCCACGGAATACAGGTATAGTTCGTAAAGACCACATGCCCGATCCGATAAAAGTGGAACGGCACAAAGTTGAATAATGTGGCTCCCACAATGGCCCACAATGCAGAAAGACCAAGGGCCCGCATCACCACATAGCTCACTACGGCATTCGCCACAAAACTCAATACCACATACAGCGTATAAATGGCGTACCACTCTGGCCAGAACTGCCCAATGAGTTTGACGGTGAGTGCATCGAGAAACGACATGGGGAAGTCGTAGAGTGTGGCCACAAACGGGTACCCGTAGCGCGTATTTTCAAAAAACCAGAAACCTTCAACTTGACGCTGAAAGAGGACACCGTACGAGCGCGCATCGCCATACACCCTAAAAGGCACCGAAACGTCTGGCACCAGCCACGAAGTCCAATTACTCATATATCCGTTGATGATCAGATAACTGATAAATGTCATCGGCAACCAATAGCGGATTTCTGTTTTGAAAATATGGCGTAGCAACATCAGTTTCCCTTGTTATGGCACTTCTGCCCACAATGACTGCACAAACACATTCCCTCGTTGCGCATCGGTGCCATCGGCTGGTGGCATTTCTATCACAATCTCATTGGTTGGCACATCCGATTGCGTAAATAGCACCGTGTATGTTGCAATGCGGGGAGTCAGCACCACCGTACGTTGCTCTGTGCCAATGCGAATGAGTACAGGCATTTGCGCATGTGCATCATCCGTTTTGGCACGAATATACACCTTGAGTGGGCGCGCAATCGGGTGCTCAACGTGGACAACAATGGCGGTTGCTCCTGGTGCAGCCCAACGCCCGTATCCTGGTTCACGTTCGGCCAAACCTGTCACCGACACCACATCAGACGCAAGCCGTGCTTGTGAAAACAACGTCCCTGATTGCCACGTAAACGACTGCACTTCGGTGAGCGCTCGCGGGAGCTGTTGTAGCATCGTGGTCCGTGGCACCTGATCAATCAGCACAACTAGCGCCAAGGCGACCACCACGCGCCATTCGTGCTGCCCCCAACGTGCGACTTGGTGTTGGAGTGTGGTCATTGCCACGTGCAATGACCAAAACGCAATCCAGATACTCGCATGTTCCCACTGCGAAAAGGGCAAAATTTGCAACAGAAAAAACCACGCTCCCGTACTCAGTTGATTGGCGACAAACAGAAATACTAGCACGAGTGCGATGACACGCTGTGCGGGCAGTGGTGGCGCCGGATGCACAAGCTGCCACACAGCGCGCCACACCACCATCACCAACCCCGCCACCGCCATTGCGCCCATGTAGTAGGTATGCGTGTGTTCAATCGCCAATGCGGCATAGCGACTCCCAATGGCTGCAAACGGCGGGATAACGTGGTGTGCGGAGGGGAGCACAAGCGCAGCCAGTGAGATACCCTGAAAGGTTAATCGCATACCGGTTGTGTGCTCATGCTGCGCGATGATGACAACCATACACCACGCCAGAGATGCCAACACAATCAGTGGCAATGTCTGCCGCCAGACCCCTGTTTCAATACGATAGAGCATGACTGTCATCATCAGCGCAAATACGGCCATCAGGGCGGCACTTTTGCCAAAGATGACCATGCCACCCAGCACACCGGTCAGCATCACCCAGTCGTACCATGCCCATCGACGCCATTCCCAGAGCTGCGGACGGTACCAGAAACTTGCAATACAGGCACTCACTAGGGGCACCGCCACAAACCACTGTACCAACAAATCGGGCCAATAAAACCGCGCCGGCAACAGCCCAAATGCGATGCTTGCCAACCATGCCCACCATGGGCGACACATAGCGGCACGGAATGCACCGTAGGCCAAGAGGGTACTTGTCATGGCGCTCGCCATGTAACTCGTCAAAAAAATGAGCCATGTGGATGCGAGCATGCGGCTCGTCAACCAGAGCACCATCAAAGCCCCGTGTGCCGATTGGAGTTGCTCAGGGACACCGACCAGCGCATCACGTGGCGTCAACACGATGGGCCACCACCCTGGATACGCCTGCATGTGCGCAATCGCCAACAACGTGGGGATGGCACGTGGCTCATACATCAACACCGCATAATCAGCGGCCACATTCGTACGCATATTCCACAGCAGAATGGCACACACACACACCAACGCTGCGAGTAACCACGCCCATTCACGGCGTACGAGCGCCCATACCTGTTGCACGGGCGAATTGGCATGCACTTGTACCAGTTCTGTCATTCGTTCACCAGAAATTATGCAACAACCGCATTACATGTCGGTTGCTTCATCGACCGTCTGCCAAAAATCTTCCAAGGGCACACCCAAGCCATCTGCCAAGCGATTGACATAGGCAAAATAGCCGGTCACTTGATTAATATCCAGAATTCCTGCATCCGAAAATCCCGCTGCCCGGAGTGCAGTTACATCACTTTTGTGCATGGCAGCCGGTGTCAATGTTAATTTTTCAGCGTATGCCAGCATGGCGTGTTCTGCTGGAGTAATCGGTGCGCGGCGCCAATCATTTTTGAGCTGGCGTACGAGTGCCGGGTTTTTGGTGAGACGACGGAGACCCCGCCCATGATGCGTCATTCAGTAGTGGCAGTGATTGGCTGCCGAAACAACGACTGCTATCATTTCACGCTGCGCACGTGACAGCTCTGATTCACCACGCATCACTGTCACATACAGCTGCATGTGGGCATGGAGCGTGCCAATACGCAGGCTGTGGATTTTCATGATGTTGTCAACCCCACCCCACGGCTCCATGGCTCCCGCATAGGCGTCTTTGAGCTCGCCTTCAGCATCTGATTCAGGAATCATGCGAATCCACGCCATATGCATTTCTCCTTTCACTCTCATCTTCCCATAGTACACTATATTCGAAAGGAGGCACACCGTGATTGTACTCTTCGATGGTGTATGTAATCTGTGCAATGGCGCAGTCCAATGGATTATTCCGCGCGATCCACAGGCGCGTATTTCGTTTGCATCGCTTCAATCCCCCACTGGTCACACATTGGCTACCCAATACGGTATTGATGCACAACAGCTCGATTCAATTGTGGTGATTGCTGACAATACTGCCTACACTGCAAGCGACGCCATTCTACGCATCTGTGTCACACTCACCTGGCCGTGGCCATTGCTCGCGAGTGCCCGCATTGTCCCACGCGCATGGCGCGATGCCATCTACCGTGTGGTCGCCCGCAACCGTTACCGCTGGTTTGGCCAGCAGGAAACCTGCATGATGCCCACACCCACAAATGCACAGCGCTTTTTGCCATAAATCCCAGTGCCCCACCGCAATACGGTGGGGTGCATTGTGATCGGTCTGGCTACGCTATATGGCGCCTACCACCACATGTGGCACATACGGCGCCTCGAGGTACGCTACATCCTCGGTGCTGAGTGTCAACCCGAGTGCAGCCACTGCTTCGTCGATGTGTGTGGTTTTGGTGGCACCAATAATCGGTGCGACCACGGGGTGTTTGTGCCAGAGCCATGCCAACGCGACATGCGTGCGTGGCACACCGTATCGTTGTGCCAGCTCAGCGACCCGTTCCACAATCAGTTGATCCGTCTCAACCGTCTTGTCATACTTCGATTTGGCCACATAGTCGGTCTGTGCACGGAGCGAGCTATCTGCATTCCAATCGCGGGTCAAACGCCCCGATGCCAGTGGGCTATACGGTGTCGAGGCAATGCCTTCGGCACGACAGAGTGGCATCATTTCTCGTTCTTCCTCACGGTAGATGAGGTTGTAGTGGTTTTGCATTGACACAAAGCGTGTCCAGCCATGTTTTTCCGCCGTATACAGCGCTTTCTGGAACTGCCAAGCATACATCGCAGAGGCACCGATATAGCGGACTTTACCCGCCCGCACCACGTCATTGAGCGCCTGCATCGTCTCTTCAATCGGGGTGTGATAATCCCAACGATGGATGATATAGAGATCCACGTATTCCATGCCAAGGCGCGTCAGGCTGCGGTCGATTTCACTCAAAATAGCCTTACGTGACAATCCCGCACCGTTCGCACCTTCACGCATTTTGCCGTGCACTTT
Source organism: Roseiflexaceae bacterium (assembly GCA_046303375.1). Taxonomy (GTDB): domain Bacteria; phylum Chloroflexota; class Chloroflexia; order Chloroflexales; family Roseiflexaceae; genus UBA965. The sequence goes on from JBKCGB010000180.1 coordinate 34,411, forward strand.
GGTGGCAACCACGATTTCGTCACGGTTGGCGTAATCGCGCAAGGCGCGACCGAGGATTTCTTCGCTGACACCCAACGAATACACATTGGCTGTATCAAAAAAGTTCACACCGACATCGAGAGCATGTTTGATGATGATGCGGCTCTCAGCCTCGTTGAGCACCCATTTGTGCACCCACCGATTTGCATCGCCAAAGCCCATACACCCGAGGCAGATACGTGATACGTCCATGCCCGTGTTGCCTAATTTTACGTAGTTCATCCATATCTCCTAGGGAATATCCCCACCACACGCTCGCTCCAACACCCATGTGTCAGCTGCACAACCGCGATTGTATGCGCTTTTTTTCATAGTGAGAGTATATCAAAACACTGCGCTAACCGGTTGCTCGATGCTCGCCTTTACTTGCCTAATGCTGTGAAGCGTACATAGAGGCGCTTGTTGTGTTTGCCTTTGTTTTCGCTTTTAAAAATTTCACATCGCCCGATCATAGCGGTATGGGTCACATGTGTGCCACCACACGCTTGGGCATCAAAGCCCACAATCTCGACCACACGAATCTGCCCCCGATACGCAGGTGGTGCCACATTGATGGTCCGCACCAGTTCGGGGCGCTGTGCAAACACCTCGGTTGGAACGCTCCACGAGCACACGGTGTGATTCGCCGCAATCACCGTGTTCATGCGTGCCTCAAGGTCCGCAATCATGGCTGGTTCGAGCAGGTCCACTTTGATGTCGATGCGTGCATAGTCGAACGCGATGGCTGCCCCAGTCAGCCAGGCTTGGTAGTGCGTCAATGCCAACGTGTTGAGGATGTGCAGTGCGGTATGATAGCGCGACACCGTCTGACGAAACAACGCATCTACCTGCAATGTCACCGTGTCGCCCACCGCGACCGAGCAGTCTGCCGTGTGCCACAAGCAATCAGCATCATCGCGGACAAGCTGGGTAATCGGCACACCATTGACGGTGCCTTGGTCGGCAGGCTGACCACCACCACCCGCAAAAAAGGGACTCACATCGGTACAAAACATGTCAGCCTGCACCGCAGTCACAGTGGCCGTCACGACCAACGGTGGAGAATCTTGCACATAGAGACGCTGTGTAGTCATACGAGTTGACGACTGCGGCGTTGGATAATCATACGGATGAGCATAATCAGCATAATAATAGCCAACACGACCACCACCACAGGAATCCAAATGGCAGCAATGGCGGCCAGTGTCGAACCAATCATTTCACCCGTGGCAAGGAGCGGATTTGCGAGACCGCCCGTGGTTGCAGTAGAAGTGCCACGGACCAGTGTTTTGCCGATGTGGAGCGTTCCCGCTATCCCCCCACCCGCAATAATCGCCAACGACCAGCGCAACCACTCATCCATACCAATCACCATTGACGCAGTCAACAGCGATCCTGCCACGATAGCGGCTGGTGAGCCAAACACATCAAGGGCGTGATCAATCACTGGAATATAGTATGCCAACACCTCAGTCAACGCTGCAGTCGCAAACACCGCCAGGGCCGGCCAACTACTAATCCAGGCAAAATCGTTCGCAACCTGTATCACACCCAACTTGACGGCAATGGCTGCCACCAAAAAGGGCAAAAACATGCGCACTCCAGCAACAGCGCTTAATGCGACACCAGTTACCACCCCAAATGCAACAACCGCATATTCATTCATCATGCCCCATTCCATGGACACACTCCTTTCAACGTACGCTCTGGCTCATCCCCAACATGTGTGGTTGAGATGTGACGTCACTCCATATCAATTTGGTTGCAATACCATCTCACAGCCATAGTACATGCCTCACCCCTTACGATGCAACTGCACTGCCAGCGCATTCACAAACGGAGGTACCGCAAGTGTACCTTGGGCGTTGCGCACATCACATATGTCATGTGTGGCTGCATGTTCTGCTGGGAGGCCATAGTACGTCACTGCATAGCTGCCATCCGTCAGATTGCGGAGCTCCACAGATTGCCACGTTGTCACCTGCTGTTGATATTGCCAATCGGGATCCGCAGGAGCGAGTTGCTGATAGGCCTGCATCGCATCACGTGCCGTGTAGCGGGCGTGGCGAATCCACAGGAGTACCGTGGTATCGTTTTTGAGACCAAGCACTACCATGCCAGGCATAAGTGCCGTAAACGGGCGCAACTGGCGCATATCAATGCCACGTACAAATGTACTCACCTCTGCAAAAACGCCCCATTGATTAGTCGGGTCAATCCAAGTATCCCACCACCAGTACATGCCACTCCCTGCCATACCCAGCATGATGGGTGCCCAGACCGCATTAACCAGATGCACATGCTCGACCGCAGTAGCCACTGTTGCCCCCGCCGCATTCAAGCCGACTTCACTGACCAATAGCGGTTTGGTTTTTAAGACTGCTTTGACCGGAATACGCGCTGCATTCAATGTACGCACTAAATCATCATTTTCGTAGGTGTGGTGTTGCACAAAGTCAAGGGTTGTATCTGACCATAGCTGCGTGGCACCGACACTCGCCCAGCTACTCGTGACCAAATGCTGATATGGGTCCACGTGCGCAAGCACAGCGCGCATCTCGCTCAACCACGGCGCAAGGGCGGTTTCTTGGATGGGTGTCCAGTTGACCTCGTTCCACCATTCCCAGCACCACAACGCCGGGAATGCCGCATAGCGCGCTCCGATATATCGTACCCGGCGCGCAAACAGCTCACGGGCGCGCGTATCGGTGACAAAATCCGCAGGACTAGCAAGTGGACCACCGTTGCGCTGATTGTACGGATTTGCCTCCCATTCGGCATTGGTCGTCATACTAAACGCCCCATGATTGATGAGGCACAGCATGACAAAAATCCCATATTGTTCGGCTATACGCATGACTTCATCGAGCAATGCTGCTTGAGGCATGCGTGCCGTATAGTCGCCTAGCGGAGTATCACTCCACTCGATGCCAAATGACCACGACGCCATCCAGATGCGCGCCGCATTGCCACCATGTGCGGCCAGACGCGCAAACCAACGCTCGTAATCAGCCAACACCGCCTCGCCCTGGCTCGTCGACCAACCGAGATTCAGCCCAATCGGCAGAAACGGGGTATCATCGGCAAAGGCAAAGCCACGGGCGTCAACACGGATGATCCCATGCGCATGGGGGTGCGGGACAACCATCAGCTGTTGCACCTCACTCATGCGCGCACCATGTTGCACGTACACCTGCCATTCGCCCGGGTGTGCGAGTTGGATGCGCGCCCGCCATGCACCGATAGGCGTATCTGCGGTATCCCAAAACACAGGCACACGCAACTGCTGTGTGGCATGAATGGCAACCAGCCACATATCATTGCCAGCCACATCAAAGGCATCTGCAGGTGCGGGAACCACATCAATGGCGATTTCAATGCACTGATGTGTGGTATATGGGGCAGCAGTCAACAGCCGCATTGAAAGCACTGGTGCGGGTGTCACAATCGGTGACGGCGTCACCGGTGCAGTGGCTGGGCGCACCCCACACGCCTGCAGGATGGCGCTCACCGTCACGAATAGCAGACTCCGTCGTTGCATTATCGCCTCCGTATCCCAGCTAGCGCAGCACCGTGGTGGTCAACCATTCATACCAACGATCAATCCAATAGTCACTTGGAGTTTGGCGCGTCATCATACCAAATCCATGCCCACCACGGGCATAGGCGTGTACCTCGACTGGGAGCTGGGCACGCTGCCAGGCTTGTGTCATACGCGCAACCGTATCAAAAACTAGCGAGCCATATTCGTCGTCACTCGCAAATGCCATGAACAACGGCGGTGCATCCACCCGTGGCGCAATCACATCAAACCAGACAGGGTAGATGGGACTCACAAAATCGGGCCGACTATCAGCCGTGTAATGAAGTGCTGCCGAAATCGTGACATGCCCACCCGCAGAAAACCCCATCACACCGATTTGGTCTGCACGGATACCCCACGCAGCGGCATGCTGACGTGTCTGACGTATCGCCTGTAACACATCGGCGCGCATCAAGGGTTCTTGTTCAAAGGCAATACGACGCAATACCACTGGGTCGGCCAAGCGCGCCCGAAAGATGGCCTCATGCACCGCATTATCTGCAGGCGTCGGTACAAGCCGATACTTCAGCACAATTGCGGCAATCCCACGTGATGTCAGCCACTGCGCCACATCGTAGCCCTCGTGATCAATGGCCAAAATATGATATCCACCGCCGGGACATATCACGACCGCTGCTCCCGTTGCAAGCGCTGCGTCAGGCAAAAAAACCGTCATGTTTGGTACATGCACATTGCGCACCAATCCAAATGGAGTACCATCATGTGCAGCACTACGCATATAACTTTCTGGCAGATTAGGGCTTGATGTGGGCGGTATGTCTGGCCACAACGACAACACAAGTGCGTCCTGCATCGACGTTCCTCACAACTCTGTGTATAGGGAATGAATATTCGCTATTATAGGGGATTTACACTTTCCTGTATATTCATATTATTTCGCATAAATGTGCATCTTATTAAACAATTAATTCCATGTTTATCAATAAAATAAAGACGTATGTCGCTCATTGTGAACAAATCGTAATCCTTTCTCATCAAAAGGAAGTAGCACTTTCGTACAGAGCCTTATATGATATAAGGTATATCAACAAATGCCATTTTTGGTGTAGGGAATATTGTGTGAAACATCATTACTTCACCACACGTGCCGGGATTATTGGTATAGCGATGATTATCATCGGCATATGCGCATACTTGCTCCAATCCCAGCCCACCCGTGCGCAGGCAGCAACGACACCACCCACCCCTACTCCAGTACTGCATATTGCCCGTCCACAAACGGCAACACATCTCAAAAAGATCTCAGTCGGTTCTAATTTTGTGCTTGGTCTCCTCAACAATGACACACTCGTCATGTGGGGCGATAACCGCAAGTGGCAGAGTACGATTCCCTATCGCTTCAAAGACACCCAGTTCAGTGACATCGCCACCGGGGCATCTGTTTCGTACGTACTCGATCAAACCGGCAACGTAGCTACATGGGGTGACGAAGACAACTACAGCGAAAGTCAAGTACCCATTGAGGCACAAAGCAATGTCACTGCAATCGCTGCAGGGACACGCTTTGCGCTCGCACTCAAATCCGATGGCACCGTGGTTGCCTGGGGGCGCAATGACTTTGGGCAACTCAATGTGCCGCTCACACTCAACAACGTAGTCGCCATTGCGGCAGGAGCGCGGCACGGCTTGGCGTTGCGCTCCGATGGTCGAATTGTGGCATGGGGTGATAATCGTGCCGGTCAATTACTAGTGCCACGTACTACAGGCGTCATCGCACTTGCCGGTGGTGACGACCACTCACTCGCCCTCAAATCTGATGGCACCGTAGTGGCGTGGGGTTCCAATAAGTTTGGGCAAGCCCTTGTTCCGCGTCTGCTCAATGGCGTCACTGCCATTGCTGCGGGGACGCGATTCTCGGTAGCACTTAAATCTGATGGTACCGTGATGGCGTGGGGTACCCGTGAGTTTGGATCCATCTCGATTCCCCGTGGACTCACCGTTGCCGCCATCGGTGCCGGGTACACGAACACCGTACTACAACTCACCGATGGCCGCGTCGTCACGTTGGGCACATCGTGGTTTGGCTCACGGATTACCCGCACGCATACAAAGACTCCCTACTACTCCCCCACAGAAACACAGACTCCTACGCGCACACCCACCAACACACGCACATTTACGCGGACACGCACATCATCTAATACACGCACCCATACAGCCACGCATACCTTCACGAGTACTGCCACTGCCACGTTTACAGCATCGCATACACCGACCCCTTCCAATACATATACTGTCACCAATACACCCACCGAAACACTCACACCCTCGGATACACTCACACCATCCATTACGCCAACCGCCTCGCCACTGCCCACCGCAGATACATTCGTGCTACAAGGCAACTGTATCAAAATCGGCGTGAAATCAGATGGCACACTGGGCGTCGGTAGCTCAACAAACCCTGGTATCCAGTATGACTTTAATTGTTCGGGGACGTTCAACTCATCGTTTGACTTTTTGACACCGGGTACTCCCTGGGAAAACTTCAACGTGACGCTTGATAGCACGCAGTATCAAGTCAACAACACTGCAAGCAATGGATCATGGGCGGGATGGTCGTCACCCACCAAAAAAATGACCAAGTACAACGGCATTGAATACCGTGGCACCACGTACGATTATCGCGTCGTACAGCTGATGTCGGATGCCACCCTCAAGGTGGAAAACGATATTCGCTTTAATACCAATCAACAGTATATCGAGATTACCACGTATTTCACCCCCACCAATAATGTAACCACCGCCTATATTGCACGTGCCATTGACTCGGATGCACGTATTGGTGGATCAGATAGTTCTGCGACCAATAACGTGCGTGGATACTCTACTGTTGATGCCAAATACATCATTTTCTCAGAAACCACATTTACCAAGGCCGTGATGGGATACTACACCGGTGAAGATGGTGCCGATGTAAATACTGGCATGGGTAACTGTTGTTGGCCGACGAACGCAACTACATACTATACCTATAGTGGTGGTAGCCAACTCAATGCAGACTGGAGTGTTGGTATTTCCAAGCGTTTTGGCAATATCACTGGCGGTACCGGCGTATCATTCGATTATGCCTACGTCTTTGGCAGTGATGCCTACAACGGTCTCGAGCCTATCCTCCGTGAAGGTGGCGCAGGTGGATCCCCGGGCGTAATCCCTGGCTGTCCCGGCTGTGTACTCGTCGACGTCGGTAGTGCGGCTGCAACCAGCACGCCAAACCCCGCAGGGACCAACACGCCGCGTCCAACCAATACGTCCGTGCCAACCAGCACGCCGTTGTTCCGTAGTGCCACCAATACGCCGACGCCATCGAACACGCCGACGAAAACAAACACACCCACGGATACCGCCACCGAAACCGAAACACCTACCGAAACAGAAACAGCCACCGAAACCGAG
>JBKCGB010000181.1:0-7628 GCA_046303375.1 Roseiflexaceae bacterium
CGCATCCTGCGGGGGCAGGGAGTACGTGGATGTGGGCCGATCAGCCGTCGCCATGTGCGCCACCCCCTGCGGGGAGTGTATTGGTCGATAGTGATGATCCGCAACAGTTCCAGGTGCGTAACGCGACGATGACCGACGTGCCGGCAGGGGTGGGCAATCGTGCATTATTTACGCCATCGCAACGGGGTTATGACCGCATGCGTCCATGGCGAGCTCGACCGTTTGTCCCCATGGCCCTCGCCGAGTGGTCTGCACCACTGCCGACGCCCGGCACCTACCGTGTAATGGCGTATGTTCCCTATGCTTTGAGTGGGTTGATCGATAGTGATGGGGTCATGTATCAGATTTTGCATCGTGATGGCGTGGCCGAAGTGCGCGTGAATAGCCAAGAAGTTGCGAATGAATGGGTGGATCTCGGTACGTATACGTTCGCAGAGCGTGGACGCGTGCTTTTGCCGTTGCGTGATGCCATTGGCGGGCGGGGTATTTGGGCCGACGCCATCATCTGGATGCCCGTGGCAGGGGGCTCGCCATGAGTGCCATGTCGCCTGTTGCCCTCCTCCCCACATATGTGGCAGACCCCTGGGAAGCATTGCGCGTGGTTGCGGTGCGTTGGTGTGATCAATCCGGTGATGTGACCACACTCACTCGAGTGGCTGCCGAGCTCGCAACAACCCTACAGCTCCCAGCCGACGAAGTGCACACCCACCTGTTGGTTGCATATGGTGAAGCCATCGCGGAGCGACGGAATGCGGAGCGTGAATCGCAGTTGCTCCAACGCATGGCCGAATTACGTGGTTTGCACCGCATCATTGCGGCGGCGAATTCGACGCTGGACCTCGATACGTCGATGCGTCAAGTGGTTGAAACCGTGGTGGATGTGGGCAGTGTCGATGCCTGTGCCATTTATTTGTATGACCGCGATGCCAACGAATTGGTGTTGCGGGCAGTGGCCGGCTTTGATGCCGGATTGGTGGGGCAGATTCGTATGAGTCTCGGTGAAGGAGTCGTCGGTGCTGCAGGGCAGCAGGGACAACCGCTGATGGTGCACGACGTGACCCATGATCCAGATGCTGCCAGGGGGATGTCTCCCGTGATGGCGCATTTGCGGGGGGTGCTTGCAGTGCCTATCGTGTTGTTTAGCGATGGGCGCTTTCATCTCGGCACCCCCAAGCTTCAAGGCGTGGTCACCGTCCAAACACTTCATCCACGCCGTTTTTCAGAAAATGAAGTCAGTTTTGTGGAAACAGTAGCAGGTGAATTGGCTTTCTTTATCACCAATGCCCAAATGTTCCAACAAGCAGATAGTCAGCTGCACCGCAAAATTCGTGAACTGACCTCGCTCCAACAAGTCTCGAAACGCATCGCCGAACAGTTGCGTATCGATGAGTTGTTGCAGTTGATTGCAGACAAAGCAGTTGAACTGAGTCATGTCAGCCGTGCCGATATTTTTAAACTTGACGCAAATGGGACGTTGCATCTTGCGGCTACACACGGTGCCCCGTCGCATGTGGCCGATGTGCCCCCGTCGATTCGGGCAGCAGTACGAGATGGGCGCCCGCTGGCGGTACTCAATGCCTACAAAGACTCACGCTTCCCCGAACTCGCAGATACTGCGGCCAATGACCGTTTTTGTTCGTTGTACTGCACCCCGCTGCGGGTACGCGGTGAGCGCCCCTTGGGGGCGATTAGCCTGTATACTGAACACGAGCATCATTTTGATTTCGAAGAGGTGCGGTTGCTGGCCGCCTTTGCGGATGCGGCAGCCATTGCCATCGAAAATGCGCGGTTATTTGATGAAAGCCAGCGAGCCTTGGCGGTCAAGTCGGTGATGCTCCAAGAGATGCATCATCGTGTGCGCAACAATATGCAAACGATCTCCGCACTCTTGACGATGCAGCTGCGGCGCATGCCACCAGATTCTGATGCAGTGGCTGCCTTGCGTGATAGTGTGGCACGCATCCAAGCCATTGCTGCGGTGCACAACCTGCTTTGCCGCGAAGACATCGGTGTGACTACCGTTGATGCGATTGTGCGGCAAATTGTCGACCATGCGGTGGTGAGTATGACTGATCCGCAACATGCGGTACACTTCCATGTATCTGGGTCATCCATTCCTGTGGCGTCACGTCGTGCCACCGTGCTGGCCATTGTCCTCAACGAGCTGGTGATGAATGCGCTTACCCATGGACTGATGGCAGTAGGTGGTGATGTATACATTGATATGACCCTCAGCGACGATACGGGGATTGTCACGATTCGCGACGATGGCCCGCAACGCAGTCAGCATTTGCCCCCCCACAAGGGGAGCGGTATGGGCCAGCAAATGGTGCGTACGCTGGTGGAAAGCGATCTCCATGGTGAATTTGCCTTTGTCATACAACATGGATGGGCCGAGGCCATAGTGCGTTTCCCCATTCACGATGATGCAGAAGAGGAGCCCGCCCTATGAATCGTCTCGAACGTCTACGTGCCGAAATGGCGGCCAACCAGATTGATGTGACCGTGTTGGTGCCAGGGAGTAATTTGCGCTACCTCAGTGGCATCAGTTTTTCGACCAAACTGCGCCTCGCCTGTCTGATTGTGCCACTCACGGGGCAACCTGCGATTGTGCTCCCCACCATGGAAGCCCCCCGTGCCGTGGCACAAGCGCAGTTTCCTCTGCACGTCTTTGGCTGGGATGATGATGCCGGCCCGAGTGCGGCAGTTATCGATGCCTTGCGAGCTACCAATGTGCGTGGGGGCACGATTGCCGTGGAGCATGTGGTGATGCGTGTCTTTGAATTGCGTGCCATCGAATCTGCCCTGCCACACGCGCGGGTGGTGAATGCGGATCCCGTGTTGGCGCAGTTGCGCATGCACAAAGCGGCCGATGAATTATCCGCCATGTACAAGGCGATTGCAGTTGCTGAAACTGCCCTGACGCAGGCCTTGCAGGCTACGCGTATCGGCATGAATGAGCTCCAGGTGGCAGAGCTGTGGGACAAAGCCATTCGCGATGCGGGCAGTGTGCCGTCATTTGACCTTGCAGTTGGCTCTGGTCCCAATGGTGCCAGCCCCCATCACAGCAACGGCACGCGCCCCCTGCAAGCCGGTGATTTGGTGGTGATTGATGGTGGTGCGGTGGTTGATGGGTATGTGTCGGATATCACCCGCACCATTGCGGTTGGCACGGTGTCGGCGCGGGCGCGCCTGGTCTATGATACCGTGTATGCGGCGAATGCGGCGGGGCGCGCGGCAGCTGCGCTGCCCAACGCGTCTGGCGACAGCGTTGACCGCGCCGCACGTGCCGTGATCGTGAATGCTGGTTTTGGCGAGTTTTTTATTCATCGTACCGGACATGGTCTGGGCATTGACATCCACGAGCCACCCTTTATGGTGGGCGGTGATACCAATCGCATCAATCCTGGGATGACGTTTACGGTGGAGCCAGGTATCTATTTGCCGGGGGAATGTGGTGTCCGTATCGAGGATATGCTGGTGCGTACGAACACGGGGGCTGATACCATGACTACGTTCCCCCGTGAACTGTTTGTGGTTGCGGAGTAACGCATATGAGCGATACCCGTCTGTCACTCGAGGCGCTCATCGAAGCCATGTTGTTTGTGGCTGGTGAGCCGGTGGCCATTGAGCAACTCGCCGAGTGGGTGGAGCTGCCACCGGCACAGGTGCATCAGGCGTGTCAACACTTGGCGCATCAGTTGGCAGGGCGTGGGATTGCACTGTTGTGGCACGATCAGCGGGTGCAACTCGTGTCTGCAGTGGCTGCAACTCCGTTTGTACGGCGGATGTTGGGGCAAAGTGGTGCAAGCAAATTGACCAATGCCATGTCAGAAGTGCTCACGATTATCGCCTACCGTCAACCGATTACACGTGCACAAATCGAAGCCATTCGTGGGGTCGACTGTAGCACGCTCGTGCGTCAGCTCCAAGCCCGTGAATTGGTGTGCGAAGTAGGGCGCCTCGACACCATTGGTCGTCCTGTGTTGTTTGGTACAACCGAGCAGTTTTTGCGTCAGTTTGGCTTGACTGCGCTGACCGAGTTACCGACCTTGAGCATCACCACCGACTGATGGTGAGGATGTATCAGGCTCTTTGCTAGCTGATGGTGTCACGTCGAGTTCGCTAGTGCTTGATTGTGAGGTGGCCGCGAACTGATGCGCATCAGTGGTCGCACTCGCATCCTCTGGGGTAAGTGGACCGGTGACTTTGCCAATGGGAATGGCATTGGTATCGAGCTCAACTGCAACTGGTGCTGTGCTGCCGTCGTTGCCGCCACTGTGTGCTGGCGGGGTTCCCGGGAGTGGTTCTAGCACTACATTTGTGCTTGGTCGGCGTGGCGTGAGCAAGAGTGCCACCACGACAAGTACTACACCGACTCCAGCACATACGCTATAGGCTGTCATCAGCCACGATACGTACGGCGGAAACACGGCACCATCAATCAGCGATAAAAACGGCGTGATGATTTGTGATTGGTCGGGCATGCGTTGTGTGAGCTCGCTCGCCACATCAATGGTCAACAGCGATTGACTCAGGGCGGCAATCCCCATCCCCCCAGCACCACTGATGAGACTTAATCCCCCCAGCCACCCACAAAAGCCACGGATACTGCGCACCGCCAGTGCCAAGATGATGATAACCAGCGTGACTGGCCATATGATTCCTTGTCGCGCCGTGAGCGTAATATTTGCAATTGCGTCAGTCATGTCTTGTGTTTGCATGGTAGTGAGCGGGTTTGTGGTGTCTTGTGTCAGGGTGTCACCACGGAGTGCCGCTGTCACCTGCTGGCTGAGATAGCTGACTAGTTGTTGCTGGGTGGCAGGGTCTTGTGGGGCACACAAATTGTCACCAAGATCGCGCGATGTATTGATAATTGTAATCAAATCGCGTTCTTGGCTGGCCGTACACGGTGAAGCTGACTCGACTACCTGTGTCATCAGTTCGGGTACAGTCGTAGCAAGTGTCTGTGTGAGCCGCGCTGGAGAAAAATCCCCGTCCATACTTGCCATCAGGGCCGGCATCTGCTCTCGAGCAATATTGCGTACGGTGGGATCGGGGAATAACGTATTGTAAATGTCAGCAGTTTCGCTATCGTCCGGATTCATCACTGTGTTGTTGAGTAACGCAGGGATGGCCGCAATCACCTGTGCTTGGATGCGAGCAGGGCTCAGATTGGCCACAAATGTGGCATCAGTCAGCACAGTGTACGTAACCCCATTGATGAGGATACTGCCGATAATCATGGGGATAACCAACATGCTGAGAAGGACCGCGGTGAGTATACTGCAGGTGCGCATAGTGCCTCCTTGAGTGCGGTGGCCTGTGGTCATAGTATAGCACTAACGAACCGAAACTCTATGATGTGCGTTAATTATCACAAAACAGATCAAAAAGGTTCATAATACGCCACAGATCAACAGCAGATCCCAGGTAAAGATGCATTTGTATGTAAACAATGTAAATGATATATGAATCCATTGATATCAAATATATTAAACAATTATGGTATACTTGTAAGTAGAGTAGTTATAGGGCTTAACATCAATAGTGCAATAAATGATAGTGTTTCTCGTTTTTACGAGCAAGTACGCACATGTGGTAGGCTATTTCTATGTTTACTTGCTTGCATAAAATAGTGTTGATGCTGTGATGTATTGTGTGAGGGTAATAAATGCACATGAACGTAGAAAATTTTACGCTGCATGTCCAACAGATCCTTGTTGTGAGTGCATCACCGTCATTACGTGCCCAGATAGAGGCGCATTTTGGCAGGCGTCACTATGTGGTTACTTGGGCTGAAGATGGTGATGATGCCATGCATCTGTGTATGGTCGCAGTATATGACTGTATTATCATTGACGTAGCAGTGCTCCGGCGTGATGTGGTTCGTTACATACAGCGGATGCGTGAACGCACACAAACGCCGCTGATCGTGCTTGGGGCACGACGTGACGCTGCCAACAAGATTGATGTAATCCGTGTTGGTGCAGATGACTATCTGATAAAGCCGTGTCTCATGACAGAGCTTGAGGTGTGCATATACGCCATATTACGTCGGATTGCCCTCACGCAGAATCCGATGCGTAGCAGTCCAGTGCAGTTGAATCCAAGCAATCAGAGTGTGATCATTAATCAGCGGACAGTGGATACGACCCCCATGGAGTTTGCCATTCTTTCTACACTGATGGCTGCCCCTGGGCGTGTCTTTAGTCGATCCGAGTTGAGTCGCATTATTTGCGGTGTAGACACGATGTCTGGTCGGGCGATTGATGTGCATGTGAGTAATATTCGGAGCAAAATCGAGCATGATATCGATAATCCGCGCTATATTGTGACCATTTATGGGCGTGGATATATGTTTAACGATGAAGTATTGCCTGCGTGAATGGTCTGTATAGAATTGTGCAAAAGATAGTGTATACTGCTAATAATCACATTGTATTTGTTTACCCATATGAAGCAACCACCAATTGAGGTGCGCGCTACGCCGCTCTCAGAGCGTGTTGCGCACGATGTACTCCGCCGTATCTTAGCTGGGGAATTTGCCCCAGAAGGCATGTTGCCATCGGAGCGTCTGCTCCAGGCGACATACAATGTTAGTCGCCCCGTGGTACGTGAAGCAATCAAAATTCTCAGTGCACGTGGCATTGCCACCCCAGTCAATGGGGTTGGTGTGGTCATCAATCACAATGTGCGTGCGTCGACCTTAGAGTCGTTGTTGCTTGCGTTTCATCAGCAATCAGTCACATTAGCCGACATGTTGGCGGTGCGGCTTGTGATAGAGCCACATGTGGTAGGATTAGCCACCACGTACGCAACGCCGGCACAGATTGACGCTATGTATGCTAATTGTGTGATGATGCGCCAACTCGCAAGTCATTGTGACGCCACGGATATGGCGCAACGCTATAATTCGGCCAATGTGGAATTTCATGTGTTGATTGCTGAAGCGAGTCACAACCCGGTATTCATCATTTTGACGGATGTGTTGATGGGGGGAATCTGGCAGGCAGAGCACCATGCGAATCAATTTTTTGATCCGACTGCCTACACCAGTACTGCTGATGCGCACCAGCACATTGTAGATGCGATTGTTGCCCGGGATGGTGCTACTGCGCATGCCGCCATGGTGGAACACATTCAACAGACCCGCGCATATCTCGAACAGGCACAGCTCCTGACGCAGATTGTGCGTTTTGGTTGATAGGCAATCCTACAAAATACGTTGCCCAAACAGGCTCGCAGCTAAATCGACTGCAAGTTCAGCAGTCCGGTTAAACTGATCAAGAATGGGATTGATTTCAACCAAATCGAGGGCGCGTACGCGGCCATCATCACACAGTGTTTCCATAATAAAGTGTGCTTCGCGGATACTTAGTCCGCCACTGACTGGCGTCCCCACGCCTGGTGCCACTGTCGGGTCGAGTGCATCCATATCAAAACTCACATGTAGTGTATCTGCATCTGCGAGGTGGTGGCGGGTACGTTGCATGACGGTGGCAATGCCTAGCTCATCGATATCGCGCATTGTAAACACGAGAATGCCGCTCTGGCGTAATGCGATGCGTTCTTGGCTATCGAGATCACGAATTGCAATCATGACGATTTGATCGGCACGCAGGTAT
>JBKCGB010000182.1:0-15045 GCA_046303375.1 Roseiflexaceae bacterium
GGCGCCCTGCCGCAATCTCTGTGCGGATGTGCTTGTAGGCGCGTTCGCGTTCGTATTGACGGATGCGCTTGGTCAGGATTTGTTGGCGTCCGGGGGGGAGCTCGTCGAGCACGGACGTATCGAGGTCGCCATAAATGGTCATGGTCAGCGTACGCGGGATGGGTGTGGCTGTCATCACCAGCAGATGCGGGTTGTGACCTTTGTCTTTGAGGCGCTGGCGTTGCTCGACACCAAAGCGGTGTTGTTCGTCGACAATCGCCAGACCGAGGCGCTGATACTGTACCGCATCGGTGATGAGAGCGTGGGTGCCCACCACCAGGTCTACCTCGCCGTTGGCGATGCCTTCGAGCACACGTCGACGCTCTTTGGCACCCAGACTGCCGGTGAGTAGCGCCACGCGTACGCCGTCGTTGCGTTGAGGATCCATGCCGAGGATGAGCTGGATTTCTGCCAGCCGGGCACGCTGGTGCTCATCTATTTGAGTTTGCCACTCGCTGCTCCGCCGCACGGCAATCGCACCGAGCAGGTTGCGCAAGCCACGGTAGTGCTGTTCGGCGAGGATTTCGGTGGGAGCCATGATGGCTGCTTGGAATCCTGCGGCGACGGCTTGGAGTGCGGTGGCAGCTGCCACCGCAGTTTTGCCGCTGCCGACGTCGCCTTGGAGTAGGCGTGCCATGGGCACAGGGGCGCGCATGTCCGTAAAAATCTCGCCGAGGGCACGGGTTTGCGCATTGGTCAGCGCAAACGGCAACGTTTGCAAAAAGGCCTGATGTGCTTCGTCATTATAGGGTATGGGGTAGCCTTCTTCGCGCTGCCAATCGATTTTGCGTTGGAGCACGCCCAGTTGGATCGCCAAAAATTCGTCGAAGCCGAGGCGGGTGCGTGCGGCGATGACGTCAGTGCCGTTGTCGGGGAAGTGGATTTTTTTGATGGCCGTGGGTAGGTCAACCAGCCCAGCTCGTTGGCGCACCACCAGTGGCAGTGGGTCTGCGAGTGCATCGGCATAACGATCGACAACCTGTTTGATCAGACTACGCGCACTGCGCTCTGCTAGTCCTTTGGTGAGTGAGTGCACGGGTACCATGCGTCCTACGTGCAACAGCTCGTCGGGGCTGAGGGCTTGAAATGGCTGCCAGTCGGGGCTGCTCATTTGCTTTTGGCCAGCAAAGAGCTCGACCTTGCCGCTTACCATAATCTGCATGCCAGGCACGAGTTGTTTGGCGAGCCACGGCTGTCGATAAAAGACGGCCTTGAGGATGCCGGTGTCGTCTTCGAGCTTGACTTCGAGGGCGTTACCGCCACTGCGCATACTAAACGTGCGTGTATCAAAAACGCTGGCCACCACGGTTTCGAGCTGACCAGGGCGCAGATCGGCGATGGTGGTGCGTTTGGAGAAATCGTCGTAGCGGAACGGATAGTGGTGGAGCAGATCACGAATCGTTTTGACGCCGAGGCGCCGAAAGGCTTGTGCGTTGGCTTTGCCGACGCCAGGCAGTGCGTCGAGGGGTGAATCCACGGTAATCGGAGTATCGCCCTTGGCTTGCGTGGTGCTTTTTTTGCTGGCAGTGCGTGCAGCCACACGTGCTGGTGGCACAGGTGTTGGTGTCGGTTCCGCCACTGATGCACTGTCAAGCGCTTTGTAGAGGGTCAGAAGCCGGTTAATCGCCACATGAATGCGCTCAGCACGTTGCGCAGTCGAAATCCCACCGTATCCGCGTAGCATGGCGAGCACACCAGCGACTTCGCTGTGTGTGGCTGCCGCCGGGTAGTGTTTGCTCCAGTCAAACAAAAAGACATCAATCCCACCATCGTGGACACGATTTTGGCAGGCATCCTTTTGTTCGGTGCGCAGCGCGGCACCGAGTGATTTGACACCGTCTTTGAGTTGCGTGGTCTCAGACGAGGCCTTCATAGACCGCCACTCCCATGGCTCCCGGGCCAAGCATGACCGCACTACTTGCATTCATTTGCATACTGATGACTTGCTCCCGTGGGAAGACCGTTTCGAGGCGTTCAAGGAATTTATCGACATCTTCGGGTGCCGTGGAATAGAGCACGGTGACTGCTTGAACTTTGGGAAAGTCCTCGACGAAGGTGGCTAGTCCCTCGATGGCTTTGGTCCGTGTGCGCGTTCGCTCATAGAGCACGATTTCGCCATCATCGAGGAGCAGTAGTGGTTTGATACGTTGAAACGACGAGATGTTGCTATTGGCGTATTCCAGACAACCAGCCTGCTCTAATGCGTCAATCGTATCCACGAAAAACACGTAGTGAGTATGTGCAATTGTATCTACAATTAGGCGTTCAACTTCACTCGGTGAAGCGCCATCTTGGACGGCTCGTGCTGCATTGACCACAATTGTCCCGAGGCCTGCTGAGAACGATTTGCTATCGATAATGCGGACTTTGGCAGCGGTGGCTGGAATGCGCCCGAGTACCTGTTGGGCTAGCCGATAGACTGGGCTAAGATGTGCGGCCATATGAATCGCAAAGATATGATCGTATCGGAGCGTGACTTTGCGTAGTACCTGTTCAACATCATTGAAACTCGGCGGTAAAAAGCGCGGACGCAAGCGCCCGTCGCCGATGAGTTGGTAGTACTGGTCGTTGCCTAGTTCGACGCCAGCCCGAAAGGCTTGGTCGCCAAACTGGATTTGTGTGGGAATAATCTCGATGTCGAGTTCATGGGCGAGCTCAGCAGAAATATCAGCCGTGCTATCAGAGACGATTTTGATACGCGCCACTGCACTTATCCTTTGCGTTGTAACAGGGTGGCATTGACTACCGCAACCGAGACGGTGACGGGGATGCCGACCCAGCGGGTCATGTGTTGGCTACTATGGGTTTGGATGCGCTGAATGATATCTGGTCTGATGTCGGAAGCATCCATGGTAACCGGTACGGTACACGCATCGATGCGTGATATGGTCAGAGCACGCCATGCATCAGGGTGTGTCAACGGCATAGCGTGTGCGCCAATGCCACGAACTTCGGCACAGGTATAGAGACTATACAGCACCATTTGTGCGTATGCACGCGGTGTAATCATGCACCGTCCATATATCGGTGATTCGAGTTGCCAACCCTGGTCTGGTATGGTATCATTCAGCATTAGTGTGTCACACCACAACGTGGCGACAAGTGCATGTCGACTCGTTCCTAGGAGGATTCATCATGGCGAAATGCGTTTTCTGCGATAAAGGGGTCACCTTCGGTCGCAACATCCGCCACCAAGCGACTGGTGGTTGGTTCCGCCGCGCTCCACGTACCAGCCGCACGTTCAAGGCGAATGTGCAGCGCACGACAATCACCGAAGCCGGTCATAAGTTCCAAGTGAATGTCTGTACCAAGTGCTTGCGCACCATGTACCGCTCGCGCTAATCTCCCTAATTATAGAAGATTGCCCGGGCCATCGCAACCACACCTCTTAGGAATCCATCCTAGGGGGTGTGGTTGTTTGGGTGAGGATGAGGTGTTCGATGGCCCATGCCACACCGGCATCATCGATGCTGGGGATAACCTGTTTGGCTACTGCTTTGAGTGGTGCAATCGCGTTGCCCATGGCGAGCCCGAGCCCCGCCCACCGTACCATTTCAATGTCGTTTTCTTGGTCGCCAATGGCCACTACCTCGTGTTGTGCGATGCCGAGCTGATGCGCCAATTCTGCGAGAGCATGTCCTTTGCTGACCCCCATGGCGGTGAGTTCACCAAAGAGCTGGTGTGAACGAGTGGTGACCAGTTGGTCGCCCACCTGTGTTTTGAGAAAGTCGAGCGTCGGCCCAACAATGTCTGGCTGCGCCACAAACAAGAGCTTGGTGGCAGGATGTGTTGCCACCACTGCTGCCAAATCTTCACACAGGCGCACTTCGGCGCCTTCGGGATGGTAGCTGAGATAGAGATCGAGTTCTGGGCGGCGCTCAGCAATGTGCAAGACTTCGTCGATATATGCCACCACAAAAATATCTCGTTCGAGGATCAAGCGTACTGCATGCGCAGTGCTGGCACCAGGCATGGTGGCTGCATAGCGGATGTGTCCATGGGGAGCATCACGAATGACTGCGCCTTGGTAGCAAATCAGCGGCTGGTGTATATTGAGTGTGGTTGCAAACGGCATCGCCGCACCAAACATACGCCCAGTCGCAAGTGTGACAATGACTCCGGCGGCTTGGGCATTGGCAATGGCAGTGCGTACCCGTTGGTCGATGCCTAAATCGTGATTCACAATGGTTCCGTCGAGATCGAGTGCGAGCAAGCGATAGCGCACAATAAACTCCCGTGTGTCATACAATGTCTCCCTCATAGTACCATAGTGCTACGATGGATGACTTGTGCTGGCTTTTCTCGTATGATGATGATGTGGAACGGTAGAAACCAAGGAACACTATGTCTGCACGCCCACTATTCAGGCGGATTATGGCGACTACTGCGGTTTATACCGTGATTGGATTTATCGGCCCGGCAGTAGCGCTGGTGCTGACGCCGTTGTATATCCGTGCCCTGGGTGTGGCCGACTACGGTACCACAGACTTGGTGCAGACGTTTGCCCATGTTGCATATACACTGGCCATACTTGGGATGCCCACCGTCCTGGCGAGTGTGTATCGCCTCGATGCATCCCATGCCCCCATGCCCCCTACCACGGTTGCCACAGCACTGGTTACGGTGGCCGGCTGGGCAGTGGTGATAACAGGTGTTTTGATATGGTGTGTGCCGTGGTTGGCACAGGTCATTCAACGCCCAGATACGGTCACCTTGATGTATATTCAACTCGCTGCAGTGCCGTGTGGTGTGATTCACGGCACCCTATTGGCGGTGGTACGGCTCCGTGAAGCGGTACGACTTGCAGCCATCTATGCGGTGGTTACGGTTATTGTTACGGCACTCACGCGTGTCATCTTGGTGTTGTGGTTGTCGTGGGGCGTGGCCGGCATGGTCGTCGCAGCAGCTGCCACGCATATCATCAATGCAATTGTTGTGCTCATCTGGACGCGATCATTGTGGTGGGGGCGTATCGATACAACCATCATGATGGTGTTGTGGCGCCGTGGTCTGCCCTTGATTCCCGCCAATCTGGCAATGTGGCTACTCCTCTACCAAGACCGGTGGTTTCTTGCGGGATGGGTGGATGCCGTCACATTGGGTCAGTATGCGTTGGCATCCACTTTGGTGACTCTGTTGGCTCTGCTGATTGATCCATTCAAAAATGCCTGGCAACCGGTGGCGTTGGCTGCGCCTGCTGCGATTGTGCCTACCACGTTGCGTATCTATGTGGTAGTGGCAGGGGCAATTGCTGTGTTGACGGGGGTGTGGGGGCGTGAATTATTGTGGCTTCTCGGGGGTGTACCTGCCCAAGCCGCTGCCCCATTGATTTGGCCGTTGCTGTTCGTGCCGTTGTGTAGTGGCGCGCTCACCATTGTTGGTCTGGTGCCTACTGCCCAAGGCAAAAGTGCTGGTTTGGCATGGAGTATGGTAGCTGCCGCCGTGCTCAATACCATCCTCAATGTGCTTTTGATTCCCACATATGCGGCCATGGGTGCTGCAGTTGCGACGGGGATTGCCGCCTTGGTGATGCCGTGCGTGTTGTGGTGGCAATCACAGCGCCTGCAACCACAATCCTACGCATACGTGCGTCTACTCATCTATGGCGTGTTGGCATGCCTAGTAGCGCTATGCGCACAGCTCATGCCCGCATTGCTGCCACGAATACTTGTCTGTGGTCTCTACCTACTCGTCCTTGTGACTGCCGAATGGGATGCAGTACGCCGCCTGTGGTATGGTCATGAACCATCTGCATGACGGTGGTGTAACCGCAGTCATTTACAGGTGCGTGTCAGTGCAACTACGTCCGTAATTAGCTGACCCGGGGTTTGGGTCAGTGCATGAAAGAGTAGCTCTGAATGACCACGTCCAGCATAGACGTGTAAGGCGCTGTTGGCCCCTACCTGCTGGAGTGCGGCGTGGAAATCTTGTGACTGCTGGAGCGGCACAGTCTCGTCTTGATCGCCGTGTACCAGCAGGATGTGCGTGATATCGGCATGCGCGTAGGTGATGGGTGATGTCGCCGCAAACATGCTGGCATCAGCCGCATTCCCCTCGGTCATGACTGCTGTCATGACTGTGCTGTCACGATCTTCGTCGCGCATAAACGCATATTGTGCATTAATGTCATAGACACCACTGATGCCATAGTATGCACAAATTGCTGATGAGGTGAGGTTGTGTGCCGCCAATACGCGTGTGTCAAACACGGTCATGGCACTCAACTGTGCGCCGGCTGACTGCCCACCAAACACAATCCGGCGTGGATCTCCGCTGTACTGCGCTATGTTGTTGACGGTCCATGCTAATGCGCTAGCGATGTCATCACTCATCTGTGCATAGGTAGCATCCGGGTAGAGTTGATAGCGTGGAACGACGACGACGATGTCATAGGGGACGAGTTTTTTGGCGACCAGTGCATACAATTCTTTGTTGCCACTGTTCCACCCACCGCCATAAATATACATGACGACCGGATAACTCCCAGGGGTATCTGGTTGATAAATATCGAGTACCTGGTGTGCTTGACTCCCATAGGAGACATCTTTGGCGATGGCAGGATTATTGGCATAATACGCTTGGCCATCGCGATACGCATTAAAGAGTCGCACATTGTAGACAATTTCGTCCCATGCCCAGGTACCGGTGATGAGGGCTATTGTGGCAATGGATAGCAACACGATGCGCATGGATTTGCGGTGCATGGATGTACTTTCAATCTCACAGAACACTACTCATGTCAACGCTTTGCTACCCATACTTGGATGTAAGCAGGGGCGGTGTTTGACTATTGTTGGATGCGCACCACGCGCTCCCAGCCAGCCAGGTCAGCATGCACACTGATTTGTGCATGGGGCAGGGTGGCACGCATCATGCTGACCACAGTGGTAGCTTGGCGTGGATCGATTTCGCAGGCAAAGATGCCAGGGGTGGCGAGATGGCGTGGTAACAGCTGTGCAAGGCGGCGGTAGTAATCGGCACCATCAATGCCACCCCCCACGAGGGCGAGGTGCGGTTCGTGGGTGCGTACGTTGGCATCGATATCATCGAGGAGTGTGTAGGGTGGATTTGACACAATCAATGGTAGTGGCTCGAGCATCGTACACAAATCCCCACACACGAGGCGCAGGTTGGCACAGCCGTGGCGTTGTTGGTTGATGTACGCCACAGCGAGTGCGGCTGGTGAAATATCAACGCCGATAATCAATGGGGCCACACGATTGACGGCGAGACTCACGGCAATGCACCCACTCCCAGTGCCAATATCGGCAATGCAGTGTGGTGCGAGTATTGCTGCTGCGTCACGTGCAATATCGACGAGGAGTTCAGTTTCGGGGCGCGGGACGAGCACACGGGCATCCACATAAAAATCAAGCCCATAGAATTCACGTTGATGTACGAGATAGGCCACCGGTACGCCCGTAGCGCGCTGGGCAATCAGGTGCTGCCAGTGTGCAGTGAGGTGTGCAGGAAAGGGGTCACGGAGTCTGGTCAGGATATGGGTGCGGCTTACCGCCATGAGGTGTGCTAATATCAGCTCGGCGTCGAGCCGCGGTGACGTACTTGCCGCCTGCAGGTGGTCAGTTGCTGCGTGCAGTGCGGCAAGTATCGTCGGTGTCGTACTGTTCATCGTCTAGAAAGCAAGTGGCTCGCCATGACCGTGTTGTGGCGTTGACAGTGTATCATAGGCACCAATCACACGATATTTGTCATAACGCTGGGTAAGCAACTGGTCGATGGGGATGAGCATGAGCTCATCGATGGCTGCCATGATGACTTCCCCCACTTTGCGCACAGTGTTGTCAGCGTCGAGGTGGGCGCCACCCTCGGGCTCAGGGATGATGCCATCCACGATACCCATCTCGGTCAAGTCTTGGGCGGTGATGCGCATCGTGCGCGCAGCATCGGCCGCCTTGGATGAGTCGCGCCACAAAATCGCTGCACTTGCTTCGGGAGCTGCCACCGAATAGACGGAGTGTTCGAGCATGTAGATGCGATCAGTGACACCAATCGCCAATGCGCCACCCGAGCCACCTTCGCCAATGACACAGCTCACAATCGGCGTACGTAGTTGTGCCATTTGGAGGATATTTTCGGCAATTGCGTTGCCTTGACCGCGTGTTTCTGATTCCATGCTTGGGTCAGCACCCGGCGTATCGATGAGACACACCACGGGGAGTGAGAACTTTTCTGCGTGCGCAAAGAGGCGCATTGCTTTGCGGTAGCCATCAGGTTTGGGCATACCAAAGTTGCGCTTCATGTTGTCACGCGTATCACGACCCTTTTGGTGCCCGACAATGACCACAGAGCGCCCCAACATGCGCCCCACGCCAGCCACAATGGCGGCGTCATCTGCAAAACGGCGGTCACCGTGGAATTCAAAATATTCATCGCAGAGGACGCGTACATAGTCGAGGGTACGCGGACGCTGCACGTTACGTGAGATCTGGACTTTGTCCCAGGCAGTTAATACAGTCTTCATGGGCGCTTCCTAAATGGCAGCAGCCACAGGTGAAAGCCCTGTGGTGCGTGTGGTGTAGAGACGGAAAAGACGCGCCAACGTGGAGCGCATTTCGTTGCGTGGCACAATCATATCAATCATGCCGTGCTCAAGCAAAAATTCAGCACTCTGAAAGTTGGCGGGGAGTTTTTGGCGGATGGTCTGCTCGATGACGCGCCGTCCGGCAAAGCCGATACGTGCGCCAGGCTCCGCAATGATTACGTCAGCCACCGAGGCATATGACGCTAGCACACCACCGTAGCATGGATCAGTCATGACTGCGATATGGGGCATCCCGATGCTCCCCAATCGTGCAAGTGCCAGATTGACTTTGGGGAGTTGCATCAGTGAGATGACCCCTTCGTGCATGCGTGCACCACCCGACGCATTAATCGTCAACAGTGGTTCACGGCGTGCGTAGGCTCGCTCAGCAGCACGGGCTATTTTTTCACCAAACACACTGCCCATCGATCCACCAATAAACTCAAATTCGGTCACAATCAGCTGGATGGGTTGTCCCATTAGGCTGGCCTCACCACCGATGATGGCATCGTAAAGCCCAGTATGCTGTTGACTTTCACGGATTTTTTGGGCGTAGTTATCTTTGGGGGAGACAAAGTTGAGTGGATCCAATGGGGCTATATTCCCATCATGCTCGATAAATGATTCCTCGTCGAAGAGCCCCGTCCATTCCACAGCACTCAAACGCATGTGATGACCGCAACGACAGACTTTGAGGTTGTCACGGAGTTGTTTGACATAGGTGAGTTCACCGCAACTTGGACACTTAACCCACATGTTGTTGGGTGTTTGTTGGTCGGGCGTCTGCTCGGCTGGAGTAAATGCCTTCGGAGCCCGCCGAAAGAGTTCTTTCATCGACTGTTGCCTTACCTCATTCAAATACGATGTGCATTATACCACAGGCGTGTCCGTCTATCCTGTGGTTGGGACTGATGCATGGCGTTGGCACATGGTACACTACGCAACACCATATCTACTACGTGGTGTCCACAATTGTTAAGAACTCATGGTAAGATGGTACATCCAACCCTGTACGGTGGTTAGTGAGGTTGTGTATGTCGTTTTTGCCGGACCGTGTAACTGAACAAACCGATGCGCTGTCCATGCTTTCTGCTGTCGGTGACAGTAGTATTTCCAAAGAAGAAGGCAAAGCACAGGCAGTGAGTGTGATGCAGCACGTGAGTGAATTACAGGCGCTCATGATCGGTGCGGCTACGCACCGTGTGTTGTTGGTGCTGCAGGGGATTGATGCAAGTGGTAAAGATGGGGTTGTCCGCTTTGTGGTGAGTAACGGGGATCCGCTGAATGTGGTAGTTCATCCGTTCAAAATGCCAACTCCCAATGAGCTTGCTCATGATTTTTTGTGGCGCATCCATGCTGCAGTGCCAGCCAAAGGCTATCTGGGGATATTTAATCGATCGCACTACGAAGACGTGGTTGCCGCATATGTACGTGGTACGATTACGGATACGATTCGTCAGCAACGCTTGACGCACATTCGCTATTTTGAAGAGCTGTTGCATGATAGCGGTACGATTATCATCAAATGTTATCTGCACATTGATGCAACCGAACAAGAAGCACGGCTCATCGCCCGCGAACAATCACTGATGACTGCCTGGAAACTTGCTGCAGAGGATTGGCGTGATCGCACCCTGCTGCCCACATATCTCGCTGCCTATGATGTGGCGATGCGGCACACGAGCACGCTGCATGCACCGTGGTATGTTGTGCCGGCCAACCGCAAATGGTTCCGGAATTTGGTGATTGCTGAGCTCTTGTACCACCACATGGAGCCCTTCCGTGAGCAGTGGTCAAACACGTTACAGAGTATGCAACGTGATCGACTCAGCGCCATCGAACGCGTCCGCGCAGGGCTTGAGCAGGGGAAATTATCGTCATGATTGATACCGCACTTGCGCAGGCACTACACGTAGCAGGGTTGCGCTGGCGTCCCCAAAACGGTGACTGGTTTTGTTTGTGTGATGAAGACGATGCCTGGTTGATTGCCCCGAGTGGTGTCGAGCTCGGGATGTTGGATGGTCGTCCTGTGCTCATGTTTCATGGTGCAAGTGAGTGGGCGCTTGATACGGTGTGGGCCGGTGACGTCATTTGGCTTCCTAGTGCATCACAGCTCCAAGATGCCCTGTTGCAGGCACTTGGGTCAGATGCCAGCGTGACGCTGGATATCACCCTCACTGGTTCACGCTGTCGTGCACAGTGTGGGGACTGGCGCTACGAGGCGTCAGCGAGCGATGTGGCTGACGCATTTGGAGCCGTCTTATTGGCAGTGCTGCAAAACGTGCGTGGTTAGATGGTGAGTGGGTCGAGTGCGCGGATTGTGTTGGCAATCAGACGAGCTGTTTGCTCGATAAGCGCCGGGTTGACTGATTCGACGACGTCTTTGTTGGTGCCTTGCAGGGGTATGCGCCCATGCTGGTCGAGGCATGCAATGCTAATAGTGCGGCGTTTGGCCCGGGTGAGCGGTCGTGTGAAACTGTTGAATGCGGCGATGCGTGCTTCGGCATTGACGCCAAGTGTGGCCTCAGTGACAAGCTCGATCAAGAGTGGGTCTGCACTGTGCATGCGTTCATTGAGGTCACGCACAACGTAGCTGAGTGTGCCACGCCCAATACCCTCGATGCCAATAAAAAATGTTGCCTGGGCATCAAATGGATAGCGGCGCATGAGCTCAGCGAGCCCAGCCCCCGTGGTGCCACCCCCGAGCCCGACTGTCCAGATTTCGGTGTGTGACAAACGCCCCACGTCTTCGGCTGCAGCCAACACGGCTGCAAGACTCCCCGCATAACTCACTGCCCCACGTGAATGTGGTTGGCTGCGCACCCATAGCTCTGCAATTGCGGCAACTACGATGTATGCGGTTGGAATGACGAGCAACAGGAAGCGTGCCACGATAGGAATATCGAGTGGGGCCAAGAGCTCGATGCCCATGATGGTGAGTAGTGCAGTGGTCGCACCAATCCGTGCTTCGAAACTACTAATCGGGTCAGGAGGCTGATGGGAATCGAGTGGTACCAGCAACACGACCCGCCGCGTGGGTGGTTTGAGTGCAGGCTGAATCCCAATCACGTTTTGACTTTCACGGTCATGAATGCCAATATGACGGATACGTGACGACGTACTAAGTAGTGCGAGCACAAATGCCACAGCCGCACTTGCAAATGCATATGCGGGATTGATTCCCCACAACACGAGCACACTAATGGCGACAAGCGCCACCAAAAACGAGCCACTCCCCGTAGGTGGACTTGTTTTGAACGGGTCAGTCCAAACCTGCATGCCCGCACGGCGTAAGCGACTGCCGACGTAGGCAGCAGTCTGTGCCTCTGCAAAGGAGGTCACTGGACGTGCGCCGTATTCGTCTGCAATTTTGCTGACCGCTTCCATCGGGTTTTCGCGTTGCCGGTGGACTGGCAGTGCGAATTCTACCGTGTTGAGTGGCATCGTTGAAAAGTCGGGCTCGTGCGACAGCATTGCTGATATTACCGTTCTGTTTACGACGGTTCGTTGCCGTAGCGCCAGCGATAGTAGTGACGACCCACGTTACCTTGTTCGACTTGCCAAGCGCTCGGATTGGTGGGCACATAGGTCAGCACACGGCGTTCAAACGGCTGTACGAGCACCCACTGCTCGCTACCACCAATGGTGGCACGCGTCCAGTATGGCTCGCTAATGGGATAGCCCATGGTATATACCCAGTCCATGACCAATCCTTGGGTCGTGCGCCCATTGACGTAGACGGTGTCTCGTTTGGTCAGGTAGTCGTAAAACACTTGCGGAATATTGTGTCCGGTTTCGGGGATGTATTTGGCAAATGTGGTCGCAGCGGTACTCACACCACTAAATGCAATCACACTGCCATCACGCATAATCCGCTGATCCACAGACTCACCGGTGCGGTTGGGACTACGGATGCCGATTTGTGCATTGAAGCTGGCATAGGTGGGACCAACCGTATCACCTGGGTCACCGGCAATGGGAACATTGCTCGGCTCGCGCTCGACGAATTCGTTGTTGCCCACCTGCATGCGACCCGTGATGAGCTCATGCACCAACAACCCACTGGTGACATACCACGAACTTTGGCGATTCGCATTGGGATTGTTGATTTCCATGCGGCCTTTGTCGAAGTACTGTACTTGACGCAACCCGCCACTCACCTGTAGATAACTCTCAGAGCGGGCCATGAGACCAGTCGGCCCCCACAACCAGCTACGTGATACTTGCTGGCGTGCAATGGGGCGGTCGCTCCGATTCCAGATGACTTCAAAGGCGCGGTCGACGAACGTCTTGAGGGCACCATTAAATAGTTCGCCACTATTGCGTACATTGGCTAATTCGAACGATACTGTG
The DNA here is from genome assembly GCA_046303375.1 of Roseiflexaceae bacterium. GTDB lineage: Bacteria > Chloroflexota > Chloroflexia > Chloroflexales > Roseiflexaceae > UBA965. The sequence continues at coordinate 12,935 of JBKCGB010000182.1, forward strand.
GTTGGTTGTACGTTGATATCGACGGTCGGCGATGGCTGGATAAGCTCACTCGCCGCAGTTGGTGTGGGTGTCAGTATCAGCGCTTCACCTAGGCTGCGCCCGCATGCATCATTCCCCGGCTTGCATAGCTCGTTGACGACATCGTATTTGATGGTGGGACCACCAATATCGCCGATATTTTTGACTTGGGCGAAGTAGAAGCCATCAGACGTTGGTTGGAAGCGAATCTGCGAATCAAACGTGCTCGTATCCGCATTATCATTGGTAGCGATGAATGACACACCATCACGCTCAAAGAGGGTCAACACGGTATCGGTCCCCGCAAGTTGGTCATTGAGCATACCCGTGCTGTAACTCCGGGTGTCAGTGTAGAGATAGTACGTGTTGCCGGCTTTGGCGAAGAACATGATCCAGTCCGCATCACCCGTCGGGCACAAGCGGTGATCTGCTTGGCGTTGGTTGGACAAAATCAGCCGTGCTTGTTCTGGCAAGCCGTCTGGCTCGTATTTGTCGGTACAGACCCCCGTATTATCGGGTGCAATCCCACCATAACTCTGATTACCAACTTTGATAGAATAGGTGCTTTTGAGATACCCACCATACCCGGTCGCATCACGGATGCGAATGTAGTACACGCCATCCATGGGTGCCCGGAAGTTGGGGATTTGCGGGTCAATGTTGGTCGAATTCGCCGAAGAGTGCTCGTAGAAATCATCACTGACTGCGACAAGACGAAACAACGGGTCGTATAATTCCATGATGAGGTCAAGCCCAGAGTCCGACTTGGTAATCTCAATATTATAGACTTTGTCGCGATTGAACCCAATCGAAAAGGCATCGACATCACCCGCATAACAGAGCCCTTGGTTGTACTCGATATCACCCATGATGATTTTGGCGGTCTGGAGATTACTTGGAGGATCGTCAGTTTCGCCGGTACAGAATGCTGATCCCACTGTGGTTGGTGTAACTGCAGGTGTGGCGGTGGCTGCGGGTGCCGCACCAATCTCGAATTTGAGCCCCGCTGACGACGGTGCTGGCGATGTGTCTGATACCGTCATGGTATTACACGAAATATTGGTTACGGTGGCATTGGCGTTGATGGTGATTTGGTAGGTACGTGATGCTCCCGATGCAATGTCCGCAGTGCCCGTATTGACGATCACAGAGCTGACCCCTGCACAGATGACACCGCCAACGCTTACACCGACCGATGATAGTGTCGTCGCATTGTTGTTTGTGACTTTGATATAGACGTACAACGAACTCCCCGCCAACAAGCGTGGGTTGTTGGCGTTGTTGGGGTCATACGTGTTGCCGTTGGCATCAACCTGAGTGACAGTCGTGCCCGCATGCGCAATGTGCGTGGGAACAAAAAAAGCGAACGCAATCAGGAGTATCGTGATGGCGTAATAAAAACGTGGCACATTCATCTTGATGGTCATACAAATACCCCTGAACACACGCAATTCGGAGAAATAACACGCCACTGAAAAACCCTAAAGTATTATACCATAGGCATATGTGATAAAAACTGGCAATATTGAACGGAAGGCGAGTCTACAATGCATGAACTTTGGTTGCTGTTGCGTTTGTTTTGGGTCTTTACCAAGGTGGCACTTTTTTCGTGGGGTGGAGGGCCTGCCTCAATGGCACTCATGCAGCGGATGTCCGTAGAAGAAGGCTGGACCACGCCGCCTGAATTCGCTGATGCGCTGGCAGTGGGCAATGCGCTCCCTGGTCCGATTGCACCACAGGTGGCCGCCTATGTCGGCTACAAGGTGGCTGGTCTGAGTGGTGCCATTTCTGCGGTGTTGGGCACCGTTGGTCCAACCACTATTTTGATGTTGGTGATGATTGTGCTCTACTTTCAGGTCAAAGATTCCCCTACTGTGGCCGCCATGCTCAAAGCGGTACGTCCCGTGGTTGTCGGGCTTCTTTTGTGGACCACCCTCGATATTGCGCGATCCGTGTTCTGGAAGCAAGGTATGCCGCTTTCTGGGCTCATCCAGCGCTGGGATGGAATCGTCATTGCGCTGGTGGCGTTTGCCATTTTGACATTTACCAAGGTGAACCCAGCGTTCATTGTGGCTGGCGCTGCTGCGTTGGGG
>JBKCGB010000183.1:0-5886 GCA_046303375.1 Roseiflexaceae bacterium
TTTTGTCCACAGGAATCTGCAACGTGATGATGCGTGGCGCTGACGCAGCCAAATCGCCGCGCGGCGTGTTGATGATGGCGTTCATCTTGTCGAGGATAAACATGCGTCCCTTGCGGGCTTGTTCGAAGGCCACGCGCATGATTTCATAGGTAATCCCGGTGGTCTTGATGTCCATCTGCAGACCGGTAATTCCCTGCGAGGTACCAGCCACCTTGAAATCCATGTCACCGAGGTGATCCTCGATGCCTTGGATGTCGGTGAGCACCTGCCACTTGCCGTCGGCACCGGTAATCAGACCCATGGCCACACCAGCAACTGGGCGCTTGATGGGCACACCAGCATCCATCAGCGACAAGCTCGAGCCACAGACTGAGGCCATCGACGACGAGCCATTGGACGAGAGCACTTCGGAGACGAGGCGCATCGTGTACGGGAATTCATCCTTGGATGGCAGTACGGCAATCAACGAGCGCTCGGCCAGTGCACCATGCCCGATGTCACGGCGGCGGGGCGCACTGAGGCGCTTGTCTTCGCCGGTCGAGAACGGTGGGAAGTTGTAGTGGTGGATGTAACGCTTGCTAGTCTCGATACCGAGATCGTCGAGACGTTGCTCTTCGGCAGGCGAGCCCAACGTGGTAATGGTGAGGACCTGTGTCTGGCCGCGGGTAAACAGGCCACTGCCGTGCACGCGTGGCAACACACCGACGTCCACGCTGATGGGGCGGATTTCGTCCGTCTTGCGGCCGTCCACACGCATACCACTGTTGAGGATGGCAGAGCGCACCGCATCGTACATCATGTTTTCATAGATGACGTCGATGGCTTTCTTGCGGCTGGACAATTCCTCTTCGGGTTCGCCTTCGGTGAAGTGGGTCACAATGGCGGCGTGCAGGGCATCGGTCTGCTCTTGGCGCACGGTTTTGTTGCTGTCGTGCAACGCTTCGTTGAGACGATTGCCCACCCAGGCGCGGATGGCCTGCTCGAGTGAATTGTCTTGGGCGGGTGGTGCAAACGCCAACTTGGGCTTGCCACACTGTGCCACCAATTTTTCCTGCAGTTCACAGATTTGGCGGCAAACCTGGTGCCCCTGAATGACGCCGTTGAGCATTTCTTCTTCGGTCAGCTCTGAGGCGCCAGCTTCGACCATCAACACGGCATCCTTGGTACCAGCAACCACCAAATCGAGGCGACTGTCTGCCATGTCAGCCATGTGTGGATTCACGGCAACGGTCCCGTTGAGCCAACCCACGCTCACTGCACCGACCGGCCCCGAAAAGGGGATGTCGCTGATGGCGAGCGCAGCAGAGGCTGCAATAATCGACATCGGACCCGGATCATTGACTAGGTCAATGGAAAAGGTGGTCACGATGATTTGGACTTCGTTGAAGTAGCCCTCGGGAAAGAGTGGGCGCAATGGGCGGTCAGTCAAGCGCGACGTCAGAATGGCGGTAGTAGTGGCGCGACCCTCGCGTTTGAAAAAGCTTCCAGGGATTTTGCCGGCGGCGTACATTTTTTCTTCGTAGTCGACAGTCAAAGGGAAGAAGTCGACACCCTCGCGCGCCGACTTGGCGGCCACCACTGTGGCGAGCAACATGGTGTCACCGTAGCGCACGGTGACGGCGCCATCAGCTTGCTCAGCGAAGCGCCCAGCTTCGAGGGTCATGGTGCGACCAGCGATTTCGGCGCTGACGCTAAACACTTTGCGGTCTGTCATAGAATCAATACCCCTTACTTGCACCATCATTTCACCGCGATGGTCATACGGTGCCAAGTGCTAGGTACTGGAGTATGCCGTCGTTGCACAACCCCATACTCCAATCCCTAACGCCTTGGTCTTTGTTCACTGAAAAAGATAAAACTGCGGGCCACAATGTGCGCCCGCAGTATATCAGCAGATAGTTGGGCTCATCACCACAACGGTTACCGACGCAGACCCAAGCGCTCAATCACCGAACGGTAGCTGGCACGGTCGGTGCGGCTCAAGTAGGCCAACAGGCGGCGGCGACGACCGACCAATTTCAGCAGACCGCGACGAGTGGCGTGGTCTTGTTGGTGGGTGCGCAAGTGTTCGATGATTTGGTTGATGCGCTCGGTCAAGAGCGCAATCTGTACCTCGGATGACCCCGTGTCAGTCGCATGTGTCTGGAAGGTACTTACGACTTGGGTCTTTTCGTTTTTCTCCAAAGCCATTGGTATATACTCCTCATTAATCGCGTACAGGCTGGAGCGGCCTGACGTTCGGCATTGCATTGACACAAACATGCCAATGGGTGGTATTATAGCACAGATTGTAGATGAATGTTGGGGGCTTTTTCTTGACGTATTAGGTGGTTATGAGTAGAATGGAAAAAGTGTATTCAATGCGTACAACTGCATCACTACAAAATCTTCTGTACCGGGTGAGTTGTGCACTTGCGTATATCCCGGGAGTACAGTGTGCGGCACCTCCGTACGATGCGCCGAGCACGGCACTTATCGGCAACGGAGTCACACTACACGACGATCATGGAGTCGTAGTGTTTACGTGCTATGTGGTGTTCAATCCCGCAGTGTCGCGGCAGCTTCCTGAGCAGTGTTTGCTGGTACAATCGGTTATACACGCCGTAATCGGGCGTGAGTACACACAGGATTTTCGCATCGATGTGGTCGTCACCGCTATTGACATCAAGGGAACGCATGCCTCACACCGCACGGATTAAACCTCGCACCATGGCAGTGCGTGCCCTCTATGAGATCTTTCAAACTGATCATAGTATCGAATCAGTGCTTGCAAGTCATTTTCTGTATCCACGTATCAGCGAAGACGATGAGCGTATCGAGGATGTAAGTGCGGCGCACCAGCAGTTGGTGCGCACGCTGGTACAGCTGGCGGTCAATAACCGGCATGCCATGGATACATTAATCCAGGACCTCGCACCCAGTGTGCCACTCCTCGAGATGCCGTTGTTGCAACGAGTGGTATTGCACGTGGCCATTGCAGAAATGCGCTACATGGGTGAAGGGCGCGGTGATTACAAGCAAATCATCAATGCTGCCGTCGAAATAGCTCGTGCCTATGTGGGGGATTCGGCAGCACGGTTTATCAACGGGGTTCTCGGCACCGTGGCATCGCGCTATCCGGCGTCGTAAGTTGGTCGCCAATCGGGGAGCTTCCCCGTGGTGAATACATGCACAATGTAGTCAAGATGACACATAGGATACTTGTGTCGTAGTGTTCAGAAGGAGTACGTACATGAACGCAGAGCAGGAGCAGAAGCTAAAAGACATCGTCGTAGAGCGCCTCGGGGTGAGTGCCGACAAGGTCGTCCCCAGTGCTCGATTCGCCGAAGACCTCAAGGCTGACTCACTCGACTTGGTCGAATTGATTATGAAACTCGAAGAAGATTTCGGCATTGACATCCCCGATGACCAGGCCGAAAAGATTCTCACCGTCCAAGATGCCATGGACTTCATCGACAAAAACGCCAAGGGGTAGTCATACGCAACATGTCACAGACCGCCAGCGCGTACAGGCGCTGGCGGTTTTGTGTGCCCCACATCACCTCCACACGATTCACAGTGTGGTATCTGTACGCTTGTATATAACCACAACCGCGCGTGGCACACTACTCCACAAAAACCTAGCACGAGCGTAAACACCATCATCAACTGATGCATTTCAGTGTACAATCAGGGTAATAGTTCTATTTATTGTGCCAGGCGAAGTGAGGTCGGCATGAATTTCCTCGGCATCGGTCCGGGTGAATTTTTCTTCATCCTAATCGTCACACTGATTGTGATCGGCCCTGAACGCCTGCCCGAATTTGCCCGTAGCATCGGGCGCAACATTGTGCGCCTACGTAATTGGATGAATTCGTCGCCTGATGCGCAACTCTTGGTGCAGCTGCGCCGTGAGCTCGAAGGCGAAATCAACGACATTCGTTCCACGTTGCGCCAAGAAATGCAAATTGTCCGTGCCGAATTCGAAGAAGTGCGCCAAGATTTGCAGACGGCGAGTACCACCGTCGATAAATCATTGAGTAGTGCGACTGCGGCAGTCAACACTGCACCAAGTACGGGAGTAGCATCGTCATCTACGGCCAATGACACGTTTGCGGCGCTAGCCAATCCTGCACGCACAGAACCAGGCAGTGATGTGACTGCCCCGTTCACCATTGCAGCTAGTGAGCCCACCATTGCGCCAGTGCGTGATACCACTAACACGGAAAGTACCCCGGTGGCGCGGAGCCATAAACCGAATTGGACGAATACCACTCACACAACAACGGAAGCAACTCCTCCAGCCCTCTCAACACCTGCAGATGCACCGGCGATGGCTGCTCCTCACGGAGCGGGTGATGCTGATCTACCACCATCAGTACCCGCAGCAGGTGATGCGCTTGTCGACACCAGCACACCGGCGACTACCGCCATGCTCCAAGCCGAAATCGCCAGCTTGCGCCAGGAGCTGACTCGGAGCAACACACATGGATCATCCACGAGTGGCATCAGTCACGATAGCCTGGTAATGATGCGCATCGAGGTCGAGCAAATGAGTCGCGATTTGGCGACGATGCGGGCAGAAATCCAACAGTATGCGACTCGCACCACCCCACCATCATCGGTATCCTATGACGACTTCATGATGATGCGCCTGACCGTTGGTGAATTAACCCAACGCATCGACGCACTCACCAAACAACTCGCATCGAATACTCCAGTGGAGCCCTCTGCATGAACACCGCGCAACTCGTTATTACTGTTGTCGTATTTGCACTACTCATCGTGATTCCGTTGATTGTCATCGGCTTGGTACGCTGGCTAGTGCCCCTCGAAGATCCTGCCGAAGCAGACTTTCTCGATGATGCATCTGCTCCAGCACCCACTGAATCACTCAAAGACTTCTGGAGTGCGCTTGCACCCCATCTTGTCGAGCTGCGTGATCGCCTCGTCAAAGCTGCACTGGCAATCGCTATTGGTACGGTCATCGGCTTTTACATCGTCAATACGCCCGTACTCGGCGGCGTCGCACTACCAGATTTCATGATTCAACAACTCGCACCGCCAGGCACACGCCTCAATGCGGTCGGTGTTGGTGAGGTATTTTTGGGGTACATGCAAATCGCGCTCACGATTGGGATTATTTTGGCAATGCCTGCAGTGGTCTACCAACTGGTGTCTTTTTTCTCGCCCGGTCTGCTCAATGCCGAAAAACGCATCGTCTATATTGCGCTCCCGATTGTGACTGAGCTCTTTTTGGCGGGTGTGGCCTTTGGGTGGTTCTTTACCGTGCCGGCTGCGTTGCAGTTTTTGCTCGGGTATGGACAAACTGAGCTGATTACCACCATGCCAACCACTGATAGTTTTTTTCATACGGTGGCCACTCTATTGCTGTGGAATGGCGTCATTTTTCAACTTCCAGCCATCATGTACCTCCTCGCCCGCCTCAACGTGGTTGATACGGCGATGCTCACGTCGACTCGACGCTATGCGGTCGTGGTCATTACCATCATTGCAGCGTTGATTACCCCTACCGGCGACCCATACAACTTGCTGCTCTTGGCCATCCCCATGTGGCTGCTCTACGAGCTCGGTATCGTGTTGACTCGCTTCGTACCAAAGGTCAGTGAGCCCGCACCACTCACATGATTTGATCATGTGCACGATTCGATCAATAATGCGTCAGGATTACTTTGGTGAATGACGCATGGCCAATCAGATACAGCAACTCAAACCGTTTCTCAAATGGGCTGGCGGTAAACGCCAGCTCTTGCCGGTGATCTGCGGAACGATCGACTCACTCACTCACTCACTCACTCACTCACTCACTCACTCACTCACTCACTCACTCACTCACTCACTCACTCACTCACTCACTCACTCACTCACTCACTCACTCACTCACTC
>JBKCGB010000184.1:0-7258 GCA_046303375.1 Roseiflexaceae bacterium
CCCCGACCCGCGCACAGGCAGCCACGATGTCCTGCATTTCGACCATCGTCAAAATCGTCCCTGTCGGGTTGTTGGGGTTGACGATGGCGACCAACTTGGTACGGGACGTGACCACCCGGTCTAGAGCAGCGAGATCGACACGCCAACCGTGGTCGGCGCGCAGCGGCAGCTCGCGCACCACACAGCCCATGTTGAGCGCCGTCCCCCACACCTGGCGGTAGCCGGGGGTCATGACGACCACTTCGTCGCCTGGGGCGAGCAGCGTTTGGCAGACCATGGCGTTGGCCTGCGAGGCACCAACCGTCACCAGCACGTTGTTGGCATCGGCGTGCGCATACAACTGCGCGATAGCGGTACGCAGGCGCGTGGTACCGTTGACTTCGGGATAAAACAGCCCGGTGTCGAGCAATGCTTCGATTTCATCTTCGTTGAGCCATTCACGCGTGGTGACACACTTCACACTGCTATCGGCCAAATTGTAGTCTACGATGCGCTCGTAGAGCGATTGGTAGTGCTCGAGTTCAAAGGGCACAAACGTCGTCATCATGCATCCTTTCCGCTGGTGATGGCATCATTGTAGCGGTTTTGTAGCACCCTGGAATGAGCTATCGCGATTTCGAGTATACTCAACATAGATATTTTTACAGAAACCACTCATCATGCACACCTATACCGCCTTTACATCCAGCTGGGTCGACGCCTGCGCCAGCGCCATCCGCACCAACAGCGACTATCAACGCATCGGGCGAAGCTGGCACTGGCCACTGCTGTTGCAAGTCAGCAATATGCCCACCCATGCCGTCTTTCTCGACCTCGCCGATGGCACCTGCCGTGCCGCGCACATCGCCACTGATGCAGACCAGACACGTGCTGTCTTTGTGCTGGATGCCGATGTTCCCACCTGGCAACGCATCCTGACCGGGCAACTCGACCCGATTAGTGCCATCATGCGCCGCCAGTTGCTGGTCAAAAAAGGCAGCATGACGACGCTGGCCATGCACGCGGCCGCCGCCAAAGCCTTGGTGGCGGCAGTCGCAGTGGTGCCCACCACGTTTACAGTCGTAGAGGCACCCACACCACCAGCATCCGTGGTAGCATCACCTGCCGCCACCAGCACGTTTATCACGACGCGTGCCGGGGGACTACAGCACGATCACCCGGCCATGCAACTCTTTCGCAAAGCTAAACGCTTGGGCACCTGGAACCCCGACGACATCGACTTCAGCCAAGATATGCGCGACTGGCAAGGACTGACTCCCGCCGAACAAGACGTGCTCCGCCGTCTGACGAGTCTGTTTGTGGCCGGCGAAGAGAGCGTCACGCTCGATTTACTGCCGTTGATTCAGGTGATTGCCCGCGAAGGGCGCCTCGAGGAAGAGATGTTCTTAACCACATTTTTGTGGGAAGAGGCCAAACACGTCGACTTTTTTGCCAATGGCGTCATCGCAACCGTGATGCAACACACGGGCGATCTGAGCCACTACCACACCCCCGCCTACCAGCGCCTCTTTGGCGACGAGTTCCCGCGCGCCATGCACGCCCTGAGCAGCGATAGCAGTATTCATGCCCAGGCACGGGCATCGGCCACATACAACATGATTGTGGAGGGCGTGCTAGCCGAAACCGGCTACGAAGCCTACTTTGCAGCACTCGCACGCAACAACTTGATGCCGGGCATCCAGCACGGCATCACCATGCTCAAACGCGACGAATCACGCCATATCGCCTACGGCATTTTTTTGTTGAGCCGCCTCATCGCCCAAGACCCGCGCGTGTGGCAGACCATCGAGCAACGCCTCAACGAGCTCTTTCCTATTGCCATGGACATCATCGCCGAGATTTTTGCGGCCTACCCGGTCATGCCGTTTGGGCTGTCGCTCGACGAATTCGCCCAAATTGCCCTGACCAATTTCAATCGGCGCGTACAACGCCTCGAAAAAGCGCGCTCGCAGACTGTCGCACAGATTTATGCCATCGAGGAGAATGATTAGTCTGCAGCGGCGCCACCAATAGCGGTATTACGACGTGGATGGGGCAAGCGCACTAACCAGATGACACCACAGAGTGCCACAATGACCAACCCCATCAACAACTCGAGCAGGGCACGATAGCCGTGCCAGTAGCTGATCCACAAACTCGCCCCAAGCGGGGCAATGGTGCGAAAGAGCATGAATACGACGTTCTGCACGCCGCCAATGGTGGCATAGGCGGCATGGCCGTAGGCGTCGGCGAGCATGGCCGCACGCAGAATTGTCACCGTGCCGACCCCAATACCCACACACACCATGTAGAGCACGGCACCAGCCAGTGCGTGTCCGGCAAGCAACAGGATGCCGAGCCCAACAAACTGTATGCCTAAAAGGATACGTAATAACCGCCAGAGTGCGATACGATCCACGAGTGGACCAACCACCACCCGGCCTGTGAGTGACATCAACCCAAAGAGTGCTGCGACCCAGCTCGCCGTAGTTGGTGCATGGTCGAACGCCACCAGCAGGGGAACCGCATGCGTGGTGAGCGTCACCCCCACAAATGTACTCAGTGCAAAAATACCCGTCATCACCATAAAGTAGCGACCACGCACCGCCGTAGCCGCCGGCACGCTCGTGTCGGCTTGCAGCGATTGCACGGGCTCATCGTGTGGTGCTTCGCCGTCTGGGACATCACCCACATCTGCGGGATGACGACGCACCATAATCAGGTGAATGGGCAGCGTAACCACGGCGAGCACCACTGCCAGGATGACAAGGGCGGTGCGCCACCCCCACTGCGTGGTCAGCCAACTGGTCAGCGGGATAAAGACCACACTGGCCAGTGCCCCCCAAAAGGTAAGCAATGCCAACGCACGACCACGGTAGCGGCGAAACCAGACTGCAACAATGGCAAATGCGGGATCGTAGAGGACACCGGCACACGCGACCCCGATGCCAATCATGACCGCATAGAATTGCCATACAGCGCTGACCTGCGACCACGCCAACACCAACAGGACGGCCAGAAGCGAACATGCGCTCATCAACCAGCGCGCACCAAATCGGTCAATGATGCGCCCAAACGGAAATGCAGCCAGCCCCATGCTCAACAGCATGAGTGAATACGCACCAGTCAACGTCACCGTGTCCCACTGCAATGAATCGTGCATGGGAATCATCAGCGCACTGAACCCGTAGTAGAGTACCCCCCACGACACGAGTTGGGCGATAGCAACACCAGTCAACATACGCCACCCGTAGTAGGCACTAGGCAACCAACGCGTGAGGAGTGTGTGCACAGTGGTGCGCTCAGCAACAGCGTTGTGGTGGGGCATCACCCACCAACGCCATATCGAGTGCAATCGTGTTGGCTGGCGCACAACATGCGTCAATAAGTGCAATCGCGTTTGGTGCACAACAGGTTGCATCGGCAGGTCCACTGCACACACCAGTTTCGGGGAGTACGAGTTGCACATCAAGCGCCGCCTGCCAATCACCGGCGAGCGCAGCTACCACCGAACGCACCTGCTCATACCCGGTCATGAGTAAAAATGTTGGCGCGCGACCGTAACTTTTCATGCCCACCACAAACACCCCCGGCTCCGGGTGGCTGAGTTCACGCACACCGTGGGGAGGCACCGTGCCACAGCTATGCAGATTGGGGTCGATGTGGGGAGCCAAGGCTCGTGGTGCCTCGACGATTTCATCGACACTGAGGCGCAATTCACGCAGCATGGCGCTGTCGGGGCGAAACCCGGTTACAACCACCACGTGATCGACGGCAGGCAACCGCTGGTCGCCGGCGCCGAGCACCACACCATGGTCGGTCTGTATCACCTGATCGGTGCGCCACGCGGGCACTACCGTGATGGCGCTAGACTGTACCGCTGCCTGCACCCGTTGTCCCAACGAACCGCGGGCTGGCAACGCATCAGCGGCACCACCACCGTACTTAATCTGCAGTTGATCGGCACGCCGTCGCACCACCCACCATATCTGCGTCGCCGGATTATGACGTTGCAATTCGACTAAATCAAGCAACACGTGAAATGCGGAATGACCACTCCCCGCCACAGCCACACGCTTGCCCGCATACCGCCCACGCTGATCACCCAACACGTCCGGGATGCCATAGTACAACGCAGCAGTTGCTTGCTGCTCGCCTACCGCAGGGACTCCAGCTGCACCGAGTGGATTGGGCTGCAGCAATGTACCTGAGGCATCGATGACGGCAGACGCCAAGATGACCTGCTCGTGCCCCTTGGCATCACGCATATGCACTGCAAACGGCTGCATCGCACGATTTTGCGTATCGCTTTTGCTCATGCCCTGGCGGGTAACCTGGGTGACAGTCACACCCAAGCGCAATGCGTTCGCTATTGCAGGAATCTGAGCAAGTGGTTCGAGGTAGTGTGTCACCAAATCAGCTCCAGTCGGATACGTGTTAGCGACAGGTGCCACCCAACCCGTAGCCGTCAAGAGGCGCACAGCGGCGGCATCAACACAGTACTGCCATGGAGAGAATAGTTGGATGTGAGACCACGCACGCACACTAGCTCCTACTTGGACGCCGCGCTCTACAATCACAAATGGTAGCTGTCGCTCACACAAATGTGCGGCAGCGGCCAACCCTACTGGTCCAGCCCCAATAATAACCACCGGACGTTCATCTGTTGCCGTCATGAACTGACCGCCTTCGAGTATCATCTGTTGCATGATCACTCCTATTCATTCACGCCTCATCACAACAAATATACACCCGTGGCGCACCGCCGTCATCGAGAATCCACTCGCTGGCATTGGCACGCACCCCCGATGTCACAAGCTCACCCGTGCGTGGGTCGACGACGCGGTAGCGTAGTGGCACGTCGTCACCAAACATCATCAGCGCCCCACCATCCTCACTATACGCCACAAACAAACGTCCTGGTACAAACACACCACGTCGTCCCAGTGTAGCCTGCCAGTAGGGGTACATGTCGGTCAGTGGCAACCCGTCCATGATGCGCGCCAACATGCCCACATACGTCGATCCTGCAAAGTCCAACGCATCACGCCAGCCAGCACCCTGCGCCAAAAAGTAGGGTGCGTGCCCGGGCTCATCGGGATGGAGCACCCACTGCCACAGACTCCCCGCCCCATAGATGACGCCCATCGTGCCACCGGCTAGCAGATTGCTCCAGGCTTCGTGGCCTTGCCACCAGCCAGCCGCACGCCCGGGCACCACGCCGTTTTCGTAGGTGGGTTCGCCGTTGGCAACAGCTTTGACGGGCGTATTGCGCCACATGTCAGCCACGCGCTCGGGGATGTGCTCACCACTATGGCCGGTCTGACACCACTGGAAATCGAGCCACGCCGCATCCTGATGCGCACAATTATCAGCATGCGGGCGGTAGTGGATGCCCGTCGGCTGTGCGTAGGCGTCCCACGCCTCGACCTCGGCACCACCCGCCGCCACCGATGCCTCGTAGCCCGATCCATCGCCACCCACCAGGTAGATGACGGGGCGGGCGCCGTAGCGCGCCACCAAGTAGCGACAGTAGCGTGCATATTCGGCCGGTGGCAACACGGGGCCCGCCACACGCAGTCCTTTCCAGCCAAAACCCATGAACACCGGCTGCAACACGGGTACAATTTGGTGCGCCACCAAGATGTCCATCAGCTTATCCATATATTGAAAGTACGCCGGCTCGAGCTGGTTGATATGCCCATCAACGAGGTCCGCAAAACCAATCGCAAAGCTCTCATCTACGCCACGCTGCTGTGGCCCCCGTGCATCCATGTCGGGTTGCACGGTCATCAACAACACGGCATTAAAGCCTTTGGCGTGGCGATCGGCGGCATACACCGTCACCTGCGCGGGAGTGGCGCGCCACGGCAAGGCCCAGGCCGTATCGCCGCACACCAGCGCAGGGCGCCCATCGGCGTGTATCACGTTGCGCCCACCCGGCGACATACGCCAGAAGCCATGCCGATAAAAGCGGTGCGGCGTGTCGTCGCCAGGCACACACGTGATGGTACCCGTGTGCCCGACCAGCCCAGCATCGGCCACACGCGCAACGCTTTGCCACGACCACGTGCCGGTGGCGTAGGGCGAGGCGAAGCGCACTTTCCAGGTTTGGCCACCATCCCAAAAGGCCGGGCGACGCAGGATTTCTCCTGTACTATGCGTAAAATCAACCCAGACGTCAACATCCGTGTAGCCGTTGATATAGGTGTGGGCGGCAGTCAATGTCAACTCGACCTCGCGCCATGGTTGTACGGAGTGCATGAATCGATTCCTCATGAGTCACATACTTTCGCTGATGTATTAATTATGCCATACTACAGCGAGCAGACTCATACTATTCCTACACACATTTCATGCTATGCTGAAGACACACATCACAAAGGAGAATTCACATGAGCATTCAGATTGGCTGCGGGCAAATCACCTGGATTCGCTTTGGCCCCAAGGGCGCCGAATGGCTGGCCCCCGAAGAAGACGTGCTGCGCCAAATCGCCCAGGCCGGGTATGCCGGTGCCCCCGCTGGTCCCGAAGAACATCGCACCACCGCCGAATCACTGGCCATGTTTGCCCGCCACGGACTCAAACCGGCCCCCGGCTACTACGGCACCGCGTTTTGGGACAAAAGTCGCCAAGGCGAATTCGTGGAGCGTGCCAAGCGCATGGCAGCCTTTGCACGAGAAGCAGGCTGTGATGCACTGTATGTGGCACCAGGTGGCTTTGATTATGTCACGCGCAGTGGCTTGACGCGCCGTGAGACTGCCGGCCATGTGCGCCCCGAGGATGCCCTCAGCGATGCCGAGTACGCCGTCTTTGCCGATTCGCTCAACAAAGTAGGCGCGGCCACGCTGGCCGAAGGCGTCTATAGCTGCTTCCACAATCATGTGGGCACCGTCATCGAAACCCGCGCCGAGACTGATCGCCTGCTGGCCATGACCGACCCCAAACTGGTTTTTTTGGGGCCAGACACGGGGCACATGCAGTGGGCGGGCGATGACGCCGTGGCGTTTTGCCGCGACTACGCACCACGCATCAAAACCATGCATCTCAAAGACATCAACGAGCAGGTACGCGCACGTGGCGCAGCCGCCAAGTGGGACTACGGCACCTTTACCGATCACGGTATTTTTGCGGAGCTCGGCGAGGGCTGCATCGACTTCGGTGCCATCATCGCCAGCCTGCGCGCAGTAGGATTCGACGGCTGGCTCATCACCGAGACAGACGTCACGCAAAAGGCCACTCCGCTCGAGAGCGTCACCATTAGCCGCGATTATCTGCG
>JBKCGB010000185.1:0-29003 GCA_046303375.1 Roseiflexaceae bacterium
TGGTGGTAGGTGCACTGGCAGTGGTGGTAGGTGCACTGGCAGTGGTGGTAGGTGCACTGGCAGTGGTGGTAGGTGCACTGGCAGTGGTGGTAGGTGCACTGGCAGTGGTGGTAGGTGCACTGGCAGTGGTGGTAGGGGTCATACTTGGTGAGCCACTGCTGCCGCTCGGTGTTGTCTGTGTCGGCGTTTGTGAACGAGACGCAGTCGCAACAGCTGTTTCTGTCTGTGTAGTACTGCGTGTTGCAGTGGGTGTGCTGGTCAAATCAGGTAGTGCTGTCGCTGTCATGTAGTAGATGCCATGAGTTGCAACAATCGTGGCAAACGTGGCATCGACTGAATTTCCATATGGAATAATGAGCGCCGTGTTGGTAGGTGGTAGTGTGGTGGCCGTCGCATAGCGAATGCCTTGTTGTGCTAGTGCTGTTGCAACCACGCCATCCATAAAACTCCCATTCATGATGATCACCGCTGTTACGGTTGCTGTGGCCGTAGGGGTGCGAGTCATGGTATTGCTGGCAGTTGCAGTCACATAGCGAATGCCTATACCGGCCTCGTGGGTGGCAGTCTGTGCAATTAAGAGCTGCCCAAAATTAATCATCACCGCCGTGTTGGTTGTGCTGGCAGTGCGTGTCGCACTACTCGTAATAGTGATCGTCGGTGTGACCGTCTCTGTGACACTGGCGGTCACGGTAGCGGTGGCGGTCACAGTAGCGGTATGGGTGCGGCTCGGCGAATGTGTAGCGGTTGTACTCGCCGTACTGGTCTGTGTGCGTGTAACGGTTGCCGATGGCGTGTCTGTTACTGTGCTTGATGCTGTGGGTGTTGCGGTATCGGTATGAGTCGGCGTGTCGCTCGGTGTCGTACTTACTGTCACCGTATTTGTAGCACTTGCCGTACTACTGGCTGTACGTGTGGCTGTGAATGTGTGTGTGGCGGTATGACTCGATGTAACAGATGCGGTCATCGTGGTACTGGCTGTGGGCGTCTCACTCGGCGATGCTGTTGGTGTGCGACTGGCAGTCAGTGAGGCGGTCACACTCGCAGTGGCACTTGACGTACGTGTCTGGCTCGCTGTCGGTGTTGCAGTGTGACTAGGGGTAATGGTGTTTGTAGCTGTATCGGTCGCACTTGCGGTGTGACTCAGCGTGCGAGTGGCACTTGGTGATGGCGTAGTCGTCACAAAAAATACCCCTTGCCCTGCGGCCGATGTGGCCACAAATGAAAGGATACTCGTACCATGCATGATGATGATTGACGTGTTAGTGGGTGTGTTGGTGGGTGTGTTGGTGGGCGTGTTGGTGGGTGTGTTAGTGGGTGTGTTGGTGGGTGTGTTAGTGGGCGTGTTGGTGGGCGTGCTGGTGGGTGTTGCAGTATCTGTGGGTGTTGCAGTATCTGTGGGTGTTGCGGTATCTGTGGGTGTTGCGGTATCTGTGGGTGTTGCGGTATCTGTGGGTGTTGCAGTATCTGTGGGTGTTGCAGTATCTGTGGGTGTTGCGGTGTCTGTGGGTGTGTTGGTATTTGTCGGTGTTGCGGTAATGGTGCGTGTATTGCTTGGTGTCAGTGATGGTGCATCAAGTGGCACACTAGTGGGAAACGATGTATTGGTGGGGCGCGGTGTATTTGTCCCTACTGGGTTCGGTGTGTTGGTACGTGCAGCACTACCGACATCATACAGTACACAGCCCGTACAACCTGGGATGGTATTTGGGCTACCACCAGCACCCCCCATGCGAATAATCGGTTCTGCACCATTAAATGCACTATCACCAAACACGTATGCATAGTTAAATGAAACGCTTGTCCCCGCAGCAATGCTGGTGAACCGTTTTGCGATACCAATGGTATAGTCGCCGTTCCCTGCATTGACTCCGTTGTAATAATCTGTTGCACTCGTTGACCAGCCACTCGATATGCCCGTATTGACATTCGCGCCGTTCTCACCCGTGTAGTATCCCATCACGGCTTTAGATGAGGTGGTTTCAGAAAAAACGAGATACTGGGCAGGAATATTCGAATACCCACGTGCATTATTGGTTGCCGAACTATCGGAACCGCCAATACGTGCATCAGAGTCGATGCCACGTGCAACAAATGCGGTACTCACGTTGTTTGTGGGCGTAATATACGTGGTTATTTCCACATACTGCGAATACTCATTGAACCGAATATCGTTTTCTACGGTGAGACGCGGCTCAGACATGATCGATACTACACGATAGTCGTAGACACTACCGCGATAGGTCACTCCGCTATAGTTCGTCAGCCGTTTCGTCGGTGATGACCACCCTGTAGCCGATGCATTATTGTTCGTATTATTGACGATAAACTGTGTACCATCGAGTGTGACATTAAAGTTTTCCCATGGTGTGCCTGGAGTCAAAAAGTCAAACGAATTATTGAATGTGCCACTACAGGTGAAGTCATATTGAATACCCGGATTGGTGTTGCCACCGACCCCAAGGGTGCCGTCCGATTTGGTCCCTATTTTGATACAGCGTCCCGCCAGAATGAAAGTGTTCGCTGTTGGGAGTGGTGTACGTGTACGTGATGCCGTCGCTGTATTGGTGGGTGTTGTGGTACTCGTAGCTGTGTTGGTGGCAGTATCCGTGGGTGTAAAGGTATCCGTGGGTGTAAAGGTGTCAGTGGCTGTGGCGGTATCCGTGGGTGTAAAGGTGTCAGTGGCGGTGGCAGTATCCGTGGGCGTATCGGTTTCAGTAGATGTCGGTGTGAATGTATTGGTCGGTGTGCTGGTGTGCGACGACGTTTGGGTGGCGGTATCGGTGGGCGTAAAGGTATCGGTGGGTGTGGCGGTGTCCGTGGGCGTATTGGTTTCGGTAAATGTTGGTGTGAACGTATTGGTTGGTGTGCTGGTGTGCGACGACGTTTGGGTAGCGGTATCAGTCGGCGTATTGGTGAATGTGCGTGATGGCGTGAGTGTGTTTGTAAACGTGGTCGTTGCCGTATTGCTTGTGGTTACCGTACTTGTACGTGAAGGGGTGAATGTTTGCGTCGGGGTAAATGTGGAACTTGGGATCGGCGATTTGGTGACTGTCGGCGACCCAAAGTTGAATTCAATCGATGATGATCCCACGTTATTGACCAGTGTTCCTGGTGTCAAGCCTGTCGCATTACTACTAGCAATACTGACGGTTGTCGGTGACGGTACACTGACCGGCACAGCAATGTTACACGATGTCAGTGCACTGCTCGAGACCCCTGAAACCACAATACTCGTAGCGCCTACTGCCGCACTGACACTCCCACCACACCCGTTGGTAATACTGCCTGATACTGTCATCGGTGCGGGAAGGGTAAATGTGTAGCCAATCCCCGTCAGACTGCCCGACGTGTTCGTGTTTGTCAATAGCAATGATAATGTACTACTGCTATTGGTAATGGCGGTAGCAAACGATGCTTCAAGGCTGGCTGCCTGAAAATTGGTCAGTGTTTCCATTGAGCGTGTTACATCACCTGGTGTTGCGCCAAGGGTAAATTGTGCCCACAGCTCGGTATCGTGATTGGTGAGTGTGACGGTGGTCCCGATGTCGGCACCCGTGCGTACCGCCGTGCGTAATGTTGATGTATTGTATGCCCCAGAAAATATACCAGTGAACGTACCACTCACATCTTCACGAAAGCCGAGGATTTTTTTGGAGTTGGGTTCCACCGACAAAATCGTATTGACCGGTGTGGTGACACGATTGCCGACCCCAGAATCCGACCCACCCGGCATGGTGTCGCCACCCTTGTAGAGTCGTATCGTTGATGTATTTCCACTCGGTATGGTGACGGTAAAGTTTTCGGTGAAGTAGCGATTGGGATAGGTATAAATAATCTCGCGCAGCACACGGTAGGTTAGTCCACCAGAAACAGCGGTGTACTCCAACAACGCATACCCACTCCCTATCCCACTGTTGCCAGTGATACTTGCCGTACCCGAAAGTGCCAGAACATTTTTACTCGTCCAATTATTGGTGGCATAGATGGTACCAAATGAGTTGCTTCCGACGGCCAGCACAAAGGTTACATTTGAACTGTCTGATCCACCATAGTAATTGGCACTGTTGGCAAATCGTACCTGTTCACCTACCCCACCCGCATTGATGATGATTTTTTGCCCGTCTATTCCTGACGTGTTGACGCCACCACCGCCATTGATGATGAGCGTCGAAGTGCCAAGTGCTACCGTATTTTGTGGCGCTGCTAGTCCGCGCGCATCAACAACTACCCCATTGCCTGAATATATACATATCCATGCAATAAAGCATATCTTATATAAATTCATCAATATTTTGGAGTGCATAAATCCTTAGCAAGCACTATACATACTCATCATAATGCAATATGCGCCGAAAAGAAATGAAATATTATGAATATTTGCTGTATAAATGTAAATTTTGTAGACAAACATTACACAAATCATGCCACAAGGCGTGACATAGCGTGTTTGTACCGGTAGACGGTAGGTACAGCTGCTATCACGCCATGCAGTTTGTGGTGCAGTGTCAAGCTAGGGGTGTGTACAACGATGATGTCAGTGGTATGTGTGCAGGCAGTACTACTGGTAGGTATTTGCATATAACCGCTACGTTCATTGATTCAACGAGGCTTGTTGTGCCTGAATATCTGCAGGCCAGGTGCTTTTGATGTAATCGATAATCGCCTGTGCTTGCGCTGGAGTGAGTTGTTGTGCAAAGCCAGGCATCGCATTCTGTGGATTCCCAGTGATTGCAGCACCGCCCTGCAGGGTCACTGCGACGAGATACGCATCGGGGTGATGCCAGGTATGCCCACTCGCATCGTGGGGTGGTGCAGGGTAGCTGCCATCCAGACGTGCCGTTTGCCAGTTGGCTTGGCCTTCGAGATTGGCGCCATGGCAGGCGGCACAGTAGCGCACGTAGAGTGTACTGCCATCGGTGTTCCCTTGTGTGCGTGGTGCTACCGATAGTTGTTGGCGATTCACACCATCGATGCCCACAATAATGCCGATCAAGAGCATGATTGCAAGCATCACGTAGTGTAGTGGTTTCATGCAGCACCTCCAAGCATAACAATCCCATCTTTGATGAGTAACACGCCTAGAATGATCAAAAGTGCCCCACTCCCAACAAGGATGCGCTGATAGAGTTGTGGTGAAAAAATGCCCCGGTTGCGCCCAATCACGAGCGCGAGCGTGGCACGTACACCGACGAGCATCAGATAAAAGCCAACCACGAATGCGGCTGCCCCACCCACCCCATATTGGTTCCACGCTTTGACCAGATTGGGGCCACCCGCAGTCCCCCAAAAGAGATATGGATTGGGATTGAGGAAATTAATAATCATGGCTTGGAAAAGGGAGCGTAGACTCCCATCATCAGTCGAACCACGACTGACACTCAGGGCGGCCAAGTCGATTTGCCGCCCGAGTGCATCGCGCACCCCTTTGATGCCCAGCCACACGATGTAGGCACCCCCCACCACTCCGAGCCAGCCAAATGCGCTATAGGGTAAACTCCCCACCAACAACGCGGCAAGTGCAATGATGGGGGCATCGGTACAGAGTGGGGCAAGGGTGACGATGACGCCGGCACGGGCTCCATCACGCAGTGCCCGTGAAATGGCCAACGTCAGCGAAGGTCCCGGATTGACACTCGCAGAGAGCCCAAATGAAATCCCCAACAACAAAAACGCCAGCATGGCACGACCCCTGTCCACACAATCTTGTCATGATTGTAGCACGGCATAGCGGCATCATGATGGTGTGGTGGCAGCCACACACTCCTCTTGGCACCGTTGGCAGCCGTGCAGCGCAATCTCGTCGTGGACGGCGTGGATGGCGCTGGCTGCATCCCAATAGAAGTGGGTCGTCCCAATGAGGTCGTCGATGCGCAGGCGCTCGAGCATGGCGCGTACCGCTGGTTGCACGCCGGCGAGGAGCACCACGCCGTTGCGCTGCTGATACTCAGCGATGATTTGGCGCAATACCTCGGCCCCCATCACATCGATCATGGGTACGCCACGCAGGCTGAGGATGAGCGTATGGCAGGTTTGCTCTTGTTGCAGGGCTTGGCGCATGGCTGCCGCATTGCCGAAAAAGAGCGCCCCACTCACATACGCCACCCGCACACCCGGACAGGCAGTGGTAAAGCGTGCATTGGGTAGGCGGGTGGGGTCGATGGGTACGATGGTCACTGAGGCAGCTTCGGCTTCGAGGCGCAGATGAATGATGGCCGATACTGCCAGCCCGATCAAAATAGCCTGGGTCAAATCCAAGGCGGCAGTCGCCAGCATGGTTACGATTACCCCAGCCATGGCGTGTTTGAGGCGGGCGTGTGCATAGCGCCGCAGGGTGGCCCAATCACACATATGCCAGGCTGTCCAGAGCAACACTCCTGCCAGGCTCGCCAGCGGAATCAGCGCAATAATCTGACTCAAAAAGATGACACTAAGCAACAGGGTGATGGCATGAAAGACGCTGGTCAGGCGGGTCGAGGCCCCACTCCGAATCGCCACTGCCGTGCGCGAAATCGCTGCACTCGAGGGGACGCCCCCAAACCAGGGTGCTACCACGTTGGCCGCTCCCTGGGCCATCAATTCCTGGTCGGGGTCAAACGGTTTGCCACTCAGGGCGGCACCCGCAGTTCCCGTCATCAGGCTTTCGATGGCTGCGAGTGCTGCAATCGAAATCCCAGCACTTACGATGGTGTTCAGTTGCTTCCAGGGGATGAGTTGCCATTGCAAGTGTGATGCAAGCATGATGGTATTGGGGAGTGATCCGATGCGGGTCACATCCCACCCTGCTGCCACACTCACGAAGGTGATGATGACCATGGCACCGAGCGCATCGGGGATGCGGGGTAGCCAGCTACGCAACACCCAAATCACGATTATCGTGCCCAACGTACAAGCAATCGCCCATTGATTGACTGCTGGATGCCATGTGAAATATCCCGTGAGTTTGGCGAATCCGGTATCGGCAGGGGGTGTCATGATGCCCAATGCGGGGTCGATTTGCCCGATTGCAATAATCAAGGCAATGCCACTTGTGAATCCGGTAATCACTGGAGTAGGAATAAATACGACATAGCGCCCGAAACGAAGCACCCCCATGATGATGAGGAACACTCCACCAATGAGCGTGGCTGTCCACATCCCCATGACCCCAGTGCGATGTAATACGACAAGCAGTACTGCAGACATGGCCCCGGTGGGTCCACTTATTTGGAACGCGGTGCCACCCAGCATACCGGTAATGACACCTGCAATAATCGCAGTAACAAGTCCTGCGGCAGGGGTCATGCCCCCTGCGATCCCGTAGGCGAGTGCGAGCGGTAGACATACCGCCGCTACGGTGATACCGGCAAGCACGTCGGTGCGTAAACGATGGATGTCGTAGCCGGAAAATTCACGACGTACGAGCTGAGCAAATTGTGTGATGCGCAGCATGGATGTACCTCACAAAATAGTGCCTGCATTATAGTACGCAAATTGATGGCATTGGCGTACAACGATACATATTTAGGGAGTCTTATGAGCGTTTAGTACGAGGTGTCATGGTAGCGTATAATTTGCCCTAGCAGATATCAACAAAGGCGAGTGCAATGAAGCAACAGGCAGCAGTGGTGATTATTGGCGCAGGTGCCATGGGGGCATCGGTTGCCTGCCATTTGGCAATGCGTGGGTGTACGGATGTAGTCATTCTCGAGCAATTTACCACTGAGATCCAAGGTAGTACGGCACGTTCGGCAGCGGGTGTCCGCCACCAGTTTTCGCATGAAATTAATGTGCGCATGTCACAATATGGCATCGAACGTCTCAAACAGTTTCATGCAGAAATCGGCGGTGATAGTGGGTTACGTCAGGTCGGCTATCTTTTTCTCATCAACGACATGCAAAACTGGCAGGGCTACTGTGATGCGACTGCCATGCAACAGCGCCTCGGAGTGCGCACACAACTCCTGAAGCCTGCCGATGTGCATGCCATCGTCCCCGATGTCAATCTGGATGGCTTAATTGGTGCCACGTTTGGGCCCGATGACGGCTTTTGTGATCCGCACGGTGTGGCGCTCGGCTACCTCAATCGTGCCCGTAGCCTCGGTGTCACACTCGAGCGCGCCACACCTGCCACCGGCATCGTGGTGGCACATGGGCGTGTGGTAGCGGTCGAAACACCCCGTGGTCGTATTGACTGCGAAACGGTCATCAACTGTGCCGGTTCATGGGCGGGGGCGGTGGCAGCTCTTGCTGCGCTAGAGGTGCCCGTGCAACCGTTCCGGCGCAACGTGTACGTGACCCAGCCGACCCAGATTATTCCCGGGCAGATGCCATTGACGGTGGACGTGGAGTCGGGTTTTTGGATGCGCAAAGAGCACGATAGCCTGATTTTTGGGCTCTCCAAAGCCGATGAACCGCCGGGATACAACACCAACGTGGACTGGGAATGGCTCGATACCGTGCTTGACGCCGGGTTTATGCGCTTTCCGCGCTTGGGTGATGTGCAACTCGCCGAAAAGCAGTGCTGGGCGGGTGCCTACGAAGTCACCCCCGACCACATGCCCATTTTGGGGCGGCACCCGCAGCTGCCGTCGTTCATTAATGCGGCCGGGTTTAGTGGGCATGGCATCATGCATGCGCCGGCGACGGGTTTGCTGATAGCCGAGGAAGTGCTTGATGGGCGTGCGCACACCATCGACATTGATCCATTGCGTATCGAGCGCTATGCGACTGGATCGATTTTTGAGCGGAACATCATCTAAAAGGACTTCTGCATGACAACGCGCCTGCATGCTGGCGAGTTTGATGTTACTCCCGAGATAGTGGCGGAGCTGATCGCGACACAGTTTCCGCAGTGGTCTGAGATGCCGTTGCAACGGGTTGCATCGAGTGGCACCGACAATACTATTTACCGCCTCGGTGATACACTGGCGGTGCGTCTGCCACGCATCGATTGGGCGGCACCCCAAGTCCCCATCGAATATCGCTGGTTGCCCTACTTGGCACCACAACTGCCGATCGCCATCCCCACGCCACGTGCACTCGGTCAGCCCAGTGCCATCTACCCGTGGCCATGGTATGTCTACCCATGGTTGCCTGGGCAGGCCTTGGCACATGCCACAGATGTCGATATGCCACAGTTGGCACGTGACCTCGCCCGCTGGGTGCGGGCACTTCATGCCATTGAGACACACGATGCTCCCCCGGCTGGTGTCGCCAATCATGGGCGCGGTCTGCCATTGACGCACGAAAATCGTGATAGTCGCACACGCCAACACATCGTGCAGTGTGGCGATGTCCTCGATGTGCCACAGGCCATGCACATGTGGCACGATGCGCTGACTACCCCTGCCTGGACCGAGACCCCTGTTTGGGTGCATGGTGACCTCAATGCAGGCAACCTGCTGGTTGCGGATGGGCGATTATCTGCGGTGATTGACTTTGGGTGCATGGGGATTGGTGATCCGGCTGTCGATCTCTTGGCGGCATGGGATACGCGTGGTGATGATGTATATCGTGCCACATTCCGTGCTGCTATCGGCTACGATGATGCCACATGGGCACGTGGGCGGGCCTGGGCCTTTTCGGTGGCGGTCATCGCCTTGCCCTATTATCGCACCACCAATCCGGTGATTACTGCGACCGCACAAGGTATGATCACCGCCACCATGCATGATTGGCAGCACCACCGCTAAGCAGATGAGGTAGCGGTGTAGTGGGTGCGTAAGAGTGCCACTCCACGGTTGCGCAGTTGTTTGATGGCACCTTCGCTCCGGTTGAGGAGCTGGGCGATTTCACTAATCGAATAGTCATCGCAGTAGCGGAGCAAAATGACTTTGCGCTGATCATCGTTGAGTCGTGCAAGTGCGTGCTGGAGCACGGGGTCACTCTCGATTGTGGTGTGGTCGAGCATTGTGGCATGGTGTTCTTCGATGGTTACTGCAGGGTAGCGCGCCATGCGTCGAATTGCATCGACTGCTTTGTCGTGGGCAATGCGGTAGAGCCAAGCTTCGATCGGCAACCCGCGCTCGTCGTAGTGGGGCAACGATTCGATGATGCGTACAAAGACATCGTTGCACAAATCATCGGCTAGGTCCATGTCGCGTACGCGCCTGAACAAGTAGCGCCGGATGCTGGCAGCATGGTTGTGGTAGAGGGTGGCTGCGTTGTGCTGATGAGTCATGGTATTCCTCCTGTATCTACTATGCAAAAGCCAAACCATGACATTACTATGCCGTAGGTGCATTACGCAGGCATTACGTGATGCAACCTCATACCTGTGCCATAAAGGGCCTCATCTGCTATACTAAGAGGGGTGTGCACACCCACTGGGTTACCCTGAAAGGCAACACAATGAATTATCCGCCCGTGACATTGGGTGGTCCGCAGCATGATGACATTGTCGAATTAGCCAAGGCATGGGCAGGCACCACGGTTGCCTATGCGATCGTGTTAACAGGGGCTGCCAATCTGCTGAGCATACAGATTATCGAAGCGTTGTTGGTTTCAGCCATCGTGTGTGGTTTGGGTTTTGTCGTGCACGAATTGGCGCATCGGCAAGTGGCACGCCGCTATGGTGCCACGGCACACTTTGCCGCAGATATGCGCTGGCTGGGGTTGTCCCTGCTGTTGTCGTTCACTGGTATTTTTATTGCAGCACCGGGTGCGGTGTGGCATACGGGCGTCAATGATGCACGGCGCTTAGGGCATATTGCGTGGGTTGGACCCGTATCGAATTTACTGCTGTCGTTGCTCTTTCTGTTGCTCTACCCTATCGCCTATATTGTGCAACGGGATTTTGATTTGTTGCTCCGCATTTGTGTGGTGGGGGTGGGGTTTAATGCCTGGTTGGGGTTGTTTAACCTTATCCCTGGCGGACCCTTTGATGGCGCCAAAGTATTAGCATGGTCAACGCCCGTCTATGTTGCGACTGTGGTTGTGGCGGGGGCGATGGCTTTTGGGTTGGCTCGTCAGGATGTGCTGATTCAGGTGTGGGGTGCCATCATTCGTATGGCATTCGGGGTATCGTAATTTTCTACAAAAAAGGAAACATCATGCGGCGTAAACTGATTGCTGGTAACTGGAAAATGCACAAAACAATTGCGGAAGCAGTGGCTCTAACTGATGCCATCGTGGCCGGTTTGGGGAGTATAGCCGCAGGGCGTGAGGTATTGATCTGTCCAACATTTACGGCACTCAATGCGGTAATTGCTCGTCCACGTGGTGTGGTAGCAGTTGGCGCACAAAATGTCTACCCCGAGGCACAAGGAGCCTTTACGGGTGAGATTGCGCCGGGGATGTTGACCGACATTGGGTGTACGCATGTCATCATCGGTCACAGTGAACGGCGCCAACTCTTTGGTGAGACAGACGCACTTATTGCGCGCAAAACGGTTGCAGCCTTGGCCGCAGGATTAACCCCCATCGTGTGTGTGGGTGAAACACGCGCTGAACGCGAAGCAGGGCGTGCCGAAACTGTCGTGCTCGGTCAAATCGCAGGGGCACTCGCGGGTGTGGCAGCGCAGTTGGCACACGTGGTGGTCGCCTATGAGCCGGTGTGGGCAATTGGTACCGGCTTGACTGCCACATCAGCCGATGCCCAAGCCATGCATGCTGCTATTCGTGCCGAATTACGGCGCATTGGTGGTGACGCAGCTGATGCGGTACGTATTCAATATGGTGGCAGTGTGAAGCCTGACAACGTGGATGAGCTGATGGCGCAACCCGACATCGATGGGGCACTCGTGGGTGGGGCATCATTGGTCGCGGAAAGCTTTATCCGGATTGTGAACTACCGTTAAGGATGGAGTGCGTCGGTGGGGTGGGTTGACTACCCCACCGCAAAAAATAACACAATTCTAGTATTTTTTCATTTGCAAAACGTACGGTATTTACCGACAATGAAACTGTGGGATAGACGCATCAACTTTTCCCTCTCAGTGCACGTCTAGAGCATATGTACTTTTGATTGATAGGAATACACCATGACCGACGCAGTGACGGACAACACAAATGGCGCGCAGATGTATCCACTCGTCGTCCTCGGCGAGATGGTCATCATGCCCAATATGACCGTGCCCCTGCAAATTGGTCAGGGGAAATCGTTTAAGGCGATTGAAGTGGCGTGGGAAGCGCAACAAACGGTGTTGCTGATTTTTGTGCCCGAAGAAGAAATCGAAGGCTACAAAAGTGGTACTCCCCCTGCACTCCCAAGCGTGGGTGTGGTGGCACGCCTCGAAGAATTCATCAAACTGCCAGATGGCACTGCACGCATCATCCTCGAAGGACAACAACGGGCGCAGATTGACACCATGTTGCAAGTAGACCCCTACTACCAGGTGGTTGCACATACGATTAGTGATGCCGTAATCATGAACATGGATGTCGAAGCACTCATGGAGACGGTCAAACAGCAGGTCGACGAGTTCGTCGACCACCTCGGCGAAGTCCCCCAAGAAGCAGTCGCTTTTGTGCGCCGCATCGATACACCGGGGCACCTCGCCGATATTGTGACCTATGCACCTGCCTTCGATTTCAAAGAGCGCCTGGCGGTGCTCAATGAGCTTGATCCCCTGAATCGCTTGCATATCGTGTACCGCATGTTGGCGCGCCATCTTGAGCTGATGAAAATCCGCCAGAAAATCCAAATGGATACCAAGGATATTCTGGACCAGAGTCAGAAAGAATACTTCCTGCGTGAGCAGATTCGTGTGATTCGCCGTGAACTCGGCGAAGACGAAGAGCTCGATGACCCTGTCGATGACCTCAAAAAGAAAATCCAGGCCATGGTGGCGCCCGACTACGTGCGTGACCAGGCCATGCACGAATACCGGCGTCTCAGCCAACAGGGACCGGGGAGCCCAGAGGCCGGGGTTATTCGTACGTACATCGACTGGTTGATGACATTGCCATGGAACCTAGAAGAGCTCAACGCTATCCAAATGGATGAAGCCCAAAAAGTGCTCGATGAAGACCATTATGGCCTCGACAAAGTCAAAGAGCGCATTCTGGAATACATTGCGGTACGGAAACTGGTCGGTACCAATATGCGCTCTCCGATCTTGTGTCTGGTTGGCCCTCCAGGTGTGGGCAAAACGTCGCTGGGGCGCTCAATCGCTCGTGCGCTGGGGCGGACATTTGTGCGCATGAGTCTCGGCGGTGTGCGTGACGAAGCCGAAATCCGCGGGCACCGGCGCACCTACATTGGCGCCATGCCAGGGCGTGTCATCCAAGGCATGAAAACGGCCAAATCCCGTTCAGCTGTCTTTGTGCTCGATGAAATCGACAAAGTTGGTCAAGACTTTCGTGGCGATCCAACCTCAGCATTGCTCGAGGTACTCGACCCCGAACAAAACGGTACCTTCTCAGATCACTATCTCGAAATCCCGTTTGACTTGTCGCAAGTGGTTTTTGTTGCCACCGCCAACCAGCTCGACACCATCCCGGCACCACTCCGTGACCGAATGGAAATTATCGAGATGAGTGGCTACACCGAAGAAGAAAAACTCGGTATCGCCATACGATTTCTTGTCCCCAAACAACGTGAAGCACATGGTCTGTCAGAGCGCACATTGACCATCAGTGATGCGGCGATTTTGCAGGTCATCCGCGCCTACACGCGTGAGTCGGGTGTGCGCTCGCTCGAGCGTGAAATCGCCAGCATATGTCGCAAAGTAGCACGCCAAGTGGCTTCCCTTGAGCATGAAGCTCCACTGACTCATGTCGATACCAATGACGTCGAAACATACCTGGGCGTGGAACGCTTTAGCTACGACAAAGCCGAGGAACAAGACGAAGTCGGTGTGGCCACGGGTGCCGCCTGGACATCGGTGGGTGGTGAGACCCTCTCAATCGAGGTCTTGACTATCAATGGCAAGGGGGCATTACAACTTACTGGCAAGTTGGGCGACGTCATGAAAGAGTCTGCCCAGGCTGCAGTCAGCTACGCACGTTCACGGGCCGAATCGTTGGGTGTGTCAACGAGTTTCTTCGATGACCATGTCGTCCACATCCACGTCCCCGAGGGGGCTGTCCCCAAAGACGGCCCGTCAGCTGGCATCACCATGACTACCGCACTCATCTCGGCCATGACGGGCCGCAAGGTGCGCCGTGATGTGGCCATGACGGGTGAAGTCACGTTACGTGGCAAAGTATTGCCAATCGGTGGACTGAAAGAAAAAACGCTGGCAGCACATCGGGCTGGTATCAAGACATTCATTTTGCCCCAGGCCAACACCAAGGATATTGCTGATATTCCACAACGCATCCGTGACGAGATCCAGCTCATCCCGGTGTCGTCGATGGATGAGGTCCTCACCATCGCCTTGCGTTAGGCGTGTCGACACACACACCACGGCGGGATTCCCTCACAGGGAATCCCGCCGTGTGCGTTTGGTGGCTATTTGGCGCGGGTTTGACTAAAGAGGATGATACCACCAGTAATCAAGAGGGCGGGGATGGCATAGCGCCATAATTGTGGTGCAAAGATATTGATGAGCATGTACACACCAACCAGCATCAGCACAACGCCGACAAGACTGCGATTACGATTGGTTGCCGGTGCATCAAAGGGATACGGCTCTACAATCATCCCGGGTGTTTCGAGGGGCATGAGCATCCACAAAATGAAGTAGAGCAATACCCCGGTGCCAAATCCGATAACGAGTATCAAAAAAATGAGTCGGATGACCCATGCATCAACATCGAGGGCCCGCGCAATGCCACTTGCGACTCCAGCGACCATGGATTCGTTGCGCCGCCGATAAAACCGTGTATGTACATTCATTGGTTGTCTCCGTTCCACCAAAAGCTGTCGAACGACATACTGTTCTGACGAGATGAGTCATCCTTTGGTTGCACTAACTCAGATTAATCACCATTAATTTGGGTTCGGTCATCTCTTCGATGGCGTAGCGTACACCTTCGCGCCCGGTGCCTGAATGTTTGACACCACCATAGGGCATGGGGTCAAGGCGCCATGTCGGCATGTCGTTGATGATGACACCGCCAACCTCGAGTTGGTCGTATGCCGCATAGATGCGCCCAATGTCTCGTGTAAAGACGGCAGCCTGCAAGCCGAAGTCGCTGTTGTTGACTGCCGTAATCGCCGCATCAAAGTTATCATACGGCTGCACCGTGACGACTGGCGCAAAGACTTCTCGGCAGTTGACATTGAGCGTGGCAGCTGCGTTGGCAATGATGGTCGGTTGTACGACCCCGTCGTGTACTGTCCCACCAGTGAGAAATACGGCACCAGCAGCCTGCGCCTCGCTAAACCATGCATTGATGCGCTGGGCTTCTCCTGGATTAATAAGTGCACTTAAATGTGCCGTCTCGTCGAGTGGATGTCCCACCACTAATTTTTGTACGCCAGCAACCAGGTGGTGCACGAATGCATCGTAGACGGTGGCCTGCACAAAAATCCGTTGCACGCTGATGCAGCTCTGCCCCGCATAATTAAAGCCACCGGCTACACACCGTGCTGCCGCATCAGCGATGTTGGCATCGTCGTGCACAATCACTCCCGCATTCCCACCGAGTTCGAGTGTCACCCGCTTGCGCCCTGCACGAGCACGGAGCGACCAGCCGACTGCAGGTGAGCCAGTGAATGTCAACATTGCCAGCCGCTCATCTTCGATGAGGGCATTGGCATCGCGACTATGCATGGGGAGCACACTGATTGCACCTGCCGGCCATCCTGCCGCCACAATCAGCTCGCCGAGTAACAACGCCGCACTCGGGGTCTGTGAGGCTGGCTTGAGCACCACGGGGCACCCAGCCGCCAGCGCAGGCGCCACTTTGTGGGCCACGAGATTCAGTGGGAAGTTGAACGGAGAAATCGCCCCAATTGGCCCAATTGGAAAGCGTCGTACCACGGCATGTCGCCCTTCGCCACCCACGGCACGGTCGAGGCGCAATACTTCGTCGTGACTCTGGCTACATTCGTCGGCAGCAGTGAGAAAGGTGGTGATGGCACGTTGCACTTCACCGCGCGCCTGTACAATCGGTTTGCCTGCCTCGAGTGCAATCACACGAGCAAACTCATCGTTGTGCTGTTCGATGCCGTGTGCCACTTGGCGTAGCATACGGGCACGCGCATGTGCCGGCAAGGCACGGGTTTGGGCAAAGGCATGTGTGGCGGCTGCAATGGCTTGGTCGAGGTGTGCAGCGCTCGCCCGTGACACTATACTGACCACTTGCTGGTCGTATGGGCAGGTCACGGTATAGTGATCGGTGCTTGTATGGGGCGTACCTGCCAACAAAAACGCCCGTGGTGTATCACGCATCTGTGTCCCTCCGACTGCAATCATTTATTAGCCCCATTATAGATGAGGATTGCCAGCGCACGGGTTCCTATTTGGCGAGAATCCACTTGTTGTAGAGTGGTTGGATGTCGCAACTGCAACTTTTTTGTACGGCACGCACAAATGCGCTGCCATCTACTAGTGCATAGCGATTGGTGGTGTAGTAGCTCTTGAGTGCCGCATTGAATGCCTTGGTGCCGATTTTGCTCCGAATCGCATCCACGTACAACGCCGCCTTGGAATAGCTCAATGTGCTGTACTGGGTGTCGCTCATGGTGCTGATGGGGCGATCGACGACGCCATCTTTTTTCTTGGCTTTGAGTGCCGCATAATCATCGACAAAGATACGTTTTTCGTCGATGCCAGCCTGTGTGCCATAGACCGTTTCTTGGTAGAGGACTTGGCTGTAGCTGGCCATTCCTTCGTCGACCCAGGCGTGATTTTGTACGTCGTTGCCGATGACACCATAGAACCACTGATGGGCGACTTCGTGCACAATCAGGCTTTCGTAATCGGCCGATTCATTGAAAAAGGCCTGCTCGATGAGTACAAATCCGGGCAATTCAATCCCTTCAAAAGAACCAGCATCCACGGTGACAATATCGAGCTCGTTGTAGGGGTATTGCCCATACAGACCATTAAAGGTACGCAACGCTTGACTGGCGTATGTCAGTGTGACCTGCCCACCCGTGCGGTTGCCATGCGGGTAATAGACGCTGATTTTGGTGCCATCTACAGTAGCGTTGACGCTGGAAAGTTTGCTGACGGCCAAGGCAAAATCGCGTTGTAACCCACTCACGATGCGGACCGTCTGATTGGTACCGGAGGTACTTGTACTCAGTGCGGTCCCGGTGCCCACCACGGCGTATGTGCGCGGTGCGGTCACAGTCACATCGTAGAATGCCACTGCACTCGTGATGATGTCGCCGGTCGTATCGGGGACCGTCGTATCCCACGTGCCATTGGTATTGATGGCGAGCAGGGGATACGCCATTGCGAGGGCAACTGTCTGTCCATCGCTATTGAGCGTGCCATATACGTCTGTACCACCGTTGTTGGCCGCAGTGGTGGTGAAATTCACGACAGCGGTGACGCTGGCATTGGCTGCAATAGGGGTGCTGACATCGAGCCGTGCCAAAAAGCGATTCGCTTCGTATTTGACCGACGTTTTGTTGCCGTTGATACTCGCGTTGCTGAGTGTGATGCTCGCAC
This sequence comes from Roseiflexaceae bacterium, assembly GCA_046303375.1. GTDB lineage: Bacteria > Chloroflexota > Chloroflexia > Chloroflexales > Roseiflexaceae > UBA965. The sequence continues at coordinate 17,493 of JBKCGB010000185.1, forward strand.
CGATATCGGGGAGATTGGCATACAGTCTGAAGTAGATGGTGCGTAGCGCTGCACCGGTTTGATTGGTGAAAATGAGTGTTTGCGTGCCCTGCCAGGTACGTTTGCTGGGGTCCACGGTACCCACAATCTGATAACGAGGCACAGTTGCATGTCGTGTCACGTCGCTGCGCGCGCTGGTATGCATGGCTGCCTGTTGATCGGTCACTGTGCCGGTGGCTGCGCGTACCATGAACTGGAACGATGCACACAGGATAATCCCTACCCATACGAGTGAAATAAGCCGAGACATATGCATGACGGCACTCCTTTTGTGCAGATAAATATAACACAAATGCCGTCTATTGTATGAATTCGTTCATCCTACTAGCGTGCCAGCACCCACGAGGCATAGAGTGGTTGGATGTCGCAGTTGCACGTCTGCTGGATGGCATTGGTCAACGCACTACTATCAACATATGCATAGCGATTATCGTGGTAGTAGCGCTGCAAAGCAGCAAAGAACGCATCATCGCCGATTTGCGCACGGAGTGCGGCCAGATATAATGCAGCTTTGTCATAGGCCAGCACATTGTACGTGTACAGGGTAAAATCACGCATATGGCGTGCGATGGGACCATCAGCGTTGCGTGTTTTGAGGCGTTCGTAGCGCACCACCCAATCATCGCCCTCGATTTTGGCAGCAGGTTGCCCCCATACCGCCTCACGGTAGATGACCTGCGCATACGTTGCCAGACTTTCATCGACCCAGGCATGCTGTTGCACATCATTGCCAATGACGTTGTAAAACCACTGATGGGCAATTTCGTGCGCAATAATGCTTTCGAGTAGCCACGATGTTGCAAACAAGTCCCGTCGTATCAGAGTCAGACCGGGATACTCGACTCCATAAAATGTACCAGCATCGACGGCCACGATATCGAGCTCGTTGTATGGATATTGCCCAAATTTGACGTTGAACAGCTGTATTGCCTGCCGCGCAAACTTAAGTGCCAAGCGCCCGCCGCGGATGTTCCCTGTCGGGTAATACACGTTAATGCGGGTGCCATCAATACTGCCACTAACCCGTGGTAGGGTGGTGGCCACGAGGGTAAAATCGCGCTGCAAGCCACTGACGACGTGGATTGTTTGTGTGTCACCGTTTTTGGTTATCTGCGTAGTTGTGCCAGTCGTCACAATACTGTAGTTGCTCGGTGCGGTGAGTGTCACATCGTAGAGTGCGACAGGACTATTGACCATGTCGCCTTTCGTATCGGGAATTTCCGTTTCCCAGCGTCCATTCGCATAATTCGCTATGATCGGATATGCTGACGCCAACGAGAGCGATGCGCCGTCGTCATTCATGGCACCATACCACTGTTGTCCCTTGTTGTATGGCATCGTTGTTGCAAAATCGAGCGCTACGACGATGGTTGCACCACTTGCGAGGGGTTCGGCCAAATCAATGCGCACCAGATACTCACCCGCTTCGCTGGTAAACGGCACCGCTTGCTCGTTGATACGGGCTGCGGTGATGACGACCGCACCCCCCATGTCATCCAAATTGGGGAATAATCTGAAATAGAGCCGATCAAGGGGATCTGTGTTTTTGTTGACATAAAACAATTTTTGTGTTGCCTGCAGGGTCTGGGTTTGTGGGGTGATGACCCCGGTAATCTGATACCGGGGTACATCACCATAATGCTCAATATCGCTACGTGTGCTGTTGTGCATGGCAGCACGTTGGTCGTGCTGCATTGGTGTCTCCTGCTCCTGGGCTGTCCCCTGCTGTGGGAGTACTAGCAAAAACCACAATAGTACGACACCAATGCGCACGCGTTTGCCCACGACTACCCCCCAAAGATACCAACAATTTGCATCATTCCTATTAATACTACACCAGTTAGTAATAAAATGCTAGTCGTCACTGACGTCCAACGTGATGCCTCTTGTGTGCGGAAAGCACGCAGCGCCAGTATGATACCAAGCACCAAGGCCACCACATACGCCAACCCTGTGGTAGCGAGATGGTATGACGTAGGCACGCCAAAGAATGAATGATACCCGTAATTCCCATCGGGATTGATGATGTCGAAGTAGACATAGATCACATATCCCAGCCACACTAGCGTGGACACAATCATCAGCCATTGCACGCCAAACAATGAACGTGTGGCCGCAGTCGGCTGTGGTTTGCTGAACACAACGCGTATCAGCCATGCCAATGGCCGCAACACGGCTGCTATCAGCATCACGATTAGCCCGGTTGCCATGATCCCGAGCGGGATGTAGACGGACTCGTTGAGGCGGATCAGCTGAATGGTGAAGGGTGTTTCAGCCACCGTATCCGGGGTCACAAAAGTGACTTTTTGATCGGTCACACACGATGGATTGGGGATGTCCTGTGGATTATCGAGGAAAGCGGTGCCAATCTGTGCCGCACACGCATTGTCGATAAACGCACCATGAGATACATTAGGGAATACCACGTGGGTTGCATTGGGCAATGTGCTAGCGACCGTATCGCCCATGCTCGCAGGCGTGATGGGGTCATAGCGCCCCGACAACAGGAGCGTTGGGGTGTCTGTGGTAAATGCATCATTTGCTTTGGTATCAAGCGCAGGCACCCCTAAAACCGCACACATATTGGCATACGACTGAACATTGGTTGACTGTGTGTCTGCATCGAGAGGGATGATTGGATTCTGCGGTATCAGGATTTCTGCTGCTTGTGGTAGTTTCTCTTCGCTACATGTGGTTGTTCTGTACATGCCTTCACTGATTGAGTCATAAAAAACGATGAACGCAGTGAGCATTTTAAATACCGTATACTCTTCGTTGGCGACTTGCGTGATAAACATCGGCAAGTAGGTGACGAATTCACTGTCGTAGTGCAGTTGGAAAACCACCCCTTCAAATGAATCACCATCGATTAAGGTGGGATACGATTTATCGGTTTCAATATCGATTAAGTCGAGTGTAATGGGATCTGCTTCGAGCTTATTGTAGACATCCACATACGTTTGCTTCAAATTGGGGTAGTGTGCGTTGCAGTCCGCATCAGCCGCACAATCTGCAAACATATTGTTGAATGCAGCGTCTTTGGATACATAGTATTCGTAGTTTGGCTCACGATCTTTGGGGACAACACCATCGAGAATCACGGCATGCACGAGATTCGGGTAGCGCTCAACCACGTGTTGTGCCAGCAGCGAGCCATACGACACCCCATACAAATCGATGCGCTCGTGCCCCAGAATCTGTGCAATCGCTGCCACGTCACCTGCATTGGCCAGACTGTTAAATGCAGCAAGGTCGACACCTTCATCGTTCAAGCGGGTCACACATGCCTGCCACGCCGTCTGACTGAGCGCTTCGGACTCATCGTCACTCAAGTCTTTATCTAGGTTTGCAATGTCGTTTTCATGGATTTCTGGACAATTGAGGCTCGGTTTGCTCAACGTCGTACCACGCTGTTCGAAAAAGACCATATCGCGGTCGCGGGGCAATACGCTATCTGCTTCGGTTATCGAAGTGCTGAACGTATCAATCGTATCGCCACCAGGACCGCCTTGGAGCAGGTACAACGGCAAATTGCTATTCGGTGTCTCACTGCGGATAATCATGATTGGCAGCTCTACCACACCCGCTGTGCGGTTGTCTGCGTAGAGTGGTACCGTGACTACACCACATTCGTAGGCGCGATCTTCTGGGATATCAGCATCTGCGAGGCAAGCTCCTGGCACAAATCCCTGCTGTTCGGCTGCTTGTATCGTGGTGAGTGGCATCCACATGAGGATTGTCCATGCGACACATATACTGAGTAATAAACGGTTTGTCATCATACCCTCCATACCTTTATCTATAAGTATACCGTGATATTTTACAATACTATATCACAAGGTATTAAATAATGCAAGGTAGTAAAACGTAGCATCACTGAGATGCGTTTTACGGTACCCAGATGCCCGATATGGTCACAGTGCCGTTTGCACCTTCGGCCACGGGATCGAGTCGCAGTTGCACGAGGCGTGTGGGTGGGGTAGTGAGTTGTTGCAAGTCAATGATGTATTCATGCATGCCTGGTTTAAGCTCCCAGCGTAGTGCATGGGTTTCGTTGAATTGGTTGATTTGGTCTGTGACAAACAGTTGTGCGCTGCCATCTGCGGTGCTATCGGCCTGCATACGGATGCCAATATAGCGTGGGAGTGGCATATCGAGGATCGGCGACACCAGTGCAGGGTCGCTCCCCACACGAAGCTGCCAGGCGGTCGTTGATATGGTCCGCGCATTGGTGAGTTGCCAGCCGAGTGGTGCTCGTGATAGATTGCGCCACATCCCCGCATCGAGTTGTACCACGGGGCGTGGGATTTGGTAGTGTGTCGGGATCGGTTTCGCAAACGGCAACGGTTGCATGTATGCATATTGGAGTGCCAGGCAGCGTTGTACGACAGTGCGTTCGATGTTAAAGCGCTGTTGCATGGTATACGATGGCGTAAGAAAATCCTCAGCAATCACTATCGCAGCACCAGCCTGTTGGGTGCGTTCGAGTGCTCCCTGTAACTGTATGCATGCATCCGACCACTGACCGTATTGGGTCATCAGGGCATTGACCGACAAAAATTGGCTTCGCTGCTCGTAATAGGGCAGATAGAGCTCTTGCAGTCCATCGGGTATGAGCAGCAGATCGGCTGGTTGACTTTGTGCGGCCACTGCACGGGCAATATCACGTTGCAAATCAAGGCGTGCATCGCCACGCATGGTGATAGCGTGGTAATTGGCAACGACCAGCCCGCCCGCTAGCCCCAACGCCACACACAGGCGCCAGTGCCATGGTGGCATGGTGGCAAGCACGGCACCCCACAGCAACACACAGGCAGGGATCAATGCAATCCAAAACTCAATGTTGTCAGGTTCCCACCAAAAAAAGAAGCTGCCATAGCAGAGAATCCACGCAACCAGCCACCAATCTCGGTCTGTGGGACGATATATGCGCCTAATGCCGATGAGCAACGCGCTGAGTAGCAGCCACCCACCGTTGTAGGCAGATATCGTGTAACTGATGCCGGATGCGAGGTCTACCACCGTGCCGCGCCCACCCCACCAACCGGTATCAGCATAATGAAAGAGCCAGGCTCGTATCTGTGCTACATCACGAAATCCACTAACCGCAACCATTACCACCGAATAGGCGACTACAACCAGCCCACCTGCAACGAGTGCAACAATCAACCATGGCCGCCATTGCCGTGGGTGGTGGCGGATATCGGCGCCGGCGCTGACCGCCAGCGGGATGAGCATCAGCACGTTGGTTTGGTGAAACAACACGGCGCCACACCAGGCAATGCCGAGCAGACATGCCCGTCCGCTGTGCATGGGGCGGGCATCATCGACGAGCCACACCATCCACAGCAAAAAAAAGGCGGCCAACGTATAGACTTCGACTTCGACGGCATAGTACCAAAAGGCGTAACTGCCGCCGAGCGCAAGACTAGCAAGCAGACTGAGGTCATGGCGATGCCAGCGGCGCCCCACGATGGCCACAAACAGTGCTACTCCGGCAGCCCCGGCCAGGGCGTTGATTTGTTGCATCACAATGGCTGCATCGCCACCCTGTGCCACCCATGTGGCAAACACGCCGACTGGGCCGTAGGCGAGGTGGTGTGGATGAAAACTTTCTTGCCACGGTTTGCGTGATATATCAAAAATATACGACAGTGCATCGAATGTATGCACCTGCGTCAATGTGGTGAGATAAATGATGGTCCAACCAATGCCACTCAGTAGCGCGAGATGGATGTATGAGAGTGCATTGAAACGGTCACGCATCGAGACGCCTTCCTGACTAGGGTGATGCAAAATCGGCACCAAGAAATTGAATGCCCAGTGGTCGACGATCGTGCTGCAACGGGTCGACTTCGGCCATCACCCACGGCACACTCCGTAGTTTGACAAGTATGGCACCGGTCGCATTGCTGGCAGATGTATCGATGACAGGTACCGTGACTGAGATTGTTTGGATGGCGGTGCTGACCAGGTCCATACAATCGAGTTCTTGCCATGTGGTATTGGCATCGGTTTGTGGAATCACCTGCGCGGCCACATCGATGCATACTTTGGCAGCCCCGAGCAGTGCAGGGCGACTCCCTGCTGAGACACGTAGTGTCAATGGGCGTGGCGCTGGTGGTGCATCAAAACGCAATACAGCTCGTCCAGTTGTCCAGGCAAATGTACGCCCCTTGATTGTTTCTTGCGTATAAAACCCGCCGACTTGGGATGCCGTATCGCTGACGTCAATGCGTGTTGCGAGTGGTGCATCACCACGGACCAGCTCGTAGCGTTGGTAGGTGACTGCGAGCTGTCCCACTGATGCGGGTTTTTGATTGAGGAGCTGCGAAAACTCCGGTACCACAAAGGTGATGGGCTCTTGTTTGACGAACGACATCCCTGGAATCCAGAGTGCACCGTTGGCTCCCAACAGAAAGAAGATGCGGCGATCTTGATTCATCCACCGCTGGTACAACGTGGCGAGGTCGCGGGCATAGTTGTCTGGGTATTGACTGCGCACACTAAACACTTCACGCCCATGGATGGCGGCCAACGGCAGCGCGATGACATCGCTGGCATCCCGCGCCATGACATAACTGGGGGCGCCGCCGCGGATCAGTACCACATCGCGCTGGGTACTGGTAGCTGCTATGGTTGCTACTTGACTAATAGCGCCCGCATACTCGGGAATTTGTAGCACGGGACGCATGGTAGCGATGAGAAAGAGTACGAGCACCGCAGTGGTACCGCCACTGATGAGGCGACGCCACCACTGTGTATTCCAGATTACCACAATCGCATACGCACTCAACAATGCGAGCCCCGGGTAGATGGTGGGCAAATAACGGCGCATGATGTAAATATAGGTTTGCGCACTGGTGCCGTAGCTCAGTTGAATAAACACGATGGCGGTGGCCAAGGTGACCACCATAAAAAACCAATCGCGTCGGGTGAGTCCATGCCACAACCAGAGTGCCAGCCCGATGGCACTTGCCAGAATCCCGATGGGCGAGATATACCAGCCGATGCGTACCAAATTGGCCATCGAATTCGCATACATGTCACGTAGCGGCTCGACTGTTTGGTCTTGCCCACGCAGCAACTGCAGGATGCGACTCAACCCTTGAGAGATGATGTCTGCATGCATGGGTGGGGCAATTGGTGCCCCAATATACCCTTGTAACACCAGACATGAGTCTGTCGGGGTGCTACGCTGTGTGGCACTCAGACACGCCGGTGCATCTGCAATAACCGTCGGTGTCAAGATTTGTGGGCGGATAACGTAGGCATATGCGACGATGACGAGGCTGGCGATCGCTGCGACACGCAGTGCTGGTTGATACCATGGTGTGAGCCACGCTAGTATGCGTGTCGGTACAGTGGTACGGGTGCGGATGACCCAAATGAGAGCCACAATGCCGATTAACGCGACAAATTCCACACCAATGCGCCCGTAGCGCCACGGCGCGTCGGCAATACTCTCACCCGGGCACGGTTGCATGGTGAGCGGTGAGCAGGGACGCACGAGAAAGACGCGTTGTAAGGTCGGCGTCAAGAATGGAAAGATGGCAAGTGCCGTGAGGGCACTTTTTTGGAAGAGCGCAAAAAAGGTATCAATGAAATAATTCTTGGAAATAGTGAGCAAGTGTACCACGCCGTGTATGCCACAGATGACCAACCCGCCCATGAGCCACCGTAATGAATTGTCGAAGCGCTGTGTGACCCAGCGCCACAACATCCATGCCATGAGTGGGGCAACCACGAACACGAAATCGAGGCGCGTCAGAATGAGTTGACCGGCTGCGGCTCCCGCAAGCAGTGCAGCATAGGTGGCATCGTGTGGTTGTGGGCGTTGCGCTATTCGCGCCATGCCATAAATGACCACAAAAATGAGCCACTGTGCGGTTGTTTCTGACATGGGATAGCGACTAAACCAGATTTGGACGCTGTTGAGGGTGAGCAACACCATTGCAATGACCCCGAGCCATGGTGAATGCATGGCTCGCCCTGCCATCCCCACACTCCAGATACCCAGCACTCCTGCAAATCCAGTTGCCAATAATGCATATTGAATGCCGAACAGACTCGCAAAAATGGCAATCCATGCAGGAAACAGATGCAAAAATTGTGGCGTATATTCGCCGTTTATGGCGTTTGATTCACTGATAAACAAGCCTGCCAGCCGCATCCGTGACGACATAAAGCGCATGCCTGATTGTACACCGAGTAAATTGCTCCAGCCTTGTGCTGCATCGCTCTCTTGGTTGCGTCGCTGTGCCAGATCAGCAACAAGCGGGTCGTACTGGCGAATACTGCCTGTGCGGGCAATCATGATACCCGTATTGGCGTAGATTCCCGCATCTCGACCACCCAGAATGACCTCACTCGGAGTACCAGAAAGGATGATGGCTACGAGCAGTACCCCAGCGGCGACCATCACCGGCATCCGCTCACTGGTGGTGATGGTGGGGATACGCATCGAGATGTGTTGCTGTCGACATCGTACGATGGCTAGGACAACTATCACGGATGTGATGCCAAGCTGGAGTGGTAGCGAAAATACGCCAATGGCAGCCAGGGCAACCGCAATACCACCGTGTACAACTGCACCAGTGATGGCTGCCTGAAACAATGTGTCGACCCCGTTGTCATGTGCACCTCGCCATGCGCGGATAGGCCATCCTGTCAGTGTGACTACTACTAGTGCAAGCAACAAATATAAAATCGACACACGCAACCCCATTGTATGAATATTCCCTGCGAGGTATTGTAACTGATATGCATTTGTGATGGTATTTTGTGGCAATCTGGTACTGATACACTGAATTGCTTGACAATGATGCGATACTACCCATATAGTGTGTAGTATTCTGCTACTACCCCTGTAGTGTGCGTCCTCAGCATCAAGGAATACCTGCATGTCCGATAAATTGGTTATCGTTGAATCACCGGCCAAGGCCAAAACCATTGGGAAATATCTCGGTGCTGGCTATCGTGTCCTCGCATCTGTTGGCCATGTACGCGATTTACCCGAAGGAAACGAATCCATTGATGTTGAGCATGATTTTGCTCCTACCTATGTCATCATGCCCGACAAAGAGCAGGTCGTGTCACAGCTACGCACATCCGCCCGAGCTGCAAGTGCCGTCTATATGGCCACGGACCCTGATCGCGAAGGTGAAGCCATCGCATGGCATATTGTGCAGGCTATCAATATTCCCAAAAAGACACCCATTCATCGTGTCACATTCACTGAAATTACACCGAATGCGGTAAAACAGGCCATTGAACGCCCACGCGACATCGACATGTCCTTGGTCGATGCCCAACAGGCACGCCGTATCCTTGATCGTTTGGTTGGGTATCGGCTTTCACGTGTCTTGTGGAAACGGGTGCGCCGTGGTCTTTCGGCGGGGCGTGTCCAGTCTGTGGCGGTCCGGTTAGTGGTCGAACGTGAACGTGAAATTCAAGCATTTGTGCCACAAGAATACTGGAGCATTGAAGCCGATTTGCTTCAACAGAAAGCAAAGTCAACCCCGTTCCGTGCTAGTCTCATTGAAATTGCAGGGCGCAAGCTCGACAAATTTGATATTGCGAATGCTAGCCACGCCAACCAAATCGTGGCAGATTTGACCGATGCCCAGTGGCAGGTCGCCAATGTCAAACGCAGTGATAAACGGCGTAATGCGGCTCCGCCCTTTACTACGAGTACCATGCAACAAGAAGCCTCACGCAAGTTGGGCTTTTCGGCCAAAAAAACCATGATAGTGGCCCAGCAACTATACGAGGGCATCGACTTGGGCAGCGAAGGGACTGTCGGGTTAATCACCTACATGCGTACCGATAGTGTCAACGTGTCGCAGGATGCCCAACAAGAAGCACGCGCCTTTATTCAAACACAATATGGCGCTGATGCAGTGCCTGCCAAACCAAACACCTATACGACTAAGGCACGTGGCGCCCAAGAAGCACACGAAGCCATCAGACCTACTGCAGTACATCGCATGCCAGCGACACTCAAAACCCATCTCAGCCATGACCAGTCGCGCTTGTACGATTTGATCTGGAAGCGCTTTGTTGCGAGTCAGATGGCTCCAGCCATCTTTGATAGCATGACCGTGGATATTGCTGCTGGTAAGACCCTGGCAACCCCAGCCCCATACACGTTTCGTGCCACAGGGTCAGTGCTCAAAGTGCCAGGGTTTTTGGCCGTCTACAACGTGAGCCTCGACGATGGCGAAGAAGACGAAGACAGCGAACGCCGCCTGCCACTCCTGGCTGTTGCTGAGCCACTCATGCTCAAGACACTCACTCCCAACCAGCACTTTACCGAGCCACCACCACGCTATAGTGATGCGAGCCTCATCAAAGAACTCGAACGTCTCGGCATTGGGCGCCCCTCGACATACTCACCAACGATTGCGACCATCGTAGATCGCAAATATGTGGAGCTACAGAATCAACGGTTTGTCCCCACAGTCCTTGGCAGCACAGTGAATGACTTGTTGGTGCAGGATTTTGCAAATATCGTTGACTATGAATTCACCTCGGATCTTGAAAAACGCCTCGATACGATCGCAGAGGGGAATATGCCGTGGGTTCCGGTGGTGCGCTCATTTTATGAGCCGTTTAATGCGGCTATCGTGGCAAATACGGGGGACCGTGTGGACGTCGGTACCGGTTTGCCTTGCCCCAAATGTGATGGCGGTATGCTGATAGTACGTTTTGGGCGCCAAGGTGAATTCGTGGGGTGTAACCGCTACCCAGAGTGCCAATTTACTAGCGATTTTAGCCGCGATGAACACGGTCGCATTGCACTCAAAGGGCGGAGTGATGATGGTGAACTCACCGTTGTCCCTGATGTGACCTGCGATATTTGTGCTGGCCCCATGGTGATGCGCAAAGGACGCTTTGGTAACTTTTTGGCATGCACCAAGTACCCCGAATGCCGCGGTACACGCAAGATTGGACGTGATGGCAAACCGGTTGCCCCGCCGGAACCAACTGGGGTGTCGTGCCCTAAATGTACACAAGGACAACTACTTGCCCGTCGTGGCAAGTTTGGCCGCCCGTTTTATGGCTGTAATCGCTATCCACAATGCGATTATCTTGTTAATGATTTGGCAGAAGTGGCCAATTTTGATCCAACCACCGCGAGTAGCACCGCCAAACCAACTCGCACGGCGAGTAGCGCCACCAAACCAACTCGCAAAGCGAGTAGCACCGCCAAACCAGCACGCAAAGCGAGTAGCACCACCAAACCAGCACGCAAAGCGAGTAGCACCGCCAAACCAGCACGCAAAGCGAGTAGCACCGCCAAACCAGCGCGCAAAGCGAGTAGCGCCACCAAACCAGCACGCAAAGCGAGTAGCGCCACTGATGTGGTTGAATCAGTCAAAAAAATCGTCATGTAAGATTGCCAACTCGATAGTCACCATACCGCGTCTGTTGTGCGTTGCACACAGGCGCGTACCTTTTTGGACGGGA